>NZ_JBEZIB010000002.1:0-454013 GCF_040650855.1 Streptomyces sp. NPDC048606 | reverse complement strand
TCCGTAGGGGTTGGCGGTGAAGCGTTCGGCGGTGAGGGCGGGTTGTGCGGTGTATCCGCGGGCGAGTTGGGTGCCGGCGAGGTGGAGTTCGCCGGCTACTCCGAGACCGCCGCCACCGCGTCCGAGGCGCCCGGCAGCGCCGGGTCCCCGGGGGCCTGGTCGGGGGCGTTCTCCGGGTGGTGGCAGGCCACCTGGTGCCCGGTCTTCAGCGCCACCAGGGGCGGGTCCTGCGTCGCACACAGGGCCGTCGCCTTCCAGCAGCGGGTGTGGAAGCGGCAACCGCTCGGCGGGGAGATCGGCGAGGGCACGTCGCCCTTCAGCAGGATGCGACCGCTCTTCGCGCCGCGCCGCCGCGGGTCGGGCACCGGCACCGCCGACATCAACGCGTTGGTGTACGGGTGCATGGGCGCCGAGTACAGCGCGTTGCGGTCGGCCAGCTCCACGATCTTGCCGAGGTACATCACCGCGATGCGGTCCGAGACGTGCCGGATGACCGACAGGTCGTGCGCGATGATCACGTACGTCAGTCCGAGCTCCTCCTGGAGGTCGTCCAGCAGGTTCACCACCTGGGCCTGGATCGACACGTCCAGCGCCGACACCGGCTCGTCCGCGACCACGAGCTTCGGCTTGAGGGCCAGCGCCCGGGCGATGCCGATGCGCTGGCGCTGACCGCCGGAGAACTCGTGCGGATAGCGGTTGAAGTGCTCCGGGTTCAGGCCGACCAGCGACAGCAGCCGCTGGACCTCCGCCTTCAGGCCGCCCTCGGGGGTGACCCCCTGGAGCTTGAAGGGGGCGCCGACGATGGTGCCGACCGTGTGGCGCGGGTTCAGCGAGCCGTACGGGTCCTGGAAGATCATCTGCACGTCGCGGCGCAGCGGTCGCATGCCCGCGACGCCCAGGTGCGTGATGTCCCGACCCTCGAACTCGATCTTCCCGCCGGTCGGTTCGAGGAGGCGGGTGATCAGTCGGCCCATGGTCGACTTGCCGCAGCCGGACTCGCCGACGACGCCGAGGGTCTCACCGCGGCGGACGTCGAAGTCGATGCCGTCCACGGCCTTGACGGCCGCGGTCTGCCTGCGCAGCAGCCCCTTGTTGATGGGGAAGTGCTTGACCAGGCCCGTCACCTTGAGCAGCGTGTCGGACGGGCCGTCCGCCGAACCGTCCGCGGCAGCCCGCGCCGGGTCGGTCGCGTCCGTCTTCTTCATGTCGGTCACAGCTTCGGCGCAATCTCTTCGGTCCAGATCCGGGTCCGCTCCTCCTGCGACATGTGGCAGGCGGACCAGTGCCGGCTGTCGTCCTGGGTCAGCTCGGGGCGCTGGGTGCGGGTGATGCCGCCCTTGGGCACGTCGGCGTAGGGGCACCGGGGGTTGAAGGCGCAACCGGACGGGATGTTGATCAGGCTGGGCGGCGACCCCTTGACCGGGATGAGGCGCTCGGTCTGCTCGCGGTCGATGCGCGGCATGGAGCCGAGCAGCCCCCAGGTGTAGGGGTGGCGGGGTTCGTAGAAGACCTTCTCGGCGGTACCGCGCTCGACGCACCGGCCGCCGTACATCACGAGGATGTCGTCGGCCATCTCGGCGACCACGCCGAGGTCGTGCGTGATCATGATGACTGCGGAGCCGAACTCCTTCTGCAGGTCCCGGATCAGGTCGAGGATCTGCGCCTGGACGGTGACGTCCAGGGCGGTGGTCGGCTCGTCGGCGATGAGCAGCTCGGGGTTGTTGACGAGGGCCATCGCGATCATGGCGCGCTGGCGCATGCCGCCGGAGAACTCGTGCGGGTAGGCGTCCACCCGTCGGTGGGGCTCCGGGATGCCGACGCGGTCGAGCATCTCGACGGCCCGGGCGCGGGCCTTCTTCTTGTCGGCCTCGGGATGGTGGGTCCGGTACGCCTCGATGATCTGCTTGCCGACGGAGTAGTACGGGTGCATCGCGGACAGCGGGTCCTGGAAGACCATCGCCATCTTCTGGCCGCGCAGCCTTCGTACGTGGTCGGCGTCGGCGGCGACGAGGTCCTCGCCGTCGAGCACCACCGAGCCGGAGATGTGCGGGCGGCTGCGGGCGTTGCCGGTGCGGTGCAGGCCCATGATGGCCAGCGAGGTGACGGACTTGCCGGAGCCGGACTCGCCGACGATGCCGAGGGTCTTGCCGCGTTCGAGGTCGAAGGAGAGCCCGTCGACGGACTTGACCAGGCCGTCGTCGGTCGGGAAGTGCACCTTCAGGTCGCGCACGGAGAGGAAGGGGGACCCGTCACGCGGGCCGCCCTGCTCGGGGACGAACGCGGGCTCGTCGGAAACGTTCTTGGTCACGTCAGCCTCACGCGCGGGTCGATGACGGCGTACAGCAGGTCCACGATCAGGTTGGCCATCACCACGAACAGCGCGGCGAGCAGGGTGACCCCCATGATCACGGGGAGGTCGCCGGCCCCGATGGCGGCGACGGCCGCCGTGCCGAGGCCCTGGAAGTTGAAGGTCGTCTCGGTGAGCACCGCGCCGCCGAGCAGGCCGCCGAGGTCGAGGCCGAACATCGTGACGACCGGGGTGAGGGTGGAGCGCAGGGCGTGCTTGCGGATGACCACGCCCTCCTTGAGCCCCTTGGCGCGGGCCGTGCGGATGTAGTCCTCGCCGAGGACCTCCAGCATGGTGGCGCGGGTGATGCGGGCGTAGGTCGCGGCGAAGAGGAAGGCGAGCGTGATCCAGGGCAGGATCAGGCTGTTCAGCCAGGCCAGCGGGTCCTCGGTGAGCGGTTGGTAGTTGGAGACCTCCAACCAGCCGAGGCCGTAGACGAAGAGCGCGGGGGCCACCATGCCGGTGAAGAAGATCGGCAGGGAGACGCCGGCGAGCGCGCCGACCATGACGGTCCGGTCGATGGCCGTGCGGCGCTTGAGGGCGGAGACGACGCCCGTGGCCACACCGGCGATCACCCAGATCACGGCCGCGCCGAGGGCGAGCGAGAGGGTGACCGGCATCCGGTCCAGCATGGTCTCCCAGACGGGGGCCTCGGTCTTGAAGGAGTAGCCGAAGCAGGGCGCCGCACAGTGGGTGACGTCGGAGCCGCCGTCGTAGTCGCGGCCGGCGAAGATGCCCTTGACGAAGAGCAGGTACTGCTCGGAGATGGGCTTGTCGAAGCCCATCTTCACGCGGATGCCCGCCAGGGCGGTCTCGTTGGTCTCGCGTCCGGCGTACATGAGCGCGGGGTCGCTGCCGGTGAGCTTCGGGACCGCGAAGAAGATGCCGAAGGTGACCACGGAGACCACCAGCAGCGTTGCGGCGACGTTGAACAGCCGCCGTATGAGGTAGACGAGCACTGCAGTCGGCCGCCCGGGGCGGGTGGCCGCCGCCCCTCGTGGGGACGGCGGCCACCGCCTGCGGCCTTCACCTGCCCTTCGGACTAGCGCATGTGCGGTGAAGGCACTTGCCTGTGTGTTACGTGGTACGTGACAACTCGGGCCGGAGCCGCTGTTACTGCTTGATGCCCACCGTGGCGAGGTCGATCTTGCCGTAGGACTCGTTGAAGAAGACGTTCGTCAGGCGCGGGTTGTGGTAGACGAGCGCCTTGTCGAAGTTGATCGGCAGGTAGAGCGCCTTCTCCATGACCTTCTTGTTGATCTCCGTGTAGAACGGGGCGGCGGCTTCCGGCGTGGCGGCGGCCGCGGCCTTGTCGAAGAGGCCGTTGACCTCGTCGTCGTTCAGCTCGGTGTAGTTGTTGTTGGCGTTCGGCGCGATGAACGAGCCGTCGACCAGCGGCTGGAGGAAGCCGGAGCCGGAGTTGTAGTCGGCGCCCCAGCCCATGACGATGATGCCGTAGCCCTTCTTCTTCACGTTCTCGGGCGAACCGATCGTGGAGGAGGAGAGCTTGCCGTCGTACTGGTCGATCGTCGCCTTGATGCCGACCTTGGCGAGGGCCGCCTGGAGCGACTCGGCCGTCTTCACCTCGGGGGCGCGGTTGTTGCGCACGGCGATGACGGTCTCGAAGCCCTCGGGCTTGCCACAGGCCTTGAGGGCCTCCTTGGCCTTGGCCTCCTGCGGCTTGCCCTTCGTCAGGCCGAAGGGGTCGTAGTCCTTGTCCGAGCCGGGGATGCCGGGCGGCAGCATGTTCGCGCCGAGGTCACCGCTGGTCGGGCCGCCGCGGGCGGTCTGCAGGGACTTCGGGTCGGCCGCGTAGATGACGGCCTTGCGGCACTCGATGTTGTCGAACGGCGCGACCGACTGCGGGAAGGCGAAGTAGCGGATGTAGCCCGTGAAGGGGTTGTCCGCGTTCTTCTTGAGGTTCGCGTCCTTGAGGATCTTGTTCTTCGCGGCCTGCTGGACACCGGTGCCGTCGACGGCCATGTCGATGTCGCCCGAGAGCAGGCGCTGGTCCATGTCGTCCGGGTTGGTGGTGACCGTGAAGGAGACCTTGTCCGGCAGACCCTTGCGGATCGGGTCCGTCTTCGGGTCCCAGTTGTCGTTGCGGACGAAGGTCGCGCCCTTGCCGGCGGTGAAGCTCTCGACCTTGTAAGGACCGGTGGAGATCGGCTTGTTGGTGTACGTGGCGCCCGTGTCCTTGCCCGCCGGGACCGGCGAGGAGGACGGCATGGCCAGCAGGTAGCTGAAGTCGGAGTTCGCGCTCGCCAGGTTGAAGACGATCGTCTTGTCGTCCGGCGTCTCGACGGACTTCAGACCCATCTTGTTCGGGTCGGTGTCCTTGTAGGGGCCGGGGTACTTCTGGCCCTGGTCGAGGAGGTCGATCAGGTAGGTCGGACCGCCGGACAGGACGTCCTGGGCGAAGACGCGCTCGACGCCGTACTTGATGTCCTTCGAGGTGATCGGCGAACCGTCCTCGAACTTCACCCCGTCCTTGATCTTGAGCGTGTAGGTCTTGCCGTCGTTGGTGATGACCGGCAGCGCCTCGGCGAGGTCCGGGACCACCTTGGTGCCGTCCTTGCCGGGCTTGCTGTCGTAGGCCAGCAGGCTGCGGACGTAGAGCCGCTGCATGTTCCAGACGAAGCCGTAGTAGGCGCGCGCCGGGTCGAGGTAGTCGACGTCCTGCGGGGACCAGAGCTTGAGCTCGCCGCCCTTGGCGTCGGAGGGGTTGATGACGGCGGTCGCGGCGCCGCTGTAGCCCTTGGCGCCGTCGGTCTCGCCCTTGGCCTCGTCCTTCTTGTCGCCGTTGCCGCCGCACGCGGCGGTCATCGACAGGGCGGCGATCACGGCGGTGATCGCGAGAGCCTGCTTTCTGCGGATCACGGTTGTCCAACCTCCATAGGTGGTGAATCGAAGAAGCGGTTCAGCTGCCCTTGGGGTCGAGTGCGTCACGCAGCCCGTCCCCGAAGAGGTTGAACGCCAGGACGGTGATGAAGATCGTCATACCGGGGACCACCATGTACATGGGGTCGTCCTGGTAGATGGGGACGGCGTCGGAGAGCATCTTTCCCCAGGAGGCGGTGGGTGGCTTGACGCCGGCGCCCAGGAAGCTGAGGGCCGCCTCGGTCAGGATGTTGGTCGGGATGATCAGCGTGGCGTAGACGAGGATCGGCGCGACCAGGTTCGGCAGCAGCTCCTTGATCAGGATGTAGCCGCGGCCGGCGCCGAGGCTGCGGGCGGCCTCGACGTACTCGCGTTCCCGCAGGGAGATCGTCTGGCCGCGGACGATGCGGCCGATGTACGGCCAGCCGAAGAAGCCGATGACCAGGATCAGCACGCCCATGCGGACGCCCGAACCCTCGAACCCCCACAGGGAGTTGGGGACGACGGAGACCAGGGCGATGGTGAACAGCAGCTGCGGGAAGGCCAGCAGCAGGTCCATCGTGCGGCTGATGACGCCGTCGACCCAGCCGCCGAGGAAGCCGGCGAGGGCGCCCAGGAAGCTGCCGAGGACGACCGACACGAAGGCCGCCAGGAAGGCGACGACCAGGGAGATGCGGGCGCCGTAGACGATCCGGCTGAACACGTCGCGGCCGTTGGTCGGTTCGACGCCCAGCAGGAAGTCGGAGCTGATGCCACCGAAGGAGCCGAGCGGCGTGCCCAGGTCCGGGTCGATCATGTCCTCGTGGAACTCGTTGGGCGGGTGGCCCAGCAGGTTCACGATCAGCGGCGCGAAGATGGCCACCAGGATCAGGAGGATCACGACCACGCCGCCGGTCAGCGCGACCTTGTCGCGCTTGAGCCGCATCCATGCAATGCGACCGGGCGAGCGGCCTTCGATGGCCTTGGCTGGGACGTCGGCTACGGACACGGGTGCGGGCGTTTCCGCGCTCGTGTCGTGCAGTGGTGCCGTCATCGTGGTGGGGACCCCTCTCGGCCGACGGGTGGCCGGCCCATGCCCGCCGCTGTGGCGGCGTTGGTGCGGAGTGGCGCTCGAAGTGCTCGGGACACGTGAACGCGTTGAGGTGCGGGTGTGCGCGGTGCGGGAGGTGCGGATGTGCTCGGTGCGGTGCTGCGCTGTACGGAGGTGCGTTGCGGTGCGTGCGGTGCTGTGCGTGTGGTGCGTGCGGTGCGTTGCGGTACGGAAGCGGTGCGGTGCGAAGGAGCGTGCGCCGTGCCGGGCGGCGGCGCCCGCGGTGGTGCCGGGCGGCGCAGCTGACGTGCGGGAAGTGCTGTGTGAAACGACAAGCGAAGTCCACGTGCCGAACCGGGTCCTGGAGGACTGACCGGCTCTTGGGTGGGGAGTCTTCATCGGTCGCTCGACCAGCCGCCAGACCCGCAGATGAATGGATGCGCAACCGTGATCTGACGATCTGATTCCCGTTATCCGGACTCCGCTCACGGCTCAGCGGAGCAAGACCGTCCGTTCGGTACGCAAACGGACATGCCGCCCAACTCGCAGGATCAGTGCGCCTATTGGGCAGACGGGTACGGCGAAATCCGGACAACGCGAAGGCCGCCGGGAACGATGGTTCCCGGCGGCCCGTTGTCCGCTCGACGCGTTCGTCTCATGCTCCGGGCACACCCGGGCAAAGCCTGTAGGGGGCTCGGTGAAACTCCTCCGGCGACCCTCCGGCGGGCTTCGAGCACGCCTGTGGGGAGCGCGGCTAGTAGGCCGCCTGGCCCTCCCGGTCGTAGAACGGCCGCGTCTGCGACCGCAGCCACATCGCCACGGGGTCGTGCTCGTCGGCCAGCGCGACCGTGCACACCGGGACCCCCTCGGGCACGGCGCCGACCGACTGGCGCATCATCTCCCGGACGGATTCCAGCGCCGGCGGGGAGGCGTCGTAGAGGTCGAGGCCCACCGCGAGGTACGCCGACCCGATCGCGGGTTGCACCCAGGCGCGGCGCAGCGACCTGACGGCCGGCGTGCGGTGCGCGTGCTGGGTCAGCAGTCCGTAGAACTGCGGGAGTTCCAGGGCGGGCTCGGACAGCCGCAGCGGCCCGGCCGGCATCCGGTCCAGGCCGGTGGCGACGCGGCGCAGGTCGGCCCAGGGCACGCCGAGGCCGCCGCCGCGGTCGTGCGGGTTGATCCACAGCCCCCACCGGTCCGGGTAGAGGGCGCGGGCGATGTCCCGGCCGGTGACCACCTCGTAGCCCCTGTTCCAGCCACCGGCGGCCAGCTCCTGCGGGGAGGTCACGCAGGGCGCGTACCCCAGGCCCTCGACCTCCATGCCGCCGTACTGGGCGTCCGGTGAGCCCGGTTGCCCCTGCCACAGCAGCATCCACAGCCGGCCCTCGGCGAGGGCGTGCAGGAATGACTCGTAGCTGTCATAGCGCCCGGGTGTCACCTGGCGCAGCATGTGCTCGACCTGCCCGGCCGCGGCCGTGCCTGACGCACTCACCCGGTACCCCTCTTCGTCCGCCCGTCGTCCACGCGTACCAACCAGCTTAAGCGGCGCTACGGGAGGTAGAAGGGGCGTACGCGCTCACGAATCCAGTCCGTGACCGGGTCCTCGGCGGCGTCGAGGAGGATCAACTGCACCGGCCAGGGCGCCGGTACGCGGGCCAGGGCCCGGCCGAGGGCCTCCAGCGGGGCGTTTCGGAACTCGGGATCCCATCCCACCAGTCGGACACCGATGTACAGCTCGGGCGCCCCGGCCTCGACGCTGGCCAGGCAGCGGTGCGCGGCGGCGACCACCCCGGTGGCGCGGAACTCCTCGGAGGCGGCGGCGAGGAAGTCGACCGGGTCGTCCTGCCAGTCGGGCTCGTAGAGCCGTACGCGCCCTCCGGTGGCCGGTCCGTCGAGGGGGGTCCGGCCGGTGCGACACAGGGCGGCGACGGCGGCGGGCGGCAGCGGCACGCCGACGGCGCCCTCGGGGTTGAGGGCGATGCCGAGCTGCGGGGGCAGCCCGCGGGCGAATTCGACGGCGGGGGCGACGGCGAAGTCCATGGCGGCGCCGGCGCCGACCCGGAACTGGGCCTCGGAGCTGTAGACGGGGACGTACGCCTCGCCGTCGATCAGCATCGTGGGCAGGGTGAGGCCGTCGCTGTCGGGCCCGCCGCCCTCGGGCAGCGGAACCCAGACGTGGCCGCGGCCCAGCGCCTCCAGGATCCGCTCGCCGGCGTCCGCCTGCCCGAGCGCCGCCCCGAGCACCCGCTCCACCTCGTTCGCCGGCCAGCCGCTGCCCTGCATGTGCCGTTGCCTCCGTAGGTTCGGCGATGTGTCGTGCCGAGGCTACCGGCCCCGCCCTCAGCCCTCGAACGAGATGCGGGTCACCGCGGCGGCCGAGCGGCGGTCGAGCAGGACGGCCGAGGCGCAGCCCGCCGGCGGCCGGCCGGCCTCGGCCTCGCGCAGCAGCCGGCGCACGGCGCCGCGGTGGCGGGCGAAGGCGTACGCGGAGACGCGCCGGCCGCGGGCCTCCTGCCCGGAGAGGGCCTCCTCGGCGGTGGTGTCCAGCAGCAGCAGGTGCAGGGCGCGGCCGCGGCGGCGGGCGACGGCGGCCAGGGTCGCGCGCACCCAGCTCTGGGTGCCGCAGTCGTGGACCACCACAGAGTCGCCGGAGCTCAGCCGGCGCCACAGTCCCCAGTAGTGGGCGACGCGGACGGCGGGCCGGTAGACGGCGTAGGGCAGGGCGCCCGGCATGCGGCGCTCCCAGCGCTCGCGGACGTCCTGGGAGTCGATGCCCCCGCCCTCGGCGGCGCGCTTGATCAGGGTGCTCTTGCCGCCCCCCGGCAGGCCCGAGACCACGACGATGTCACCGGCGGCGAAGCCGAGCCGGTGGGGGCCGCGGGCCGGTGCGCCCCGCAGGTCCCGTACGCGGCCCGCCACGCGGGCCGGTACGCCCCGCTGGGTGGGGACCGCGTCCACGGTCCCCGACGGTGTCACCACTTCGAATCTCCGCACAGTGCTCTCCCCCCGAAATCGGGCCGTGAAGGCCCCATGCCCACTGAGTGTAAAGAGACGGTAATCCGGCGGGCCCGGTTCCGCTCGTACGTTCTTGCGGGCCCCACCGCCCACTCCCGCGCGACCCGTGCAATGATGTGCGCCATCTGGACACCAACTGCATACCGGCCGCTTGAATCCGCGCGGGAGAGTCCCGGCAGGCCGCGAGGCCGTGCCCGGGCGCCGAAGGAGCAAGTACCTCCCTTGAATCTCTCAGGCCCCGTACCGCGTGGATGAGGCAGATCTGAAAAGCGAGCCGCGACACGCCCGTCCCCCGACGGGCGACGGCGCGCGCTCCACCCAAGGTGCAAGTCGAGGGCGCGCCGCGTACCCGCGGTAACTCTCGGCGAACCTCTCAGGTTCCGATGACAGATGGGGAGGATCGTCCTCGTCATGTCATGCCCTGGGACCCGGGAGCCACACCCATGAGCACTGCCCCCCGCCTGACCGCGCTCGACGCGCTGCACCGTTCGCTCGGTGCGACCATGACCGACTTCGCGGGCTGGGACATGCCGCTGCGCTACGCCAGTGAGCGCGAGGAGCACACCGCGGTACGCACCAAGGCCGGCCTCTTCGACCTCTCCCACATGGGCGAGATCACCCTGACCGGCCCGGAGGCCGTCAAGGCCCTGGACCACGCGCTGGTCGGCAACATCTCGACCGTCGGCGTCGGCCGCGCCCGCTACACGCACATCTGCGTGGAGGACGGCGGCATCCTGGACGACCTGATCGTCTACCGCCTGGGCGAGACGGAGTACATGGTCGTCGCCAACGCCTCGAACGCCCAGGTCGTGCTGGACGCGCTGACCGAGCGCGCGGCGGGCTTCGACGTCGAGGTCCGCGACGACCGCGACGCGTACGCGCTGATCGCCGTCCAGGGCCCCGAGTCCCCCGGCATCCTGGCGTCCCTGACCGACGCCGACCTGGACGGTCTCAAGTACTACGCCGGTCTGCCGGGCACCGTCGCGGGCGTGCCCGCGCTGATCGCCCGCACCGGCTACACGGGCGAGGACGGCTTCGAGCTGTTCGTGGCCCCCGAGCACGCGGTCGAGCTGTGGCAGGCCCTGACGAAGGCCGGCGAGGGCGTGGGCCTGGTCCCGTGCGGGCTGTCCTGCCGCGACACGCTGCGCCTGGAGGCGGGCATGCCGCTGTACGGGCACGAGCTGACCACCTCGCTGACCCCGTTCGACGCGGGTCTGGGCCGGGTCGTGAAGTTCGAGAAGGAGGGCGACTTCGTCGGTCGCGCCGCCCTGGAGGCCGCCGCCGAGCGCGCCGCCACGAACCCGCCGCGCAAGCTGGTCGGCCTGATCGCCGAAGGCCGTCGCGTCCCGCGCGCCGGCTTCCCGGTCGTCGCCGACGGCAAGGTCATCGGCGAGGTCACCTCCGGCGCCCCGTCCCCGACGCTGGGCAAGCCGATCGCCATGGCGTACGTCGACGCGGCGCACGCCGCGCCCGGCACCTCCGGCGTCGGCGTCGACATTCGCGGTACGCATGAGCCGTACGAGGTCGTGGCCCTGCCGTTCTACAAGCGGCAGAAGTAGCCCGCGGGGTCCGTGTCGTACGGCGCAGGCCGTGCGGCGGGGCTCCCGTACGCGTCTCACCACCCGAGACCACTGTTCGTATCCACTCCCCCGCATCCAGGAGAATCAGGTCATGAGCAACCCCCAGCAGCTGCGTTACACCAAGGAGCACGAGTGGCTGTCGGACGCCGTGGACGGCGTCGCGACGGTCGGCATCACGGAGTTCGCGGCCAACGCGCTCGGTGACGTCGTCTACGCCCAGCTCCCCGAGGTCGGCGAGAGCGTCACCGAGGGCGAGACCTGTGGCGAGCTGGAGTCGACCAAGTCGGTCAGCGACCTGTACTCCCCCGTCTCCGGCGAGGTCGTCGAGGCCAACCAGGACGTCGTGGACGACCCGGCGCTGGTCAACACGGCTCCGTTCGAGGGTGGCTGGCTGTTCAAGGTGCGTCTGTCGGAGGAGCCGAAGGACGTCCTGACGGCCGACGAGTACGCCGCGCTCACCCACTCCGACAACTGAGACCCCAGGGGAACTTGATGTCCGTCCTGAACACCCCCCTCCACGAGCTCGACCCGGACGTCGCCGCCGCCGTCGACGCCGAGCTCGTGCGCCAGCAGTCGACCCTGGAAATGATCGCGTCGGAGAACTTCGCTCCCGTCGCCGTCATGGAGGCCCAGGGCTCGGTCCTGACCAACAAGTACGCCGAGGGCTACCCGGGCCGCCGCTACTACGGCGGTTGCGAGCACGTCGACGTGGTCGAGCAGATCGCGATCGACCGCATCAAGGCGCTGTTCGGCGCCGAGGCCGCGAACGTCCAGCCGCACTCCGGTGCGCAGGCCAACGCCGCCGCGATGTTCGCGCTGCTCAAGCCGGGCGACACGATCATGGGCCTGAACCTGGCCCACGGCGGTCACCTGACCCACGGCATGAAGATCAACTTCTCCGGCAAGCTCTACAACGTGGTCCCGTACCACGTGGACGAGACCGGCCAGGTCGACATGGCCGAGGTCGAGCGCCTCGCCAAGGAGTCCAAGCCGCAGCTGATCGTCGCGGGCTGGTCCGCCTACCCGCGTCAGCTGGACTTCGCCGCCTTCCGCCGCATCGCGGACGAGGTCGGCGCGTACCTGATGGTCGACATGGCGCACTTCGCGGGCCTGGTCGCCGCCGGTCTGCACCCGAACCCGGTGCCGCACGCCCACGTCGTCACCACCACCACTCACAAGACCCTCGGCGGTCCGCGCGGCGGCGTCATCCTGTCGACGCAGGAGCTGGCCAAGAAGATCAACTCCGCGGTCTTCCCGGGTCAGCAGGGCGGCCCGCTGGAGCACGTCATCGCGGCCAAGGCGGTCTCCTTCAAGGTGGCGGCCTCGCCCGAGTTCAAGGAGCGCCAGGAGCGCACCCTGGAGGGCGCGAAGATCATCGCCGAGCGTCTGGTGCAGCCGGACGTCACCGAGGTCGGCGTCTCCGTCCTGTCCGGCGGCACCGACGTGCACCTGGTCCTCGTCGACCTGCGCAACTCGGAGCTGGACGGCCAGCAGGCCGAGGACCGCCTCCACGAGGTCGGCATCACGGTCAACCGCAACGCCATCCCGAACGACCCGCGGCCGCCGATGGTCACCTCGGGTCTGCGGATCGGCACGCCGGCCCTGGCCACGCGCGGTTTCGGCGCCGAGGACTTCACCGAGGTCGCCGAGATCATCGCCCAGGCCCTGAAGCCCTCGTACGACAGCGAGGACCTCAAGGCCCGCGTCTCCGCGCTCGCCGCGAAGCACCCGCTGTACCCGTCGCTCTAGTCGCGGGCTCGGGAAGGGCCCGACCCCGCCGTGCGCCGGCGCCTGTCGCCGTGCACGGGGTCGGGCCCTTTTCATGACCAAAGCCCCAGGCGGATGCGGCCCATTGCCACTGATTCGTCCAAAAAAAGGCAAATAGGCTTCGAATAAAAGGCATCCTCTGGCAGGACGGACACGGACCCATGGACATGAGCGCGGCGAACAGGAAGGGACTCAGTCTCTTCGCGCTGATCATGATCGGCATCGGCTCGATCTTCGGATCCGGCTGGCTCTTCGGGGCCGGTACGGCCGCCCAGGTCGCGGGTCCGGCCGCACTGGTCGCCTGGGTCATCGGCGCGGTGTTCATCGGCATGATCGCCATGTCCTACGCCGAGGTGGGCGCGGCCTACCCGATCCCCGGCGGCATGGCCCGCTACGGCGCCATCTCGCACGGTCCCGTGCTCGGCTTCGTCACGGGCTGGGCGGTGTGGATCGCGGTCGCCTCGCTCATCCCGATCGAGTCGATCGCGGCCACCCAGTACATGTCCTCCTGGAGCTTCGGCTGGGCGAAGGACCTGGTGGACGCGGGGTCGCACCAGCTGACCCCCTTCGGCATGGGCGTGGCGCTCGTGCTGACCGTGCTGCTGTGGCTGTCCTGCTACTGGTCCGTCCAGCTCCTCGCGAAGATCAACGCGGGCCTGACCCTGGTGAAGTTCGCCATTCCGGTCCTGGCCGTGGTCGCGCTGGTCGCCTCCGGCTTCCACACGGAGAACTTCCAGGCCCACGGGGGCTTCGCCCCGAACGGCTGGACCGCCGTGCTGACCGCCGTCACCACCTCCGGCGTGGTCTTCGCCTTCAACGGCTTCCAGGCCGTGGTCAACCTCGGCGGCGCGGCCAAGAACCCGGGCCGGGCCATCCCGATCGCCCTGGTGGGCGCCCTGTCCCTGGGGCTGGTCATCTACCTCGCCCTCCAGGCGGCCTTCCTGGGCTCCGTACCGCCCGAGCACCTGGCGCAGGCCGGCGGCTGGTCGGGCGTGAACTTCAACTCCCCGTTCGCCGAGCTCGCCAAGCTCCTGATGATCCACTGGGTGGTGGTGATGCTCCAGTTCGGCGCCTTCATCTCCCCCGCCGGCTCCAACATCGCCAACGTGGCCTCCGCCGCCTACATGGTGCAGAACCTCTCCGAGACCGGCTTCTTCCCCAAGCGGCTCAAGGAGACGCACCCCGTCTACGGCACCGCCCGCCCGGCGATGTGGATGAACCTCGGCTTCTCGGTCCTGCTCCTGGTGACCGTGGGCCACAGCTGGAAGACCCTGGCCCCGATCATCTCGGCCGCGATGGTGATCTCGTACCTGATCGGACCGATCGCGGTGGGCGTCTTCCGCCGCACCAAGCCCGACCTGCCCCGCCCGTTCCGACTTCCCGCCGCACGCCTCCTGTGCCCGCTGACCTTCGTCTTCGCCGCCTGCGCCCTGTACTGGTCGAAGTGGCCGAACACCGGCATCGTCACCGCCCTGACCCTGCTGGCCGCCCCGATCGCCGCGCTGGTGCTCTCCCGCAAGGGCGAGCGGAACCTGGCCCGCCAGTTCGCCCCCGCGTGGTGGATCGTCTTCTTCCTGGGCGCCCTGTCGCTGCTGTCCTACCTCGGCTCCACCGACTTCGGCGGCCGGGGCACCATCCCCGGCGGCCTCGACATCCTCCTCGTCGCGGGCATGGCGCTCGTCACGTACTTCTGGGCCGTCGAGGCCGGCGTCCGGGCCCACCGGGCCGGCCTGCCCGGCCCCGACCCGGTCCTGGACGGGGTCGAGGGCCCGGCGCGGCCCGCCGGAGCACCGGAGCGCGAGCTGACCCACGCCTGACCGCCACGTCCGGCAGCCGAACCGTTCACTTCCACGCGATACGCTCGTCTGCCGGACAAAATCCGCAGATCCACCGCCTTCACCACCAGCACCACCCGCACCGCCCGCACCACCACCCCTGCCCCTCACCACCCACGAGCAGACAAGGGAGTCCGCCAGTGGCCATCTCCGTCTTCGACCTCTTCTCCATCGGCATCGGCCCCTCCTCCTCCCACACGGTCGGCCCGATGCGCGCCGCACGCATGTTCGTGACGCGGCTGAAGAAGGACGGCGTCCTCGCCCAGACCGCGTCCGTGCGCGCGGAGCTCTTCGGCTCCCTCGGCGCGACCGGCCACGGCCACGGCACCCCCAAGGCGGTCCTGCTCGGCCTGGAGGGCCACTCCCCGCGCACGGTCGACGTGGAGACGGCCGACGACGAGGTGGAGCGGATCCGCAAGAGCGGGCGCCTGCGCCTGCTGGGCACCGAGATAGGCGATGTCCACGAGATCGCCTTCGACGAACCGAGCCAGCTGATCCTGCACCGCCGCCGCTCGCTGCCGTACCACGCGAACGGCATGACCCTCTTCGCCTACGACGCCTCCGGCGCCCCGCTGCTGGAGAAGACCTACTACTCGGTCGGCGGCGGCTTCGTCGTCGACGAGGACGCGGTCGGCGAGGACCGGATCAAGCTCGACGACACGGTACTGAAGTACCCCTTCCGCTCGGGCGACGAGATGCTGCGCCTCGCCAACGAGACCGGCCTGTCGATCTCCTCCCTGATGCTGGAGAACGAGAAGGCCTGGCGCACGGAGGAGGAGATCCGCGAGGGCCTCCTGGAGATCTGGCGGGTCATGCAGTCCTGCGTCTCGCGCGGCATGTCCCGCGAGGGCATCCTCCCGGGCGGCCTGCGCGTCAAGCGCCGCGCCGCGTCCACGGCCCGCCAGCTGCGCACCGAGGGCGACCCGATGATGCACCGCAGCGAGTGGACCACCATCTACGCGATGGCCGTCAACGAGGAGAACGCCGCGGGCGGGCGCGTGGTGACCGCCCCGACCAACGGCGCGGCGGGCGTCCTGCCGGCCGTCCTGCACTACTACATGAACTTCGTGCCGGGCGCCGACGAGGACGGCGTGGTCCGCTTCCTCCTCGCCGCGGGCGCGATCGGCATGCTGTTCAAGGAGAACGCCTCCATCTCCGGCGCCGAGGTCGGCTGCCAGGGCGAGGTGGGCTCCGCCTGCTCCATGGCGGCGGGCGCCCTCGCCGAGGTCCTGGGCGGCACCCCGGAGCAGGTCGAGAACGCGGCCGAGATCGGCATGGAGCACAACCTCGGCCTGACCTGCGACCCCGTCGGCGGCCTGGTGCAGATCCCCTGCATCGAGCGCAACGGCATGGCGGCGGTCAAGGCCGTCACCGCCGCGAAGATGGCGATGCGCGGCGACGGCAGCCACAAGGTCTCCCTCGACAAGGTCATCAAGACCATGAAGGAGACCGGCGCCGACATGAAGATCAAGTACAAGGAGACCGCCCGCGGCGGTCTCGCGGTCAACGTCATCGAGTGCTGACGGCGGGCCGGGCGGCCGGGAGGTCGCCCGGCCCGGCGCGGCCCCGACCGGGCTCCTCGCGAAGGGGCGAGCCGAAGAGGGACGTCCCGAAGAAAGATGAATCGACCATCGATTCCAGGTTTGGATCGGGTTGATCACGCTTGCGAGGGAAGAACCCGGTCTGGGCTGGTTTCTCGATGATCACGTACGCAAGGCTGGTCCCACGACGTCGGGCTCATCCGGGGCGGCCGGCCAACCGCCCTGACCCCCTTGGTTTTTGCGTACTGGAGGACTTCACCATGGCAAGCATCCGCACCATCCGTGTGATGGCGGCTGTCGCATCGCTCCCCCTCGCCGCCGTGCTCCTGTCGGGCGTGGCGCAGGCGGACAACGGGGCCGGCGCCGCGGGCACCGCCTCGAACGCGGCCCTCGCCGGCATCCTCGGCAGCGGAGTCGGGGGCAGCAACCTCGGCAACTCCTCCACCGCCCAGCAGGTCGCGTCCGGCTTCGGGGCGTCGAACCAGAACAACGGCGCCCAGGCCAACGGCTCCGGCTTCACCGCGATCGGCCAGTCCAACGACCACGACTCGCTGGTCTACAACCCGCTTCCGTAGCGGGCGCGCGGCCGCCCGCCGCGCCCTTCGGGCCCGTCCTCCGCGCGGAGGACGGGCCCTCGCGCGTACGGGGCCCCGCGCGGGGCAAGTGGGGTCCAGCGGCCCGCCCGGCTCGGGACCTTCGGCCCCGCCCCCGGGTCGTGGGGGTGGGCTAGCGTGCCGAAGGGGGGTCCGTGCACCACCCCGCGCGAAGGAAGGCAGCCGCCCATGGCCACCACCGAACACCGTGTCCTGCCCCTCCGGCTGGAGGTCGCCCCGCCGACCGTCCCGCTCCAGGGCGCCTTCGTCTACCGCACGGACCGGCCCTACGAGCTGGCCCTCGACTTCCGGGGCGGCGGTACGCACCTCGCCCGCTGGGTCTTCTCCCGCGACCTGCTGATCGACGGGGAGACCGTCGCCACCGGCGAGGGCGACATACAGGTCTGGCCCGTCCGCGCGGGGACCGAGCCACGGGTGTTCCTGGCCTTCGGCAACGGCGGCCGCAGCTGTGTGGTGTCGGCCCGGGCCAAGGACGTACGGGCCCTGTGCCGGCGGATGACGGAACTGGTGCCGCGCGGCCAGGAGCGGCGGCACTACGACCTGGACGCGCAGCTGAGCGCGCTGCTGGCGCACTGACCGCGGGCGAGGCCGTACGCCGCCCACCCGGTCCGCCGCCCACCCGATCCGCCCTGCGCCCGGCCCGTCTTCCGCCCGGCCCGCCGGAGCCGCAACCGCGCGGGGCGCCGCCGCGTCTACCCGGGTGACAGCCATCCCCGTCTCAAGAGGAATCGGGGGACGCCATGCGTCACCTGCCCCGCTCGCGCCGTCGCAAGATCGTGGCCCTGGCCACGGGCGCACTGCTCACCGTCGGCATCGGTCTGGCCGCACCGGCATCCGCGGCCGCCGCCTCCACCCAGACCCCGCTCGTCGTCAACGCCCGCTGGGGCGGTCACTGCACGTTCGACCGGATCGTGGTCGACCTCCAGGGCTACGTCCCCGAGGTCACCGTCAGCCCCGTCTCGCAGCTCGTGTACGACGGGTCCGGCAAGCCCGTCCCGCTGGCGGGGAAGTACTTCCTGGAGATCCGCCTGCACCCGGCCGCCGCGCACAACGACGCCGGACAGAACGTCTACCAGGGTCCCCGGCTCCAGAAGATCTACCTCAGCAAGCTCAAGGGCCTCGCCCTGACCGGCGACTTCGAGGGGTACGTCACCCTCGGGGCCGCCTTCGACACCAAGCCGGCCTACGGCACCACCGTGCTGCACTCGCCGGAGCGGGTCGTGGTGGACATCGCGCACCCGAACACCTGCTGACACCGCGGGCGCACCGTAGGACGACACGGCGACCGGCGTCCCCCCGGGGGGTGCCGGTCGCCGTGCGTCGGGATCCCGCCCGCGCACCGCGGGAGCGCGGCCGGGGCTACCGTCCGGTCCGGGTTGTTCCGGTACGCGCGGCCGACTAGGGTCGTCGGGCCTTGGTGTTCGGGAAGCCGGTGGGAAACCGGAGCGGCCCTCGCCACTGTGATCGGGAAGTCCGGCTCCACTCCTGCGGGAAGCCACTGGGTCCACGCGGGGAACCGCGCGGCCCCGGGAAGGCGGAGCCAGGGCATCAGTACCCGTCAGCCAGGAGACCGGCCGAGGCGCGTCGTCCATCCACGAGGTGCTGGAGAGGTCTCTCTACCCATGCATATAGCCGAGGGGTTCCTGCCCCCCTTGCACGCGGTCGCCTGGGGCGCCGCGTCCGCCCCGTTCGTCGTCCACGGCGTGCGCGCCCTCACCCGCGAGGTGAAGGCCAACCCGGAGAGCACGCTGTTGCTCGGGGCCTCCGGAGCGTTCACGTTCGTCCTGTCCGCCCTGAAGATCCCCTCGGTGACGGGCAGCTGCTCCCACCCGACGGGAACGGGGCTCGGGGCCATCCTCTTCCGACCGCCGATCATGGCGGTGCTCGGTACGATCACCCTGCTCTTCCAGGCGCTGCTGCTGGCCCACGGCGGCCTCACCACCCTGGGCGCCAACGTCTTCTCCATGGCCGTCGCCGGCCCCTGGGCGGGCTACGCCGTCTACCGGCTCCTGCGCAAGTACGGGGCCCCGCTCATGGTCGGCGTCTTCTTCGGCGCCTTCTTCGCGGACCTGGTCACCTACTGCGTGACCTCCGTCCAGCTCGCGCTGGCCTTCCCGGACCCGGCGAGCGGCTTCGTGGGCTCGCTGGAGAAGTTCGCCGGCATCTTCGCGCTCACCCAGATCCCGCTGGCCGTCAGCGAGGGGCTGCTGACCGTGCTCGTGATGCGGCTGCTGATGCAGTCCAGCAAGTCGGACCTGGTCCGGCTCGGCGTCGCCAAGCTCACCGGCCGGACCGCCGGGCAGACCGACCTGGAGGCGACGGCCCGATGACCCGCAACGCGAAGATCAACACGCTGCTGCTCCTCCTGGTCGCGGCGCTGGCCGTGATCCCGCTCGCCTTCGGCATGGGCGACCACAAGGAGGAGCCGTTCGCCGGCGCCGACGCGCAGGCCGAGGCCGCCATCACCGAGCTGAAGCCGGACTACGAGCCGTGGTTCTCGCCGCTCTACGAACCCCCGTCGGGGGAGGTCGAGTCGGCGCTGTTCGCCCTCCAGGCGGCGCTCGGCGCGGGCGTCCTCGCCTACTACTTCGGGGTCCGCAAGGGGCGTCGCCAGGGAGCGGAGCAGGCACGGGCCGAGGCCGGGACGGCCTCCGGGGCCGGTGCGGCCGCCCGGGAGTCGTAGCCGGTGCTGCCGATCGACGTGGCGGCCCACAGCAGTCGCTGGCGGGGCCGCCACCCGTTGGAGAAGGCCCTGTTGGGGCTCGGGCTGACGGTCACCGCCGTCGCCCTGCCCCCCTGGCCGGGCGGGCCGCTCGTGGGCGCCGCCACCCTGGCCGTGCTGCTCGGCCCGGCCGGGGTGGGCCGGCGGCAGCTGTGGCGGGCCTTCCGGGTCCCGTTGGGCTTCTGCGTGACCGGGGCGCTGCCGCTGTTGGTGTCGGTGGGCGGCCCGGACGGGTTCCTCGCCCTGGCGCCCGACGGGCCCCGGCACGCGGGCGAGCTGCTGCTGCGCACGTCGGCGGCCTCGCTGGGGGTGTTGCTGTTCGCCTTCACCACCCCGGTGTCGGACGTGCTGCCGCGGCTGGTGCGGGCGGGGGTGCCCGCGCCGGTGGCGGACGTGGCCCTGGTCATGTACCGGATCGGTTTCCTGCTGCTCGACTCGATGGACCGGGTGCGCCGGGCCCAGGCCGCGCGGCTGGGGCACACCGGCCGGGCCGCGGTGTGGCGTTCGCTGGCCGGGCTCGCCGCCACCTCGTTCGTACGGGCCTTCGACCGCGCCGCCCGGCTCCAGGAGGGGCTGGCCGGGCGCGGCTACGACGGCGCGCTGCGGGTGCTCGTCCCCGAGGCGCGGCTGTCCCGGCGGTTCCTCGCGGCCACCGCCGCCCTGCTGACCGCCCTGGTCGCGGGGACCCTCGTACTGAAGGAGCTGTACCTGTGAACCCGTTGGTGGAACTGGCCGGCGCGGGCTACGCGTACGACGACGGCCCCGCCGTCCTGTCCGACGTGGACTTCGCCATCGCCGAGGGTCGCGCCCTCGTCCTGCTCGGCCGCAACGGCAGCGGCAAGACCACGCTGATGCGGCTCCTCAGCGGCGGGCTGCGCCCGGGCTCGGGCGCGCTGCGGCTGGACGGGGCCGCGGTGACGTACGACCGGGCCGGACTGACCCGGCTGCGCGGCGCGGTGCAGTTGGTGGTCCAGGACCCGGACGACCAGCTGTTCGCCGCCTCCGTCGAACAGGACGTCTCGTTCGGTCCGATGAACCTCGGCCTGTCCGTCCCGGAGGTCCGCGCTCGGGTGGACGCGGCGCTCGCCGCCCTGGACATCACGGCGCTGCGCGACCGTCCGACGCACCTGCTGTCGTACGGGCAGCGCAAGCGGGCGGCCATCGCGGGCGCGGTGGCGATGGCCCCGCGGGTGCTGATCCTCGACGAGCCGACGGCGGGCCTGGACCCGGACGGGCAGGAGCGCCTCCTGGACGTCCTCGCGGGGCTGCGCGGGGCCGGCACCACCGTCGTCATGGCCACGCACGACGTGGACCTCGCGGTCCGGTGGGCGGACGACGCCGCCGTGCTCACCCCGGACGGCATCCGCTTCGGCCCGGCGCCGGGGCTCCTGTCGGACCCGGAGCTGCTCGCCACGGCGGGCCTGCGCCAGGCCTGGGCGCCGGCGGTGACGGCGCTGCTGCGCGCGCGGGGCCTGCTGGCCGCCGACGCCCCGGGCCCGCGCGTGCCGGAGGCCCTGGCCGCCTGGCGGTGACCGTGGGGGCCCGGCCGGGGGCGGAACCTAGGATGGCGGCATGTCGCTCCCGCACGCCATCCTCACCGCCCTGCTCGAAAAGCCCTCGTCGGGGTTGGAGCTGACCCGGCGGTTCGACCGGTCGATCGGGTACTTCTGGTCGGCGACGCACCAGCAGATCTACCGGGAGCTGGGACGGCTGGAGGTGGCGGGGCTGATCCGGGCCCTGCCCAGCGAGGTGCCCGTGCGCGGGCAGAAGAAGCAGTACGAGGTGCTGCCCGACGGCAGCGCGGAGCTGGCCCGCTGGGTGGACGAGAGCCAGGACCCCAAGCCCCAGCGGGACGCGCTGCTGTTGCGGATCCGCGCGGCGGCCGTGGTGGGGCCGCGGGGGCTGGGCGGCGAGCTGCGCCGCCACCTGGGGTTGCACCGGGAGCAGTTGCGGACGTACGAGGCGATCGAGGCCAAGGACTTCCCGCCGGGTCGCGACGGGGACCAGGACCGGCTGCGCCGGCTCGTGCTGCGCGGCGGCATCGCCCTGGAGACCTTCTGGCTGAGCTGGCTGGAGGAGGCGCTCGCCGAGGTGGAGGACATGGAGGGCCCGGAGGCCGGCGCGCGGGGGGACGCGGGCCCCTCGGTCGGGGCCTGACGCGGCCCCGCCCCCGGCGGGCGGGGGCGGAGGCGGGCGCGACGACTACTTGTTCAGGTCGGCCCAGAACTCGTCGAAGCTCAGCAGGCCGTCGTGGTTGACGTCCTTGGCGGCGACGATGGAGTCCGCGACCGCGGGCGTGACGAACGCGTCGCCCATCGCCTTCATGGCCTGGCTGTACTCGTCGGCCGTGATGAAGCCGTCGCCGTTGACGTCGAACCTGTCGAACGTCGCCCGTGCGCTCTCGATGTCCGCCACTGGGTCCACCCCTTCTCGGTGCTTGTTGACCGGCTCAGGGTAGCGGCACCCCGGGCGTCCCTCCCCCGCGGGTCCCGTTCGATCGGCAGAAAGAAATTGAATTACCGGTCCGTAACCCGGAGGCGATAATTCTGGCCAACAAATCGGCCTGCCACTTGTCACGCTCCGACATCGCGGCATAACGTAACGGCATTGCCGCCACACCAGGAGCGCAGGGCTCCCAGGGACAAGCGGCAACAAGGGCGATCACACAGGTGACGATCACAGCTGACGCATCATTCGAAGTTCTGCCCTTCACCCGCACCTGCCGCCATATCTGGGAAGACGGCGACCATGTGCTCATCGGAGTCAGTCCCGGCAACAGCTACTTCAGCTCCGAGCGCATCTCCAGTCTTGCCCGATGGGCCACGACCCGCTTCGCGCAGGTCGACTTCGTCTATGCTGACCTCCACGTCGACCGGATGTTCGCCGCCTTCGGCTACACCCGGGAACACGCGGAGAAGCGCGCGACGAAAGAGATCAAGGCGGTCCGGAGAAGGATCCTCAAAGGCGTCGAAGAATCAGGACCTTCGCATGCCGAGATACGCGTGAGGGCGCTTTCCGAGTTTCAGTCGAACCCCGTCTACCAACTCCTGCACCGCCGCGTGCTGCATTTTCTGGAGACCGACGACGTATTCCGCAAGGGCTGCGAGGAAATGGCCCTCCACTTTGTCGGATCGAAGTTGCCCGAGGGTGAATCCATCACGACGGACCAGTTGCAGGTCTGTTTCGATTACATGGCGGCGGAGCTGCCCTTCTTCGTGGACACCCCGAGCATTCTCGACGTGCCCTCCTCGGTGGCGGCCTACCACGTCAAGATGCCGATGACCGACGTCCTGTTCGCGCGGGGCGGCGGCCTGCGCGCGACCCGCAACCAGGCGTACGCCGTCGTGCGCCCCGAGGTGACCGCCTCCCTCGTCCCCGCACCCACCGAAAGGACCGTCGATGAGCGTCGAGCAGCTTGAGGGCCGGGAGGGCCGGGAGCCGGAGCCGCTCCTCGACTTCCCTCTCTCGCGGCGCGGTGACGTGCTGCCCGAGGAGTGCGCCTGGCTGCGCGAGAAGGCCCCGGTCGCCCGGGTCCGCACCCTCACCGGGGACCCGGCCTGGTTGGTGAGCAGCTACGCGTTGGCCAAGCAGGTGCTGGAGGACGAGCGGTTCAGCCTCAAGGACACCGCCAACGCGGGCGTGCCGCGGCAGTACGCGCTGACGATCCCGCCCGAGGTCGTCAACAACATGGGCAACATCAACAGCGCGGGCCTGCGCAGCGCGGTCATGAAGGCGCTCAACCCCCGTCAGCAGGGGCTCCAGGACCACCTGCGGGCCGCGGCGAACGAGCTCGTCGACGCCCTCGTCGCCGAGGGCGGCCCGGCCGACCTGCGCGCCGGCTTCGCGGACCCGTTCTCGGCGGCGCTGCACTGCCGGGTGCTGGGGGTGCCGTTCGAGGACTGGCGCCGGTTGATGTCGGGGCTGGACGTCGCGTTCATGACCGCCCGTGAGCCCTTCGCCGACTCGGCGCTCAACTGGTACAAGGACGTCGGCTGGTTCGCCGACCGGCTGAAGGACCAGCTGGCCCTGGCTCCCGAGGAGCGTACGGGGCTCCTCGGCCGCTTCGCCGATCTGCGGGAGGCCGACCCGGAGTCGGCCCATCTGACGGACGAGATGTTCGCGACGGTCGCCGTGTCCCTCTTCGGGGCGGGCGCGGTCTCCACCTCCGCCTTCCTGGTCCTCGCGGTGCTGGCCCTGCTGCAACGGCCGGAGCTGATCGGCTACCTGCGCGCCCACCCCGAGCGGCTCGGCAAGGCGGTGGACGAGTTGCTGCGCTGGAACCTGTCCGTCGGCGACGGCCTGCCGCGCATCGCCATGGCGGACGTGCGGGTGGGGGACGTGCTGGTCAAGGAGGGCGAGCTGGTGCTCGTCCTGCTGGAGGGCGCGAACTTCGACCCGGAGGCCTTCGAGAGGCCGGACGAGCTGGACCTGGAGCGCGAGAGCGCCAACAGCCACCTCGCCTTCGGCGCCGGCCGGCACTTCTGCCCGGCCTCCGCGCTGGGCCGGGCGCACGCCGAGATCGCGCTGGGGGTGCTGGTGGAGCGACTGCCCGAGCTGCGCCTGGCGGTGCCGGCGGAGAACCTCGTCTGGCGGACGGGATTCATCAAGCGGCTGCCCGAGCGGCTGCCCGTCGCCTGGTAGCGACGACCGCGGACCGGTGTCCCGGGAGCTGTGCGAGCTCCCGGGGCGCTGTCGCGTCCGGGATCGGAACCGGGGGGGCGACCCCGGACGGCTAGCGGAAGATGCCGGTGTGGCCGAGCGAGTAGCGGCCGGGCTGCGGGTAGACGGCGAGGCCGTGGGGGCCGCCGCCCACGGGGATCTTCGCGAGCTGCTCGCCGGTGGTGGTGTCGATCGCGTAGACCTCGGAGTTGTACCGGCCCGAGAGCCACAGCACCTTGCCGTCGGCCGAGACCCCGCCCATGTCGGGGCTGCCGCCGTCGGGCAGTTCCCACTTCTTCGTCAGCCGGTTCTGCTTGAAGTCGAAGACGGAGACGCTGCCCTCGCCCCGGTTGGAGACGTACATCTCCTTCGAGTCACGGCTCACGTACAGCCCGTGACACCCCTTGCCGGTGGGCAGGAGTTTGGGGGTGTCGAACTTGTCCCCGCTGAGCACCCACATGCCGTGCGCCATCATGTCCGCGACGTAGAAGGTCTTTCCGTCCGGGGAGATCTTCACGTCCTGCGGCATGGCCCCCTCGAAGGGGAGTTTCTGCTGGCCGACCACCTCCATCTTCTCGGTGTCGACCTTCAGCAGTTCACCGGAGAACTCGCAGCTCACGATGAAGTAGCGGCCGTCCGCGGAGAAGTCCGCGTGATTGACGCCGAAACAGGTCACCGGGACGGTTTTCACGCGGTTCATCGTGTGCGGATCGCGGAAGACGAGTTCCCGGTCCATGGAGGCCATCACGACCGCGTACTTCCCGTTCGGGGTGAAGTACAGGTTGTACGGGTCGTGCACCTCGACCGGCTCGCCCGCCTCGCCCGTGGCGGGGTTGATGGGGGTGAGCGTGTGGCCGCGGTTGTTGTTGACCCACAGGGTCTTCATGTCCCAGGACGGCACCACGTGCTGGGGCTGCACGCCGACCGGAATGGTGTCGATGACCTTGTACGTGGCCGGGTCGATGACGGACACCGTGTTGGAGTTGGTGTTCGGCACGTAGACGCGGGAGGGGAAGTCCTTCACCACGGGCGAGAGCAGGTTGGGCCGGTCGGCGGCGTACACGTCGTTCGGGTCGAGCAGCGGCGGCATGCCCGCCAGCCCGGGCGGGGCGGCCGGGACGGCCGGCGCGACCTTGGCCGGGCGGGCGGGGCCCTTGGAGCCCTGCGCCTCGGGCGCGTCCTTCCCACCGGATCCGCAGCCCGCCAGGGCGGCGAGGACCAGTCCGGCGGCGAGCACGGTGGCCCGGTGGGGCAGGCGGTTGTTGGTCATGGGGTCAGCAGCTCCGTGGTGGTCACCGCGCGCAGCTTGCGGCGCGCGAGTTCTTCGAGGAGGGGCGGCATCGCGTCGACCGTGTCCGCGTAGCCGAAGTGCAGGCTCACCACCGATCCGCCCTGGATCGTCCCGGTGACGGTGCGGATGACGGCCGCGGCGCCGGGTGAGGTGAAGTCGAGGGAGTCCACGTCGTAGGAGAGGACGTGGGGGTAGCCCGCCTGCTGGGCGAGGGTGCGCACGAGCGGGGAGGCGTTCTGCGTCTGGGACGGTCGGAACCAGGTGCCGATGGAGCCGGTGAGCCGCTTGAGGCGCCCGGCGCAGGCGGTGATCTCGGCCCGGGCCTCCTCCTCGGACAGGGAGTTGATCGCGACGTGGTTCTGGGTGTGGTTGCCGAGTTCGTGCCCGCCGTCGAGGACGCGGCGGGCCATGTCGGGGTGGTCGTCGAGCCAGGCGCCGATGGCCAGTACGGTGACCCGCGCGCCCGCCCGTTCGGCTTCGGCGAGGACGGAGCGGGCGATGGCGGGGTCGCCGTTGCCGTGGAAGGTGAGGGAGACGGCGGGGCGGTCGCGGGGGCCGTGGCCGATCTCGACGGGTTGTCCCGCGAACCGGCGGGGCGCGGGGGCGGGGCCCGCCGGGGCGGCCGGGGGCCGGCCGGCCCGGGGCGAGGAGGCGGGGGTCGTGGTCGCGGGGGTCGCGGTGGCGGCGGGCGGTCCGGCGACGGTGCGTCCGGTGGCGCAGGCGCCGCTGAGGCCGATCAGGGCCGCGGCGCCCGCGCGCAGGGCCGCGCGGCGGCCGGATGGGGAGAGCACCTGCCCATTTAAGGGGCGGATGGACAAGAAGGTAATGATTGACCCAATTTGGGACCTTTGACGCCTCGGGGCCGATCGGGGGTTCGTTCACCCTGTGATCAACGATTTACACAGAGCGTTCGATACTTATTCATCGAAAACGAGGTGAGTGGCCCACCTCACCTAGGATTTAGGTAGAAACTCTTAGGATATGCACACTTATGTCCGAGTCGGGACTTTTGGCGTTTGGGCCCTCGTCTGCCATAGTCGGAAGCACGGCTTCCCTTTGACCCGAGCGAAGTCACCGATGCCGAGGATCACACCCCCTTCGATCCTCGGCACACCCATGAAGCCCCCACGACGCCCCACCACGGCGAGCCGGGGGCTTCGGGCGTTTCCGGGGGCGCGGCGCCGGCCGGCCGAGCCGGGGATCAGCGGTCCGCCACCCGCATCTCGAACCAGGTGATCTTGCCGCGCGGCAACAGGTCCGCCCCCCACCGGTCGGAGAGCTTGTCGACGAGGAAGAGCCCCCGCCCCGTGGTGTCCATCTCGTGCACCGGCATCAGGCAGGGCAGTCCGCGCGAGGGGTCGCGCACCTCGACCCTGATCCAGCCGCGCCTGCGCACCATCCGTAAGCCGAACGACCGGGCCCCGGTGTGGCGCACCGCGTTGCCGACGAGCTCCGAGACCAACAGGACCGCGTGCTCGGAGATCTGCGGGGACAGCCCCCAGAAGCGGATCACCACGCTCTGCGTCAACCGGCGGGCCGTGCTCGCGGATTCCGGCATGGAGGGCAACGTCACCTCCGCCTCGGCCGGGTTCCCGTACAAGTCCAGCGCCTTGAGGCCCTGTTCTTCCTCGAACGCCGCCGTGAGCCGTACGGCAGAAGCAGAAGCACTGCTGCGCTGCCGCGGCTGTTCCACACCCTCCAGGCCCGCCATGCACCCATCATGGACGGCCGATGCCTCCGCCCGGGCCGTTCCGCGGGAAAACGCCCCTCGGGAGCATCGATCCCGAGGGGCGGTCCCGGCATATGCGGAAGGCAACCGGACGCCTACGGGACCACCTTGACCTGCGGTGACCCTCCGATCGGCGGCGATCACCCAGAGTGGATCACCGGTTCCCCTTAAGGCTCCCTTAAGGCCTGGCTAATCCACCCTCAGGAAGGAGGCGCCCCGAACCGGTCTCAGACGAACTTCGCCTTGCCCGGGCCCTCTTCGACGAAGCTGCGCATCCCGCGCTCGCGGTCCTCCGTGGCGAACAGGCCCGCGAACCAGTTGCGTTCGATGGTCAGGCCGGTGTCGATGTCCGCCTCCAGCCCCGCGTCCACGCACTCCTTGGCGGCGCGCAGCGCCATCGCGGGGCCCTGCGCGAGCTTGGCCGCCCACGCGTGCGCCTGCGCGTAGACCTCGTCGGCGGGCACGACCCGGTCCACCAGGCCGAGGGAGAGGGCCTCGTCGGCCTTGACCATGCGGCCGGTGAAGATGAGGTCCTTGGCCCGGGAGGGGCCGATCAGCCGGGACAGCCGCTGGGTGCCGCCGGCCCCCGGGATCAGGCCGAGGAGGATCTCGGGCTGGCCGAGCTTCGCGTTGTCGGCGGCGATGCGGTAGTCGGCGCACAGGGCCAGTTCGCACCCGCCGCCGAGGGCGTATCCGGTGATGGCGGCGACGACCGGCTTGGGAATCCGGGCGACCGCGGTGAAGGCGTCCTGGAGGGCGCGGGACCGGGCGACCATGGCCGCGTGGTCCATGTTCTGCATCTCCTTGATGTCCGCGCCGGCCGCGAACACCTTCTCGCCGCCCCAGAGGATCACGGCGCGCACGTCGTCGCGGTCCGTGGCCTCCACCGCCAGCTCGCGCAGCCGGTCCTGGGTGGAGATGTCCAGGGCGTTCATGGGGGGCCGGTCCAGCCGCAGGGTGCCGACGCCTTCGGAGACTTCGAGAGAGAGGGTCATGCGGCCAGGTTAGCGGCGGTTAACGCGAAGTGGCCCGGTGCTGTGGGTCACAGCACCGGGCCACCGGGTCACGCGCGGGGCGGGACTACTTGATCCACTCCGCCCAGTCCATGTTCCAGCCGTTGAGCCCGTTGTCCGGGGCGATGTTCTTGTCCTTGGAGTTCTTCACGACGATCACGTCGCCGATCAGGGACTCGTTGAAGAACCAGGCCGCCGGGGTGTTGGGGTCGCCGGCGCCCCGCTTGTCCTGGAGGCCGACGCAGCCGTGGCTGACGTTCTCCGAACCGAAGGTGCTCGACGAGGCCCAGTAGTTGCCGTGGACGAAGGTGCCGGAGGTCGACAGTCGCATCGCGTGCGGGACGTCGGAGATGTCGTACTCGCCGCCGAAGCCGACGGTGG
Organism: Streptomyces sp. NPDC048606; assembly: GCF_040650855.1. Taxonomy (NCBI): domain Bacteria; kingdom Bacillati; phylum Actinomycetota; class Actinomycetes; order Kitasatosporales; family Streptomycetaceae; genus Streptomyces; species Streptomyces sp. NPDC048606. Next base: position 425,609 of record NZ_JBEZIB010000002.1, on the reverse strand, counting down.
CGCCGTTCATCCGGGTCACCTTGTACTTCTCGCTGATGACCATCTGCCCGTTGTAGGTGGTCGTGGAGGGCGCCCCGGCGGTGATCGGGACGTCCTTGAGGACCTGGCCGTCACGGACGACCTGCATGGTGTGGGCGCTCGCGTCGACGGTGGTGACCTGCGAGCGGCCGACGGTGAAGGTGACCGTACGGGTCTGCTTGCCGTAGACGCCCGGCCGTCCCTCGACCCCGTCGAGGGCGAGCTTCACGGTGACCTTGGTGCCGGCGGCCCAGTACTTCTCGGGGCGGAAGTCGAGGCGGTCGTTGCCGAACCAGTGGCCCTCGACCTGCACGGCCGGCTCGGCCGTCACGGTGATGGCCTTCTCGACGGCCTCGGGGTTGGTGATGCCGCGGCTGAAGTTGACGGAGACCGGCATGCCCACGCCGACGGTCGCGCCGTCCTCGGGCGTGTAGTGGCCCACGAAGGTGTTCTGGGGGGTCAGGGTGGTGAAGGTGGAGTCCTTGGCGGACTCCCGGCCTGCCTCGTCCTTGGCGACGGCGTGCACCTTGTACTCGGTGGCGGCGGCCAGGTGGCGGGCGGGCTCCCAACTCAGCCCGTCGGCGGCGAGCTTGCCCTCGACGGCGTTGCCCTTGGTGTCGGCGACCGTCACCGTGGTCAGCTTCCCGCCGGTGCTGGTTATCTTCAGGACGCCGCTCGTGGCGACCTCCTTCGACCCGTCGTCGGGCTTGACGCTCACGACGGCCTTGGAGGCCTCGTTGCCCGTCTTGCCGGCGGCGGCGGCCCCCTTGTCGCTCCCGCCCTTGCCGCCCGCGGTCTCGCCACCGCCGCTGCACGCGCTGGTGAACAGCAGGGCCGCCCCCAGCAGGAGGGCCGGCAGGCCGGTGCGGACGCGGCCGCGAATCGGCTGCAGGTTCACTCGTGTTCTCCCCATGTCCCCCGCGCGCGGACAGTCGCGCGCATGTCGACAGGAAATCACACGGGCAGATTACGAATAGGCACAGTCTTGTCACCGTTCCGTCCCAAGCACCGGCGCACCCCGGCCGGGCCCCCGCCGGGTCCCGGGCCGCGGCCGAGGGCGCGGGGCGGGGGCGGGGCGGGCCTCAGTCCTCCGTGCCCGGCTTGACCCCCCAGACGTAGACGGCGTCGCCCTCCCCCAGCAGGTTCCACAGCCGTTCGGCGTCCGGCACGGAGAGGTTGACGCAGCCGGCCGATCCGCCGTCCTCGAAGAGCGAACCGGGACGGCCGTGCAGGGCCTGGCCCCGGTCGAAGAACTGGGAGTACGGCATCGGGGCGTCGTCGTAGAGGGTGGAGACGTGGTCCTTGCTCCGCCAGTAGATCTCGTGCCAGCCCGGCCGGGTCTCCTGCTCGTCGCGGCCCGTACGGATCGGCACCGGCGCGAGGACGACGCGGCGGCCCCGCTGCACCCACAGCAACTGCCGGTCCAGGTCGACGCAGGTCACCCGGTGGTCGCGGACGGGGCAGTCGCCGGCGGCGTTGGGATCGGTGCGGGCCGCGACGGCGGTCATGGTGCGGAAGGTGGCGAGGGCCGGGCGGCCGTCGGCGGGGGTGACGCCGTGCGCCCGCTGGAAGCTCCGGATGGCCGCGCAGTCGGCGGCGGACTGCCGCCCGTCGACCGGGAGACCGAGGTGGGCCTCCAGTTCCCGCTGGTACGGGCCGGTCCCGGCGGTGCAGGCCGTCTCCGGCTCCGGGGCCGCCGCGTGGGACCGGGGCGCCGGGCCCGCCAGGGCGAGCAGGCCGGCGAGGGCGAGCGCCGCGGTCGCCGCCCGTCCCCGGGTCCGGTGTGCGGTGCGACGTACGGCCATGGCGCGCCTCCTCGGGCCCGCCGGCCGGGCCCTCCCGGCCCAGCCAACCCGGGCCCGCCGGCGGCGGCTCCCGCAGGTGCGCCGGTGGGGTGAGGGCGTCACTCCACCGGCGCACCGGGACGGGGCGGGGTCGGTCAGGCGCCGCCGCGGCCGTCCTTGCCGTGCTCCTTGCCCGGCTTACCGGGCTTGCCGTGCTCCTTACCGGGCTTACCGGGCTTACCGGGCTTGCCCGGCTTGCCGTGTCCGTCGCGCTCGTTGTCGAGGGTCACGATCAGCACCCTGCCCGGGGTGGAGGCGTCCAGCCTCAGCGGCCCGGTGACCCGGTCGGCCGGCAGCACGTAACCCTCGGGGACGTCCGTCTCCAGGAGGTAGTACGAACCGTCGGAGAGCCCGTCGAAGTCACAGACGCCGATCCGGTCGGTGGCGCAGCCCTCGCCGATCTTCGTGTCGGCGTTGATGCCCCGGGTCTGGAGCCCGGCCGTGCGGTTGGTCTCCTTCCAGAGCTCGAAGACGGCGCCGCGCAGCGGGCGGTGGGTCTTGGCGTCCTTCTTCAGCAGGTGGATGGAGCCGTGCGGGTCCTCGTCCCGCTTGCGGTTGGAGACGTTGAGGACGATGCCGGTCGCGACGTCCTCCTCGTCCAGGGTGAAGGGGACCACCGGGTCGGCGGGGAGGTCGTAGCCGGCGGGCGCGGTGGTCTCGCGCCAGTAGTACGACTCCCCCGTGGGCAGTTCCACGGTGCAGGTGCCGCGGGCGTCGGTGACGCAGCCTCCGGGAAGCCGCTCGTCGGCGCCGGGCCCGGCGATCTGGAGGCCCGGGATGTCGTTGGACTCGCGCCACAGCTCGAACACGGCCCCCGCGAGGGCGGCTCCCGTGTCCCGGTCGCTCTTGCGCAGCACGACGCGGGCGCCGGGGGTCGGGGTGGCGGTGTTGACGGCCCGGACCTGGACGCCGGCGGAGGCGTTCTCGGGGGTCAGCGTCAGCGGGAAGACCGGGTTCGCGGGCAGGTCGTACCCGGGCGGGGCGGCCGTCTCGCGCCAGTAGTAGGTGTCCGGTTCGGTCCCGGTGCGCTCGCACCGGCCGTTCGCCGGGGTGGTGCAGTCGGAGACCTTGGTGTCGGCCCCGGGGCCGGCGATCTGGAGGCCCGGGAGGTCGTTGGTCTCGCGCCACAGCTCGAAGACGGCGCCGGCCAGCGCGTTGCCCTCGCCGTCCACCTTCAGGACGGAGACGGTGCCCGTCACCGGGGTCCGCGTGTTGACCGCGCGGACCGTGGGGGTGCGGCCCTCGGTGGCGTCCTGCGTGGTCAGCGTGACCGGGAAGACCGGGTTGGCCGGCAGGTCGTGGCCGCTCGGGGCGGCCGTCTCGCGCCAGTAGTAGGCCGCCGGGACGAGGTCCGCCCGCTCGCACCGGCCGTTCGCCGGGGTGGTGCAGTCGGAGACCTTGGTGTCGGGGGTGGTCCCCGTGGTCTGGAGGCCCTCCTGACCGTTGGTCTCCCGCCACAGCTCGAAGACCGCGCCGGCCAGCGTGTTGCCCTCGCCGTCCACCTTGGTCACCGCGACGGCGCCGGTGGGGGTCGGGGTGGCGGTGTTGACCGCGCGGACGCGGACGGTGCGGTCGGCCGCGATGTCCTCGGCCGTCAGCGTGAGCGGGAAGACCGGGTTCGCGGGGAGGTCGTACCCGGGCGGGGCCGCCGTCTCGCGCCAGTAGTAGGCGCCCGGCGCGACGTCCTCGCGCACGCACTCGCCGGCGGCGGGGGTGGTGCAGTCGGAGACCTTGGTGTCGGGCGTGGTCCCCGTGGTCTGGAGGCCCTCCTGACCGTTGGTCTCCCGCCACAGCTCGAAGACCGCGCCGGCCAGCGTGTTGCCCTCGCCGTCCACCTTCGTCACGGCGACGGTGCCCGTGGCGGGCGGGGTGGTGCCGCAGTCGGGGAGGTCGCCGTTGAAGGGGTAGGCGTGGAACTCCTGGCCGCCGCCCCCGATGGTCTCGCTGCCGTGGGTGACGGAGCCGGTGGTGAAGAAGCGGCCGTTGACGCCCGGGAGGGTGACCAGGGTCTCGGAGGCGTTGTCGCCGATCAGGAAGCTGCCCTGGAACTGGCCGCTGCCGAGCAGGTTGACCGTCGTGGCGTCCGGGAAGTTCCACAGCAGCCGCTCGCGGTAGGCGTTGAGCGGGTCGCTGCCCACCCCGGGCGGGTCGACGAGGGTGCCGCTGTAGGTGTTGAGCGTGCGGGTGCCGGCGCCCTGCACGTTGACCAGGATGGTCGCCCCGGCCGGGATCCCCGCGAAGCGGATGCCCTGCGCGCCGCCGTTGGCGCTGGTCAGGTTCATGTCCGCGGGCACGTTGAAGACCTGGATCGGGGAGCTGCCGTCGCCGGTGAAGAGGGTCTCGAAGCCGCTGTTGACGACGGTCCCGGTCGGCGGGCGGGCGGCGCCGTCGACCTTGGCGTAGCACTGGCTGGCGGCGGTGAGCCGCTCGCGCAGGCCCGCGTAGGGGGCGACCGCGTTCGCGTCCTGTTCGAGCGTGCCGGTCACGGTGCCGGTGACGGTCCCCGCGTGGCGGACGACGCCGGTGTCGGCGATCAGGGTCTCGCCCTCGGCGACGCGCACGTTGCCGCCGGTGGTGAGGAAGTCGGACCCGGCGGGCGGGGGGACCAGGGAGCCGGCGCCGACGACGCCGACGTTGTAGCGGGCGTCGGCGCCGGCCACCTTGTCCTGGTCGAAGCCGCCGAGGACGACCGAACGGCCCTCCGCCTCGGAGGCACGGCCCCGGACGCGGAACTCGGAGCCGACGAAGATGTTGATCGCGTTGTCCCGGCCCTTGACGCTGCCGTCGCTGCCGATCGGCGGGAAGGGGCTCGGGCACTGGCCCGGGACGCACGGACCGAGCCCGCCGGGCAGGGGGGCCCGCAGGGCCCGGACCGTCGGGGGCCCCGCCCCGGGAACCGCGGCCAGGGCCGCCGGGGCGGCCGTGGCCAGGGCGGCCACGATCGCGACCACCGGGGTCCATTTCCTTGCTGACATGACGCTCCGTCCGTTTCCGCGCTGATGGCCCTGCCAGGCTGCGGGGCGGCTACGGCGTGGCGGACGGACGACACTCTTCCGCTACGGCATTCCGGTACGACGATCACTCGGATGCGCGACCGGACGGGTGAATCAGGTGATCGAGGAGCCCGCCACCCAGTCGGCCCAGGACATGTTCCAGCCGCCCAGTCCGTTGTTGGCGGCGACCACCTTGTCCTGCGAGTTCACGACCTCCACCACGTCGCCGATCAGCGTGCGGTCGAAGAACCAGCCGGCGGGGGTGTCGGAGCCGCCGCCCTTGTCGTCGCGCAGGCCCACGCAGCCGTGGCTGGTGTTGGTGGTGCCGAAGGTGTCGGGGTTGGCCCAGTAGTTCCCGTGCAGGAAGGTCCCGGAGGCGGTCAGGCGCATCGCGTGCGGGACGTCCGGGATGTCGTACTCGCCCTTGCCGTCCTCGCCGGTGAAGCCGACGGTGGCCCCGTTCATCCGGGTCACGTCGAACATCTCCATCACCACCATCTTCCCGTTGTAGGTGGTGTTCTCGGGCGCGCCGGCGGTGATCGGGATCGTGGACAGCAGGCGGCCCTCGCGCCGGACCTCCATGGTGTGCGCCTCCGCGTCCACCGTGGAGACCTGGGAGCGGCCGACGGTGAAGCGGATGGTCTTGTCCTGGACGCCGTAGGAGCCGGGCGCCCCCTCGATGTCGCGCAGGTTCATCCTCACGGTGACCTCGGTGCCGGCCTTCCAGTACTCCTTGGGCCGGAAGTCGAGGCGCTCGTCGCCGAACCAGTGGCCGACGATCTCCACCGGCGGGTCGGAGGTGACGGTGATGGCCCGTTCCACGTCGGCGCGCTGCTTGATCCCCCGGCTGAACTTGAAGGACACGATCATGCCGGTGCCGACCGTGGAGCGGTTCTCGGGCTTGAAGTAGCCGATGAACCGCTCCTCGGGGACGTAGGTGGTGAAGGTGGTGTGCCGGGCCTGGCGCCGGTTGTGCCCGTCGACGGCGACCGCGTCGACGGTGTACTTGGCGGCGAGCGCGAGCCGGCCGGCGGAGGGGTCGGGGCTCCAGCTGAGCCCGTCGGCGGCGATCGAGCCCGGGACCCGCTCCTCCTGGGCGTCCTCCACCTTCGTCACGACGACCCGCTCCAGACGGCCCTCGGGCACGTACACCCTCAGCGGGCCCTCCGCCGGGACCCCCTTGGCGTTGTCCTCGGGGGTGACCCGGATGGCCTCGTCCGGCGAGCGGGGTTTGCCGGGCAGCGCGATCTCCACCGGGGAACCGCCGTCCTTGGTGCAGCCGGTCAGGCCCGCCCACAGGCCCGCCCACAGGCCCGCCCACACCGCCACGGCGGCCAAGCCCGCCCCTGCCCGCCTCGTCAGAAGAGTCACGCACCGTCCAACGACCGGGCCCCTCCGGGGGAAACGTGACGGCCGGCCACGTTCCGGGCAGAACAGTCCGGGCAGAACAGTGGGAAGGACCAGACGGGGGCGGGCCGGGCAGGGACGCCGGGCCGCGCGCCCCGCCGGTACCCAGGAGCCGTGGAGGCGGGCAGTGTCGAGCGCAGCCGAGCAAGAGGCGGTGGATGCCGCCACCGTGACCGCCGGGAACGGCAGGGCCACGCACAGCGGGACGGACGGAGCGGACCCGGCGGGCGGGACGGACCTCGCGGACGCGGTGCGCGTGCGGGCCCCCGGCCCGGTCCCCGACCCGGCCCCCGAGCGGGTCCCGCGCGCCGTCGCCCCACCGGCGCCGGCCGTGTGGCCCGGGTCCTCGCACCCCCTGGGCGCGCGGTACCACGTCGGCCCCGGCGGTGTCGCGGGGACGAACTTCGCGCTGTGGGCCCAGGGTGCGGAGGCGGTGGAACTGTGCCTCTTCGACGAGGACGGCACCGAGACCCGGGCTCCGCTGACCGAGCTGACGCACGAGATCTGGCACGGCTTCGTGCCCGGCGTGGGCCCCGGCCGGCGCTACGGGTACCGGGTGCACGGGCGCTGGGACCCCTGGACGGGCGCCCGGTACAACCCGGCGAAGCTGCTCCTGGACCCGTACGCGCGCGCCGTCGACGGCGACTTCACGCTGCCGCCGGAGGTGTACGGGCACGTGCGGGACTGGCCGCAGCAGTACATCGCGGACACCGTGCGCGACGACCGGGACTCGGCCCCGTTCGTCCCGAAGGGGGTCGTCGTCCACGATGACGACGACTGGGCGGACGACGTGCGGCCGAAGACGCCGTGGGCCGATTCGGTGATCTACGAGCTGCACGTGCGCGGGTTCACGATGCTCCACCCCGGGATTCCCGAGGAGCTGCGCGGCACCTACGCGGGGCTGGCCCATCCGGCGGCGATCGAGCACCTCACCTCCCTCGGCGTGACGGCGGTGGAGCTGCTCCCGGTCCACCAGTTCGCGCACGAGGACCACCTGCTGCGCCGCGGGCTGCGCAACCACTGGGGCTACAACTCGATCGGCTACTTCGCCCCGCACGCCGGCTATTCCTCCAGCGGGACGGCGGGCGAGCAGGTCGGCGAGTTCAAGCGGATGGTGCGGGCCCTGCACGCGGCGGGGATCGAGGTCATCCTCGACGTGGTCTACAACCACACGGCGGAGTCCGGCGAGCTGGGTCCGACCCTGTCGCTGCGCGGGATCGACAACCGCGGCTACTACCGGCTCCAGTCCGACCAGCGCCGCTACGCCGACTACACGGGCTGCGGGAACACCCTGCACGCGGGCCGGCCGCACGTGCTGCGCCTGATCACCGACTCGCTGCGGTACTGGGTGACGGAGATGGGGGTGGACGGCTTCCGCTTCGACCTGGCGGCGGCGCTGGCCCGCTCGATGCACGACGTGGACATGCTGTCGCCGTTCCTCGCGGTGATCGCGCAGGATCCGGTGCTGCGGCGGGTGAAGCTGATCGCGGAGCCGTGGGACGTGGGCTCGGGCGGCTACCAGGTGGGGGCCTTCCCCCCGCTGTGGACCGAGTGGAACGACCGCTACCGCGACGCCGTACGGGACTTCTGGCGGGGCGCGCTGCCCGACGTGCGGGACCTCGGCTACCGGCTGTCGGGGTCGAGCGACCTGTACGCGTGGGGCGGGCGCAGGCCGTACGCCTCGGTGAACTTCGTGACGGCGCACGACGGCTTCACCCTGCGCGACCTGGTGACGTACGAGCGCAAGCACAACGACGCCAACGGGGAGGCGGGCCGGGACGGGACCAACGACAACCGCTCGTGGAACTGCGGGGTGGAGGGCGAGAGCGAGGACCCGCGGATCGGTGCGCTGCGGCGGCGGCAGCTGCGCAACCTGTTGACGACGCTGCTGCTGTCGACGGGGGTGCCGATGCTGGTGGCGGGCGACGAGTTCGGCCGGACGCAGGGCGGCAACAACAACGCGTACTGCCAGGACAACGAGACGGGGTGGGTGGACTGGTCGCTGCTGGGGGATCCGGCGTGGAGCGAGCTGTTCGCACTGGCCCGGCGGCTGGTGGCGCTGCGCCGGGACCATCCGGTGCTGCGCCGGCGGGCCTTCTTCTCGGGGCGCTCGCAGGGTGCGGACGGGCTGCGGGACCTGGCCTGGTTCACCCCGGCGGGGGCGGAGATGACCGAGCGGGACTGGTACGCGCCGGCCGCCGCGCTGGGGCTGTACCTGTCGGGGCGGGACATCCCCGGGCGGGACGAGCGGGGCCGGCAGGTGAGCGACGACAGTTTCCTCGCGCTGCTGCACGCCGGGGACCGGCCCGTGGAGTGGGTGCTGCCGGGGGCGCCGTGGGCGGAGGCGTACGAGCTGGTGCTGGACACCTCGCGGGAGTCCCAGGCGACGGCTCCGGGGGTGGTGCACCGGGGTGGGCGGGCGGTGACGGTTCCGGCGCGGTCGGTGCTGCTGTTGCGGGTGGTGTCGTAGGGGCGGTGTCCTCGCGGGCGGTGTCGTAGGGGCGCGGGCGAGGGTGCCCGGGGAGGTCGGGGCGCATCCGGAGCGGAGCGCTTCGTTCGCCCTGCGATGATGTGGGCTTCCCGGGGGACCATCGAACGCACGGACACACGAACAGGGGTACGCATGGGCAGAGTCGGGACCGCGCTGGGGGAGCTGCGCAGGGCGCAGAAGTCGGCGAAGGGGGTGTCCCTCTACTCGCGGTTCGTCAACCGGCCCGCCGGGCGGTACCTGGCCGCCGGGTCGTACGCGCTGGGGCTCACCCCGAACGGGGTCACGCTGGTCAGCGCCGCGTTCAGCTTCGCCGCCGTGGCGGCGGTGGCGCTGGCGGCGCCGTCCTGGTGGCTGGGCGCGGCCGTGTGGGCCGCGCTCGCGGTCGGGTTCGCGTTCGACTCCGCCGACGGGCAGTTGGCCCGGCTGCGCGGGGGCGGCAGCGCGGCGGGCGAGTGGCTCGACCACGTCGTGGACGCGGCGAAGCTCACCGCCCTGCACTCCTGCGTCCTGATCGCCTTCTACCGCTTCCCCGACGCCTACGGGACGCACGGTCCGGGCTGGCTGCTGGTGCCGCTCGGCTTCCAGTTCGCCGCCGTGGTCACCTTCTTCGGCGGGCTGCTGACGGAGAAGCTCAAGCCGAAGCCCGCGCCGGGCAGTCCCGCCGCCGCGCCCTCGACGCTGCGGGCGGTGGCGCTGCTGCCGGTGGACTACGGGGTGTTCTGCCTGGTGTTCCTTCTCCTGGGCGGCGGGCCGGTGTTCGCCTGGGCGTACGCGGCGCTGGGCGCGGTGGCCGCCCTGTTCCTGGCGGCCTTCCTCGCGAAGTGGTTCCGGGAGCTCAGCGCCGTTCGGCGGTGAGCTGCTCGGGCAGCGGGGCGGCGAGCGCGTCCAGGGCGCGGCGCAGCTGGGTGCTGGAGGTGTGCACCGTGTAGGGGAAGTAGACGACGTCGACCCCGTGGGCGGCGAAGTCCTTCTCCAGCCGGTCGCCCTTGGGCGTGCCGCGCCAGTCGTCGCCCTTGAAGATCACGTCGAAGCGGACCTGCTTCCAGGTCTCGACCTTGTCCGGGACGGTCTCCACGAAGGCGGCGTCGACGTACTTGACGCTGCGGACGATCTCCAGTCGTTCGACCAGGGGGATCATCGGACGGCGCCCCTTGGCGAGTTCGGCCATCTCGTCGGAGACCACGCCGGCCACCAGGTAGTCGCACCGGCTGCGGGCGTGCCGAAGGATGTTCAGGTGTCCGATGTGGAAGAGGTCGTAGGCGCCCGGCGCGTACCCGACCCGGTACGGCCTGCGCGCGACCGGCGCGGGCTCGGACATGTCGTGCTCCATTGTCAGTTACCCCCCAGCGACCACACCCCCCGGTGTGGCGGATGAGCAGACAATAGCGTGGACGTTCCGCACCCGGCCGGTGAACGCATAGGGTGACGTGCGCATCATCCAGGGGAGAAGGGGACGTTCAGTGTCCACATCCGGTCACCGGCGGCTGCTGCTGGTTTCCACCAACTACGCCCCCGAGCACGCGGGCATCGGCCCGTACGCCACCCAGATCGCGGAGTACTGGGCGAGTACCGGCCACGACACGCACGTACTCGCCGGCATGCCGCACTATCCGGCCTGGTCGCTCGAAGCGGAGTACAAGGGGGCGCTGCGGCGCACGGAACGGCGTGCGGGGGTGACCGTGCACCGGCGCGCGCACACGGTGCCGCCGCGTCAGACCGCCGTGAAGCGGGCCCTGTTCGAAGGATCGATTCTGCTGCACGGCGCGGTGGCCCCGCCCCGGATGCCGAAGCCGCACGCGATCCTCGCGCAGATGCCGAGCCTGGCCGGCGGCGTGCTGGCGGCGCGGTTCGCGGCGAAGTGGAAGGTGCCCTTCGTCCCCGTCGTCCAGGACCTGATGGGCGCGGCCGCCGCGCAGAGCGGCATCAGCGGCGGCGACAAGGCGGCGGCGCTGGCCGGGCGGGCGGAGGCGTACGCGCTGCGGCGCGCCACGCTGGTCGGCGTCATCCACGAGACCTTCGTGGAGCGGGTCGTCGGCATGGGCGTGGACCCCGGCCGGATCCGGATCGTGCCGAACTGGTCGCACGTGCCGCAGCCCAGCAGGCCGCGCGGCGAGACCCGGCACCACCTGGGCTGGGCCCCCGGCCAGACGGTCGTGCTGCACTCCGGGAACATGGGGCTCAAGCAGGGCCTCGAAGTCCTGGTCGGGGCGGCCCGGTTGGACCCGGAGGTCAGGTTCGTGCTGATGGGCGACGGCAGTCAGCGCCAGGCCCTCGCCGACCTGGCGGCGGACGTGCCGAACCTGGACATCATCCCCCCTGCCGCGGACGGAGAGTTCCCCGATATCCTCGCCGCGGCGGACGTGCTCGCGGTCACGCAGCACGCGGCCGTGATGGACATGAGCGTGCCGTCCAAGCTGACCTCCTACTTCCAGGCGGGCCGTCCCGTCGTCGCCTCCGTGGCGGCGCGGGGCGGGACCGCCCAGGAGGTGGAACGTTCCGGCGCCGGCGTCCTCGTACCGCCGGAGGACCCCGCGGCCCTGCTGAAGGCCGTACGGGCCCTGGCCGAGGACCCCGAGGGGGCGGACGCGCTGGGCTCGGCCGGGCCCGCCCACGTGGCGGCCCACCTGAGCCGTGAGGCGGGCCTGGCCCGCATCGACGCACTGATGGAAGAAGCACTGGGGGGCCACAGGCCGTGAGCGAGACGAACCGACCGGCAGCGGTCCCCACCGAGGACGAACCCGACCTCCTGAGGGACCAGTTCAGGCAGCTCCTGCGCTACCGCCGGCTCCTCGGCGCGGGCCTGGGCATCGGTCTGCTGGGCGGCGTCTACCTCGGCATATCCACCGCGGACACCTACGTGGCCTCCGCCGACGTCGTGCTGCGCGCGCCCACCGACGACCCGTTCAACCCGAGCCTGGCCCCCGACAAGGCCATCAACATCGGCTCGGAGCGCCAGGTCGCGCTCTCCAGCTCCATCGCGGAGGCCGCCAGGCAGAAGCTCGGCGTCGCCGAGAAGGACTTCAAGGCCCTGCGCGCCGGGCTCCAGGTGACCAACCCGCCCCAGACCATGGTGCTGCGGTTCACCTACACCGCCGCCTCCCCCACGCAGGCCGCCAAGCGCGCCAACGCCATGTCGGAGGCGTACCTGCTGAAGCGGCAGGAGGCCCTCGACGCCACCCGCGACCGCATGGTCAAGGGGTACAAGGACCAGCGCGACCCGGTGGCCAAGGAGCTCGACGAGCTGGCCAAGGAGATCGCCCGGATGCCGGCCGGGGCCGCGCGCGACGCCGCCACCTCCTCCAAGACCGACCTCCAGAGCGAGGTCGGCGGCTACAACGGCAAGATCACCAAGCTTGAGGCCCTGGACATGACCCCCGGCCGGGTCACCAGCTCCGCCACCCCGCCCTCGGGCGCCGACGGGCCGGGCCTGCCGATGTCGCTCGCGCTCGGCACCGCCGTGGGGCTGGCGCTCGGCCTGCTGGCCGCCTGGGTCCGGCTCGTCTTCGACCCGGCCCCGCGCTCCGAGGGCGACGTGTCGCGGGCCCTGCGCGCGCCCGTGCTCGGCTCCCTGCCCCGGGACCGCACCGGCGGCGGACCGCTCCTCGCGGCCGGCGAGGCCGATCCCCGGCTCGCCGAGGAATACCGCTCGGTGGCCTTCCGGCTGGCCTACGACTCCCGCTTCGCCGACCGGCGCCGGCTCCTGGTCGTCGCCCCGCGCGGCAGCAGCGAGGCCGCCGCCGCCGTGGCCGTGAACCTGGCCGCCTCCTTCGCCGAGACCGGCAAGGACGTCCTGCTCATCGAGGCCGACCTGCGCACCCCCGTCCTCGCCGGCCAGCTGCCGACCGAGGCGGGCGCACGTCCGCGCTGGAGCCAAGGCGCGGGCGACGGGCAGTCCGCCGACTCCGACTGGCCCGAGGGCCGCCGGCTCGTGGTGGACGCCGGGGAATCGGGCTCCTTCGACCTGATCCCGGGCGAGCGGGTGCGCAACGTCGCCCGCTCCCTGACCTCCCCGCGCGCCACCCGGCTGATCTCCGAGGCCGACTCCCCCAACTCCACCGTCGTGGTGCTCGCGCCGCCCGTCCTGTCCTACGCCGACGCGCTCGCGCTCGTCGACCGCGTCGACGGGGTACTGGTGGTCTGCGACCCGCGCGCCGTGTACCGCAGCGACCTGGCCCGGATCCGCGAACTGATCAGCGGCGCCGGCGGCACCGTCCTCGGCGCGGTGCTCCACGCCCCGCAGCCCGGCGACAAGCGCGGCGCGACCCGCGGCTCCGCCGCCTCGGCCGCCCCGGCGGGCGGCGCTCCCGACGGGCCGGCGCCGCGCGGCGACGGCTCCGACGGGCCCCCGTCGGGGGACGCCGGCGACACCGTCGCGCTGCGCACGGTCCGCACGGGCCAGAGGTGAGCCGGCGGGGTCTCGCCGCGGTCTCCTCGATCCTGGACCAGGCGGCCTCCAGCGCCACGAACATCCTGGTCCTGGTGCTGGCCGCCCGGCTGTCGTCCGCGTCCGACTTCGCCGACTTCTCGATGGTGTACGTGGCCTTCAGCGTGCTCCTCGGGCTGAACATGGCCTACGTCGGCCAGACCGTGGTGCTGGAGAAGGGCGAACGCCTCGGCGTCGTGTGCCGCTCCTCGGTGCTGTTCTCCGCCGCCGCCTCGACGGTCGCCGCCCTGGTGCTCGCCGGCGTCGGTCTGGCCCTGCCCCGGGGCGCGGGAGGGGCGTTCCTCGCGCTGGGCGCGGTCCTGCCGTTCGTCCTCGTCCAGGACGGGCTGCGCTACTGCTTCTCCGCGCTGCGGGCGCCCGAACGGGCGTTGGCGGCGGACGCGCTGCGGCTGGTGTGCGTGGTCGTGGCGCTGGCCGCGCAGCCGGCCGGGGCCTCCGCGGGCCGGCTGGTGCTGGTGTGGGGGCTGTCCGCGCTGCCCGCGCTGGCGCTCGGCCTGTGGCTGCTGCGCCCGTACGTCCGGGGCGCCCGCGCCGAACTGCGGCCGTACCTCGGCCGGGGCCACCTGGGCCGGCGGTTCGTCGTCGAGTTCGCGGTGGGCAACGGATCGAGCCAGCTCGCCGTCCTGGGGCTCGGCGTCTTCGCCACCCCGCTCGCCGTCGGCGCGCTGCGCGGCGCGACCACCCTCTTCGGGCCGCTGAACGTGCTGTTCAACTCGGCGAACGCCTTCGGGCCGCCGGTGGTCGGGCGGGCGTCCGGCAAGCGGGGCGTGATCCGGCTGACCGCGCTGATGGGCGCGGCCCTCGCGGTGCTGGGCGCCGGTTGGGCGGCGGTGCTGTACGCCCTGCCGGAGCGGCTGGGCCGGCACCTGCTGGGCGACACCTGGACGGCCGCGTCCGCGCTGCTGCCGGCGACGGGCGCGCAGTACGCGGTGATGGGGCTGGGCACCTGCGCGCTGCTGACGCTGCGCGTGCTGAACCCGAGGGCGACGCTCTCCCTCCAGGTGGTGTTCTCGCTGCTGTCGGTGGCGTTGCTGCTGGGCGGGTACGCGCTGTGGGGCGTGGCCGGCGCCGCCTGGGGCCTGGCCCTGGGCTCCGCCGCGAAGGCCGCCGCCGGTTGGCTGCGCGCGGCCCGGCTGAAGGTGCCGGCCGAACCGGCCGGGGCGCCCGTCGCCGTGTGAGCGCGTACGCCGTCTGAGTGCGTACGCCGGGTGCGGGGCGGGCGCGCGGCGGCCGTGGGGGGCCGCCGCGCGCCCCGGTCCCGCTCAGGCGCCCGCCGCCCCGGAGGCACGGGAGGCGAGGCGGGTGAGCAGGCCTTGGCGGTGCAGCGGGTCGCGGGCCAGGTCGATCGCGGTCCAGGCCATGGCCAGGCCGCCGTCCAGGACCGCGCGGTCGGCTCCGGCGGAGACTCCGTGGCGGGTGAACTCCGGGTTGTGCATGATCGCGTCCCCGCAGTCGTAGCCGATCATCGGGTGGATGGTGGGCACGACGTGGGAGACGTTGCCCATGTCGGTGGAGCCTCCGCGCAGGGTCGGGTCGCAGTCCTGGACCCGGCGTCCGAGGTCGCGGGCGGCCGCGAGGTAGCGGCGGCCGATGTCGAAGTCCTGGCGCAGGTCCGCGTAGTCGTTCCCGACGGTCTCCAGGAGGAGTTCGGCCCCGGTGGCCAGCGCCCCGGCCTCGAAGCAGGCGCGGACGCGGGCCTGGAGCTCGGCGAGTTCCGCGCTGGTGACGGCCCGGCAGTCGTACTCGGCGGCCGTGCGGGCGGGGATGACGTTCGCGGCCTCGCCGCCGCCGGTCACCACGCCCGAGACGACCGCGCCGGGCCGCATCTGCTGGCGGTGGGCGGCGATGGCCACCTGGGCGATCATCATGGCGTCGGCGGCGTTGATCCCGCGCTCCGGCATCGCGGCGGCGTGCGCGGCGCGGCCGGTGTAGGCGACCTTCCAACTGCTGATGGCGAGCGAGCTCATGCCGACCGAGTCCGAGGGCGCGGCGTGCACCATCATCGCGGCGGCCACGTCGTCGAAGGCGCCGGCCCGGAGCATGTCCACCTTGCCGCCGCCGGACTCCTCCGCCGGTGTGCCGAGCAGCCGCACGGTGATGCCCAGTTCGTCGGCGAGCGGGGCCAGCGCGAGGGCGGCGGCCACCGAGGCCGCGCCGTTGACGTTGTGGCCGCAGGCGTGGCCGATGCCGGGCAGGGCGTCGTACTCCGCGCAGATCCCGATGACCAGGTCCCCGCCGCCGACGCGCGCGTCGAGCGCGGTGGGCAGCCCGTACGCGCCCCGGGTGACGTCGAACCCGGCGCGTTCCAGGAGGTCGGCGATCCGGCGGGCGGCGCGGTGCTCCTCGTAGGCGAGTTCGGGGTCGGCGTGCAGGGCGTGGCTCAGGTCGAGGACCTCGTCCTGGCGGGCGGTGAGGACGGCACGGGCGCGTTCGCGCGTCGCCTCGACGGTGTTCATCGACGGGCCTCCCCGGCGCGCGGGTCGCGGTAGAGCAGGCCCAGGCCCGCGCCCGCGAGGGCGACGACGGTGCACAGGGTCCACGAGGTGGTGTAGGCGCCCAGCGCGGGCAGGGCGTGCCCGGCGGGGGTGCGGGCGGCGAAGACGGTGAGGACCGCGGCGGCGCCGACGGAACCCCCGACGTTGATCAGCAGTTCGTTGATGCCCGAACCGACCGAGGTCCGGTCGTGCGGTACGGATTCCACCGCGAGGGTGCGCGTGGAGTGCTGGAGGAAGCCGGTGCCCAGTCCCGCGACGGCGGTGCCCGCCAGGAACAGCGCCTGGTCGGAGTGGCAGGTGAGGGACAGCAGGTAGCCGGCGGCCATCAGCAGCGAGCCCGCGACGAGGGTGAGCCGGTCGGAGACGGCCGCGGCGAGGGCGGGGGCCAGCAGGGCGCCGAGGGCGAGGGCGAGCATGTTGGGCAGCATCGCGAGGCCGATGGCGAAGGGGTCCAGGCCCAGGCCGTAGCCGTTCTCGGCGGGGTCGGTCCCCATGAACACGGGGTTGGCGACCTGGAGGCCGATCATGCCGAAGGTGAAGGTCAGGGTGACCAGGGAGACCACGACGACGTTGCGGCGGCGGAACATCCGTACGTCGATCATCGGCTCGGGGGTGCGCAGTTCCACCGCGACCCACAGCGCGGTGACCAGGGCCCCGCCCACCAGGACGGCGAGGGTGCGCGCCGAGGTCCACTCCCAGCCGGGGGTGCCGCCGAGGCCGAGGCCGAGCATCAGCGCGACCAGGCCCAGGCAGAGCAGCAGGCCGCCCGCCCAGTCGACCCGCCCGCCCGGACGGTGCTCGGACTCGGGCAGCAGCGGCCACGTGACGGCGAGGGCCACGGCGGTGGCGACGGCGGGCACCCACAGGGCGGCGGTCGGGCTGTCCACGGCCTTGGCCACGAAGCCGCTGGCGACCAGGCCGAAGGCGATGCCGCCGACGAGGGCGGCGACCATGAGGCTGATGCCGCGGCGGCTCTCGCCGTCCGCGTCGGCCCCGGCCTTGCCGGCGCGGTTGCGCAGGATGCCCACGAGCAGGGGGAAGAAGCCGGCGAAGGCGCCCTGGAGGATCTGGCCGACGAGCAGGGTGCCGAAGGAACGGCTGAGGCCGACCAGGACCGAGCCGAGCAGCACGATCGCCAGGTTCCAGCGCAGCACCCGGCGGTGGCCGTACAGGTCGCCCATGCGGGAGAGCACGGGGGTGAAGGCGACGCTGGCCAGCAGGTTGGCGATGCTGATCCAGTTCAGGTCCGCGGCCGACACCCGCAGGGTCTCCGTCAGCCCGCGCAGCAGCGGGGACAGGAAGCCCTGGGTGATGCCGCTGGAGAGCTCCACCAGCACGACGGAGGCGATCACGGCGGTGGCGGGGGTCGCGCGCACGGTGGGTCTGGAGGGGCGGGCGACCTGGGCGTCCGTGGACGTCATACGTACCACCTGTTCGGGGAGTGGCCGAGCGGCCGAGGCAGGGAGCGGAGGGGTTCGCCGCGCCCCCGTCGTCGGCCGGGGACGCGGCGCCATCCGCATCACAATGTCCGGCGCCCGCCGCGCCCCCGGCAATACCGGGCCCCATAATCGGGTGAACGAGGCATACGGGTGCCCCCGCGCGGTGGATTCCGGCGGCCGGCGCCCCGCACGGGCCCTCCTCGGGCACGCCGACCGACGCCGTCCGACCGTGCCGTACGGTCACCCCGGCTGTGCGGTCACCCCCGGCCGACGGTCGCCCCGGCCGTACGCTCACCCCGGCCACCGCCGCCCGGCCGCCCCGTCGGGCGGGCCGCCCGGCCGCCCCGTACCCGGCCGCCCCGTACGGACGGCGGGGCTCCCCCCGTCCGCCCCCCATCCCCGGAGACAGCCGTGAGCGCCGCATCCCTTCCGGTCCTGGACGAGGTCGACCACCGGGTGTTGCGCGCCCTGCACCGCGACCCGCGCGCCGGGTTCGCCCCGCTCGCCGCCGCCATCGGGGTCCACGAACGGACCGTCGCCCGCCGCCTGGAGCGCATGACGGCCACCGGGCACGTCCGCTTCACCGCCGCGCTGGTCCCCGAGTACCAGGGCGAGGGCATCACCGCCGAGCTGGCCGTGCGCTGCGCCCCGGGCCGGGTCCACGAGACCGCCCTGGCGTTGGCCCGGCGGCCGGAGACCCGGTCCGTGGAGGTCGCCACCGGGGCGCTGGAGGTGTACGCCGAGCTGAACGCGCCCGATCACGAGGCGCTGCTGGCCCTGGTGGACACGGTGGTCGGGCGTTTGGACGGGGTGGTGGACATCCACTCCGGCGTGGTGCTGCGGCTGCTGCTCACGGCGGCGGACTGGGCCCCGTACGACGACGAGCCCACCGAGGTGCGCCGGCTGGTCATGGCGGGCGCGCCGCTGCCCGAACCCCTGGTCGTGGACGAGCTGGACCGGGCCCTGGTCGCGCTGCTGGGCCGGGACGCCCGGATGTCGACCACCCGGCTGGCCCGGGAGCTGCGGGTGGGCGAGAGCACGGCGCGGCGGCGCCTGACCCGGCTGATGTCCTCGCACGTGCTGCACCTGCGGCTGCACGCGGATCCGGCGGTACTGGGCTACCCGGTGGAGGCCCGGTTCCGGCTCGGGGTCACGCACAGCCGGCTGGACGCGGCGATCCGGCGGCTGGCGCGGGAGCCGGCCGTACGGCACCTGGTGGTGACCACGGGCGGCGCGGCGCTCCTCGGCTACTCCAGCCACCGCGACATCCGGGACCTGTACGCCTTCACGACCCGGGTCTTCGCCGGGCTCGAAGGGGTCAACTCGACGGAGACCGCGCTGCTGATGCGGACCTACAAGCGGGCCGGCATCGCGGAACCCCTCCCCCGCCCCTCCTGAGGGCCCCCGCCGGGCCCGGGTCTAGCGCAGGGTGGTCTTGGCGTCGGTGCGGTACGTGGCCACGAGCGCGAGGCACAGGGCGGCGATGGCGACCCGGCCCGAGGCCTGGAGCAGCGGGCCGCGCAGGAGGATGAAGGAGTAGCCGGCCACCAGCGGGACCACCACCGAGATGAGGCTGCCCGGTGGCGAGCGGCGGGTGGCGCGCCGGGCGTAGCGGCGGTCGACGCGGGCGGCGGCGTACCCGATGCCCATCAGGCCGGCGCCCATGCCGAGGGGGCCGAAGTCGAGCCACAGCTCGGCCCAGATCGGGGAGGACAGGTTGGTGTTGACGGTGCCCATCCACTGGCCGACCATCACGCCGGTGTCGCGGGGCTTTCCGGGCCACACCGAGCGGGGCACCGCGAAGAAGATCGAGCCGGCGAGCTGGCGGCCGTAGAAGTGGCCGGGGCCGGAGTTGGAGAAGGTGATGGTGTTCGCGAACATGCCGATCTGGTCGTAGTCCTTGAGCGCCATCGGCTCCAGGAACGAGGTCGTCTCGACGGGCTTGTAGTTCTTCTCGTCGTAGCGGAAGCGGTCCGCGAAGGGGAAGACGAGCAGGGCGACCACGACGGCCATCGACAGCGCCACCCGGTACATCGCGGCGCTCACCGGGAAGACGGTGAACAGCAGCGCGAACATGACGGTGAGGAACCAGTAGCGGGGGTTGGAGATCGGGTTGTTGACCACCACGTTCAGGGCGGCGAGGCCGGCCCACACGAGGATGACGGAGACCTTGCGGCGGGCGAAGCGGGACGTGATCAGCCAGCGCGTGTAGAGCAGCAGCGCGAGCAGCGCCGGCACGGTGCCGAAGCCGCGCAGCAGGGCCTGGCCCGCCTGGCCGTCGCCGTTGGAGACGCCGGCCTCCTCGATGCCGGCGATGATCTCCTGGCGGCTGGAGAAGAAGACGGCCGGGCCGCCGAGCTTCGCGATGAACGCCGCGCTGCCCAGGAAGGCGAGGACGGTCAGGAGTTGGAGGCGGCGGCGGTGGGCCATGACCGGGCGGGGCTCCTTCTGGGAGCCGCCCGCGCGGCCGGCGGGCCGGTGGCGGGCGAGGAGCACGCCGACGTCGAAGGCGAGGCAGCCCAGCAGGACCAGTCCGATGGCGAGGGTGAGGTCGTAGCGGGGGCCGACGACGGGGGTCGGGACCTGCCCGAGGACGGCCTGGGCCAGGGGGGCCACGCCCATGGCCATGTAGACGAACAGCCAGAAGGAGCCCTGGAGGAGCTTGCGGCGGCTGGTGAGGACCATCGCGGAGAGTCGGGCGCCCGCGTACGTCGTCAGCAGGAGTTGGAGGTGGAAGGCCGCGTCGCGGGCGCCGGCCCCGCTCTGGACGGCGACGAGGAACGGCAGGAAGATCGTGAACCCGAGGGCGAGGGGCACGGACAGGGCCCGCGAGAGCAGCGTGCGCGGCGTGGTGACGCGACCCCACTGCGCTTCGTCCTCGGGCGGCGCCGGCGCGGGCGCAACGGCCGGTCCACGTACGTCCGTAGCCATGTTGCCCCCACCCCTGTGCGCGATCCGGGCGCAGTCTAGTCTGAGCGTTCCGCGCCCTGGGAGGCGCGTCGGGGTGGACGACGAGGGGCGACTGTTGCGTGATCTTCCTGCCTTCACGCTGGCCGGATACGACAAGGGGCGGGGGCTGTTGACGCAGGCCCTGTGGTTCGCCGTGATGAACACCGTCTTCATGGCGTGGTGTTGTCCGGCGCGGCTGCGCGTGGCACTGCTGCGGGCCTTCGGCGCGAAGATCGGCGAGGGCGTCCTGATCCGGCACCGGGTGCGGGTCCTGTGGCCGTGGAAGCTGACCGTCGGGGACCACGCCTGGATCGGCGAGGGCGTCTGGATCCTGAACCTGGAGCCGGTGAGCGTCGGGGCGAACGTCTGCCTGTCGCAGGAGGCGATGCTGTGCACCGGCTCGCACGACCACCGGGCCGCCGACTTCCGCTACCGCAACGCCCCGATCACCGTCGAGGACGGCGCGTGGGTGGCCGTGCGGGCGACCGTGCTGGCGGGCGTGACGGTCGGCCGGTGCGCGGTGGCGGGCGCCGGGGCCGTGGTCCACAAGGACCTGCCCGAACTGACCCTGCAGACCCAGGACGGGCGCCGCCGCCCGGTCGAGGAGCCCAAGTGAGAGTCCTGCACGCCGTCACCCTGCACTCCCCCTCGCACGCCTTCGGCGGGCCGGTGCGGGTCGCGCTGAACCTGGCCAAGGGGCTGCGGGAGCGCGGCCACGAGGCGCGACTGCTCGCGCTGGGCGAGGGCTTCGACCCGTGGCCGACCTCCGTGGAGGGGGTGCCCGCGAAACTGTTCCCGGCCCGGCGGATCCTGCCGCTCGGCTTCAGCGGCATGACCTCGCCGGCGCTGCTGGCCTCGGCGGGTCGGCTGGTGCGGGAGGCCGATCTCGTCCACGTCCACCTCGCGCGGGACCTGGTGACGCTCCCGGTGGCGCTGGCCGCGCTGCGGGCGGGCAAGCCGCTCGTGCTCCAGACCCACGGGATGGTGGACCCGAGCGGGAAGGCGCTGGCCAAGGTGCTGGACGCGGTGGCGGTACGCCGACTGCTGCGCGGGGCCGACGCGCTGCTGTACCTGACCCCGCACGAGCGGGCGGGGCTGGAGGCGGTGGTGGGCGGCCCACTGGAGCGGGCGGTACGGCTGGTCAACGGCACTCCGGCGCAGGAGGCGCGGCCGACGCCGAGCGGGCCGCCGCGGATCCTGTACGCGGCCCGGCTCCAGTCGCGCAAGCGGCCGGTGGACTTCGTCGACGCCGCTCCGGCGGTGCTGGCGGCGCACCCGGAGGCGCGCTTCGTGGTGGCGGGCCCCGACGAGGGCGAGTCGGCCGCGGTGCGGGCGCGGATCGACGCGCTGGGGCTGGGGGCGCGGTTCACGGTGCCCGGGGCCCTGTCGGGCGACGGGGTGCTGTCGGAGCTGCGCCGGGCCCACGTGTACGTACTGCCCTCGGTGGACGAACCGTTCCCGATGTCGGTCCTGGAGGCCCTGGCCGTGGGCGTGCCCGCGGTGGTGACGCACTCCAACGGGCTGGCCCGCGACATCGCCGCCGCCGGGGCCGGCCACGCCGTCGACCCGGGTCCCGACGGGGTCGCACAGGCCGTCCTGAAGCTCCTGGAGCCCGCCGCGGGGGCCGCCGCGTCCCTGGCCGCCCGCGAACTGGCCGCGCGGTCCTACTCCATGGACGCCGTGGTGGACACCCTGCTGGAGGTCTACGGGAATGCCGCGCGCCGCTGACGGCGCAGCCCTCGCGACCGGCGAAAGACCGAACGCCGCCGTACCCCCGTGGGGTGCGGCGGCGTTCGCGCGTCGGGGCGGGCCCTACGCGGGGAGCCAGGCGTAGCAGGACGTCGAGCGGAACTCGGTGGTGCCGGCGGGGACGGTGGCGGTGATCCGGTCGCCGGGCTTGGCCGGGGTCTCGGGGCCCGAGGCGAGGACGTTGCCGTCCTTGCCCTTGGCCTCCCAGGCGCAGGCCGGGTTCTGGGTCACGGCGCGGTAGGTGCCGGGGGCCGGGGCGGCGGCCGGGGAGTCCCCGAAGCCCTTCTGCGCCATCGCGAGGACGGGCTTCTGCTCCGGGCACAGGTTCTCGATGGCGTCCTTCGCCCCGGTGATCTCCCCGGAGGCGATCGAGGCGGCCGCGGCGTCCTTGTCGCGCTTGGCGGTGCGCTCCACCCGCTGGCAGGTCTCCTGGCCGGTCTGGAGGACGGCGGCGGGGTCCATCTTCTCGGGGACGCGACCGCTGAGGTACTTCTTCTCGTTCTCCTTGAAGCTGCCCGTCTTCGGGGTGAGCTTCGCGTCCGGCAGGACGGGGCCCGAGGGCTTGGCGTCCGGCGCGACGGCCGCGCCGGAGGGCGCGGGGGCGTCGGCGGGGTCGGGGACCGGGGAGGCGGCGGGGGGCTTCGGCGAGGCCGCGCTCGCCTTGTCCGAGGAGGCGGGGGCGGCGGCCTTGTCGTCACCCCCGGAGCCGCAGGCGGTCAGGGTCAGGGCGGCGGCCAGCAGGACAGCAGCCGCTGCGGTGCGTCGGTACATCGGGGCTCCTGTGCTCACCGGACGTGCCGGGTGGTCGATCGGTCGTCGTGCGCGTACGGGGCCCGGCGCGTGCGTCCGGGCCCCGTACGGTCGTCGGCTCGTTACTGCTTCGCGCCGAAGGTGAGGATCAGCTGCGGAGCGGCGTCCGCGGCGGTCGCCTCGGAGGACCACAGCCACAGCGGGTCGGTGCCCGTGCTGGTCAGACCGAGGCTGTAGGCGCCGCCCAGCACCGGGGTGAGCGCGGCGGTGTCCAGTTCGATGCTCTGGATCGCCGAGCCGTCCGGCACGCCCGTGATGCTGCCGAGCGTGGTGGTGCCGAGGGTGGGCTTGGTGTTGAACGTGCTGTCCGTTCCGTTCCAGGTGCCGGTGACCGGGACCACGGAGACGGTGTCGGCGCTGCCGGCGCCCGCCTGCGTGGAGGTCTTGACCTGGAGCGAGGCGGCCTTCAGGACCTGCCCGGCCGGCGCGGCCGGGAGGGTGAAGCGCAGGTAGCTCTCGTAGGCGGAGGTGCCGCGCACGGCGAGCTGGGTGGAGGTGCCGTAGGCGGCGTTCGGGGCGCCCTGGTTGACGTAGGTGTCCTCGGTCACGGCGACCTTGGAGACCGTGTCGGTCGGGGCCTTCGCCAGGTCGAAGTGGGACTTGACCTGGGCCTGGGTGAGCACGGACGGGTAGACGGCGGTCTCGTCGATCTGCCCGGCGAAGAAGTTGCTGGTCGGACGGCTCGGCCAGCTGCTCAGGTTGTCACCGCCGACGTGCCAGTAGCCCGCGTACGGCGTGTGGTTGGTGATGCTGTTGGAGTCCTTCTTCTGACCGTCGACGTACAGCGCCATGCCGCCGGGGCCCTGCGTGGCGACGACGTGGTGCCACTTGTTGTCGTTGTAGGTGTCGAAGAGGCCGGTGGAGACGGTGCGGGCGGAGCCGTTGTAGACGCCGAAGAACAGACGACCGGTGTTGGTCATGTAGATCTGCTTGTCATACGAACCGCTGCTGCTGGTCGTGTTGTTGCCGAAGCCGATCAGCTTGCCGCCGCGCGTGGTGTTCGTCTTGAACCACGTCTCGATGGTGTACGAGGTGCCCACGTCCTGGCGGTGGTCGCTGTGGACCTGCTGGCTCGACCCGTTGAAGCCCATCGCCGTGCTGGTGCCGCTGACGGCGCCGGGGCTCTGGCGCAGGGCCGGGGCGTTGACCTGGATGCCGCTGGTGTTGCCGGCGACGGAGGAGTCCGCGACGAACGGGCTCACGGTGTCGTCGTAGCGCCAGTACAGGTTCGCGCCGTCGGCCCGGACCCTGTCCGGGTAGGACTGGACCGAGGTCGGGACGGTCACGGAGACGCTCGTGGACAGCGCGCTGGTGTTGCCGGCGGCGTCGGTGGCGGTCACGCGGTAGGTGTACGCCTGCCCGGCCTTGACGGTGGTGTCGGTCCAGGAGGCCTGCGGCCGCTCGAACTCCAGGGAGTCGGCGGTCATGGTGTGGATCGGGGTGCCCGAGCCGTTGCGGTAGATCCGGTACGTCAGCTTGCTGTCGTCCTGGTCGTAGCTGGTGCGCCAGCGGACCTGGGCCTCGCCGGGCTTGACGCTCGCCGCGCTCGCGACCGGGGTGGTCGGGGCGCCGACGTCACCGGTGGAGGCGAAGCGGGTCAGGCCCTGCTGAGCCTTGCCGTTGATGAGGGTGAACTCACCACCGACCCACATGTACTTGACGTCGCCCTTCTGCGCCACGGACATGACGCGCGGGCCGATGCCCTCGCCGATGCCGTCGTTGGCGGTGGGGTGCCAGCCGAGCTTGCGCGGGCCGCGCACGAAGCCGTCCACGGGCGCGGGGGCGGCGCCGTTGTGGTCGGTCGGCTGCGCCAGCAGGAAGTGCCGCTTGCCGTCCGGGAACTCCCGCTCGGTGGAGCAGTCGTGCGCGTGCGAGGAGCTGTAGAGCACCCCGTCGTACGGGAGCACGTACTGGGTGGCGCCCAGGCAGCGGTCGCGCCACTTCTCGTTGAAGTCGAGGCCGAGGCCGAGGCGCCCGTCGAAGACGCCGCCGCCGGAGCCCTCGTTGGCCGTGTAGTAGCCCGTCGCGTCGGCGGAGATGTGCTTGACCACCGAGTTGGAGGGGATGGTGGCGTAGGTCTTGGCGACGGCGCCGGTGGTGGCGTCGACGACGGCCAGCGCGTGCGAGTTGGTGCCGTTGACGGAGAAGAAGTCGCCGCCGATCAGCAGGTTCTTGCCGTCGTTGCTGAGCTGGAGGGCCCGGCCGGGCTCGTCGGCGTTCGCGACGAAGGGCTTGAGCGCGCCGGTGCCGGCGTCGACCGCGGCGAACCGCTCGCGGGTCTGGCCCTCGACGGAGCCGAAGTCGCCGGCCGCGTACAGGGTGTCGTCGGAGACGGCCAGCGCGCGCACGGTGGCGGGGAAGCTCGGGTGGAAGGCGGCCTTGGGGGTGCAGGTCTCGATGTCGATCGCCGCGAGGCTGGAGACCGGGGTGCCGTTGACGGCGCCGAAGTAACCGCCCGCGTAGAGCGTCTTCTCGTCCTTGGAGACGGCCAGCGCCCGGACGGTCGCGGTGCCCTCGCCGACCGTGAAGGCGAGCGCGCAGGAGGTCGGGTTGCCCGTGGCCGCGTCGAGGGCCACGAAGTTCACGGCGTCCTGCTCGGTGGTGCTGCCGCTGTCGTCGGGCGGGCGGACGGTGGAGAAGGTGCCTCCGGCGAAGACGGTGCCGTTCGCCTCGGCCATCGCGAACACGACGCCGTTCGGCTGCCAGGTGGGCAGCTCGTCGGCGGTGAAGGCCACCGGCGCCGTGATGGCGGACGCCTCGGGTATCAACACCAGGCCCAGGCCGGTGCCGGCGCCGGTCAGGGACAGGACGAGGGCAGCAGTCAGCCCTCTGGATCTACGCATGAACCCCCCAGGGCAATTGCCCGGTTTGATGGCTGGAACTATCCGAACAGCCATATGTACTGGCGCAGACTAGGGCTCACGCGAAGGCCCGGTCACCTCACTTGACCCAATGAATGCCAACTTGGAATCAACCGGGCTCAACACGGAGGACGCACTTCGGACATACGGCAGCTTTGCCCCGGCCAGGGGCGCGGAAAGCCGCGCCGCCCGGCCGGAACACGGCAAAGCACAGGCGAAATATACGTCCTCAGCGGTCGATCCGGACGCTCACGCCCGCGAGTTGGTCCTCCACCTGCCGGATGTCCGCGTCGACCATGATGCGCGCCAATTCGGGGACCAGGACCGACGGCTTCCAGCCAAGCAGCTCCTGCGCCTTCGAGGCGTCGCCGATGAGGGCGTCGACCTCGCTCGGGCGCTCGTACTTCGGGTCGTAGCGGACGTGGTCGTTCCAGTCGAGGCCGGCGTGGGAGAAGGAGGACTCCACGAACTCCCGTACCGTGGCCGCGACTCCGGTGGCGACCACGTAGTCGGTCGGCTCGTCCTGCTGGAGCATCCGCCACATCGCGTCCACGTACTCCGGGGCGTAGCCCCAGTCGCGCACGGCGTCGAGGTTGCCGAGGTAGAGGTGGTCCTGGAGGCCGGCCTTGATGCGGGCGACCGCGCGGGTGATCTTCCGGGTCACGAAGGTCTCGCCGCGGCGCGGGGACTCGTGGTTGAAGAGGATCCCGTTGACGGCGAACATGTCGTACGCCTCGCGGTAGTTGACCGTCGTCCAGTACGCGAACACCTTGGCGGCGCCGTAGGGGCTGCGCGGGTGGAACGGCGTGGACTCGTTCTGCGGCGGCGGGGTGGCGCCGTACATCTCGGAGGACGAGGCCTGGTAGATGCGGGTCTGCACGCCGCTGGCCCGGATGGCCTCCAGCAGCCGCAGCGCGCCGAGTCCGGTCACGTCGCCGGTGTACAGGGGCGCGTCGAAGGAGACGCGGACGTGGGACTGGGCGCCGAGGTTGTAGACCTCGTCGGGACGTATGTCGCGCAGCAGGTTCACCAGGGCCACGCCGTCGGAGAGATCGGCGTGATGCAGGACGAAGGAACGATTCGCCGTCTGCGGGTCCTGGTAAATGTGGTCGATCCGCTCCGTGTTGAAGCTGGAGGACCGCCGCACGAGCCCGTGCACCGTGTAGCCCTTGGAGAGCAGGAGCTCGGCGAGGTACGAGCCGTCCTGTCCGGTGACGCCGGTGATCAGTGCGGTCTTGCCCATGTGGGGTCCCCCCGTGGTCGATTGTCGTCGGTCGAGGCCGTGCCTCGGTGTGTGCGCGCCGGCGCGCGGCGCCGGCGGTGTCCTGCGGGCGGTCGGTCGTGCCTACGGACCCGGCCCCCGGGGTCGGATGGGTACCGTACACGCGCCCCGGCCGGGGCTCGCGGCGGGCCCCGGGATCCCGGGCTCCCCGGTGGTGGGCGCCAACGGCCTGGCATCATCGGCGGTATGACAAGTACGCCGCCGCTCCTGCCCCCGCACGCCCGTGTCTTCGTCGCCGGACACCGCGGCCTCGTGGGGTCCGCGGTCGCCCGCCGCCTGACCGCCGACGGCCACGAGGTGTTCACCCGGGGCCGTGCCGATCTCGACCTGCGCGACGCCGCCGCGACCGAGGCGTACCTGCGCGACGTCCGGCCGGACGCGGTCGTGCTGGCCGCCGCCAAGGTGGGCGGCATCATGGCCAACAGCACGTACCCGGTGCAGTTCCTGGAGGACAACCTCAGGATCCAGCTCAGCGTGATCGCCGGCGCGCACGCGGCCGGTGTCGCCCGTCTGCTGTTCCTCGGTTCGTCCTGCATCTACCCGAAGCTGGCCCCGCAGCCGATCAGCGAGGACGCCCTGCTGACCGGCCCGCTGGAGCCGACCAACGAGGCCTACGCCCTGGCCAAGATCGCCGGCATCGTGCAGGTCCAGTCGTACCGCCGGCAGTACGGGGCCTCGTACGTCTCGGCGATGCCCACGAACCTCTACGGTCCGGGCGACAACTTCGACCTGGAGTCCTCGCACGTCCTGCCCGCCCTCATCCGCCGCTTCCACGAGGCCGCGGTCGAGGGGCGCGAGGAGGTCACCCTGTGGGGGTCGGGCACCCCACGCCGGGAGTTCCTGCACGTGGACGACCTGGCGGCGGCCTGCGCGGTGCTGCTGGAGCGCTACGACGGGGACGAGCCGGTCAACATCGGCTGCGGCGAGGACCTGACGATCAAGGCGCTCGCGGAGACGGTCGCCGAGGTGACCGGCTTCGAGGGCCGGCTCGCCTGGGACACCTCGAAGCCCGACGGGACGCCGCGCAAGCTGCTGGACGTGTCGCGTCTGACCTCGCTGGGCTGGAAGCCGGGCATCCCGCTGAAGGACGGCATCGCGTCCACCTACCGCTGGTGGCTGGAGCGGAACTGACCTGTCCACGGGTCGCTCAGTACGCTCCGCGACCGTCGACGACGGCGCGGAGCGTGCGGCCCATCACGTCGACGTCGCTGGTGAAGGACCAGTTGTCGACGTACTGGAGATCAAGCTGAATCGTTTCGTCCCAGGACAGGTCGGACCGTCCGCTGATCTGCCACAGACCGGTCATGCCAGGGCGCACCGAGAGCCGACGCAGCTCGACCTCGTCGTACTCCGCCACCTCCTCCGGGAGCGGGGGGCGGGGGCCGACCAGGGACATGCTGCCCGTCAGCACGTTGAAGAGCTGCGGCAGTTCGTCCATGGAGGTGCGGCGCAGCAGTCGGCCCACCCGGGTGACGCGGGGGTCGCGGCGCATCTTGAACATCAGGCCGTCGTTCTCGTTGGCCCCGGCCAGTTCGGCCTTGAGCCGGTCGGCGTCCACCACCATCGTGCGGAACTTCCACATGACGAAGGGGACTCCGTCGCGGCCGATGCGCCGCTGGCTGTAGAAGGCGGGGCCGCGCGAGCCCACGCGGATCGCCAGCACGACGGCGAGGAGGAACGGCGAGAGCGCGAGGATCCCGAGGGCGGCGCCGACGCGGTCGAGCACCGACTTGAGCAGGGGTTGTACGCCTGCGCGCACGGGCGGCGCGACGCGCAGGACGGCGATCCCGCCGGCGGAGAGGGTCTCCAGCCGCTTGACGGATATCTCCACCAGGCCGGGGAAGACGGCCAGTTCGAGGCCCTCGTCGTGCAGGGCCCAGGCGACGCGGCGCAGGCGCTCGCCGGCGATCCGGGCGCCGGGGGCCACGAGCACCAGGTCGGCGTGGTGGCTGCGGACGGCGCCGAGGACGGGGTTCGCGTCGCCGGTCACCGTCTCGGGCATGGTCGCGGCGAGGCGGGCGGCGACGGGAACGCCGCTGGTGAGGGAGCCCGCGCCGACGGGCACCACGCCGACGACGACGTAGGGGTGGTCGGTCCGCGCGGCCAGGTGGGCGATGAGGTGTTCGGCGGCGTCCGGCTCGCCGATCACCAGGACCCGGCTGACGGCCTGCGCCTCGCGGCGGGCGGCGGCGAGGTGGCGGTAGGTCAACTTGTGGTGGGCGACGGTGACGAGGAGGGCCGGCAGGAGGGCGCCGACGGCGGCGAGGCGGGGGGTGCTCTCGTCCGTCAGGACCCGGGCGACGGCCAGGAGACCGATGAGAATCAGCCAGTCGTGTACGACGGGGAGGACTCCGCGCGATTCTCCGAGGGCCCGGGAGGCATAACGGCGGCGCAGCGCCTGCACGCCGGTCCACGCGAGGGCAGCGGCCAGGGCGCAGTAGGCCGGACGGGCCTGGCCCGCGGCCTCGAAGACCAGGCCGACGGGGAGGGCGGCACCGGCGAGGTCGGCGGCGACGGCGGCGGGCAGGTACCAGCGGGCCTTGTCGCCGATGCGCCGCGCCGGGGCGGTCGCCGCACCGTCCGTCCCGTCCGCGCCCGAGGCCACTCTTTGCGCAGGAAAATGGACATGCCTCATGAGCCCCCCTGGCACGTGGTCTATGTCGGTGGCGCACGCCCGTGGCTTCCCCTGACCACGAGCGACTGTCGCACCGGGAAACAGTACGACAAACACCCGTACGGTAAATGCCGTTTGGGTTAACGAAGCCACTCGTTGCTCAAGCGTTAGGAACCGGTATCAACCATTCCGACGCCGCGTCAGGTTCCACGCACGCGAAGGTGAATGGTTCGGATACCGGATACGTATCTTCGGACAACGAACCGTTTCCAGCCAACCTTTTGACGCGGCCCTGACATCACGGCCCACAGCCGGCACTCTTCGACCGTTCATCGCACCAGCCCTGATCTGCCCGGAGGCCCACCCAGCCGTCCGGAACCCCCCTTGCAGAAGGAGTCTGCGTTGAGTCCCACCCCCCAGAGGCGAGCCACCGCCGCCGGAGCACTCATCGCCGCGGCGGCCCTGCTCGCCGTAGGCATACAGGCCGGCACCGCAACCGCCGACGCCACCGCGTCGCAGGCCGCCACGGCCGCCCAGCCCAACCCGGGCGCGGCCAACCTCAAACTCAGCGCTTCGGAGCGTGCGACGCTCCTGGCCGAGGCCAACTCGACCACCGTGCAGGCCGCGAAGGCCCTCGGCCTCGGCGGTGGCGAGAAGCTCGTCGTCCGCGACGTCGTCAAGGACGCGGACGGCACCACGCACACGTCCTACGAGCGGACCTACGACGGTCTGCCGGTGCTCGGCGGTGACCTCACCGTCCACGCCAAGGGCGGTGTCACCAAGAGCGTGACCAAGGCGACCAACCACGACATCAAGGTCGCGGACACCAACGCCACGGTCACCCCGTCCGCGGCCGAGGGCCAGGCGGTCGCCGCCGCCAACGCCGAGGGCTCGAAGGAGGCCAAGGCCTCCAAGAACGCCCGCAAGGTGATCTGGGCCGCCGAAGGCGCCCCGGTCCTCGCGTTCGAGACCGTCGTCGGCGGCCTCCAGCACGACGGCACGCCGAACGAGCTGCACGTGGTGACCAACGCCAAGACCGGCGCCAAGATCACCGAGTGGCAGGCCATCGAGACCGGCACCGGCAACACCATGTACAGCGGCCAGGTCACCCTCGGCACCTCGCAGTCGGGCAGCAACTGGACGCTGACCGACGCCTCGCGCGGCAACCACAAGACGTACAACCTGAACCGCGGTTCGTCGGGCACCGGCACCCTGTTCTCGGGTCCGGACGACGTCTGGGGCAACGGAGCGCCGTCCAACCTGGAGACCGCCGCCGCGGACGCGCACTACGGCGCCGCCGTGACGTGGGACTACTACAAGAACGTGCACGGCCGCAACGGCCTGCGCAACGACGGGGTCTCCCCGTACACCCGCGTCCACTACGGCAACGCGTACGTGAACGCCTTCTGGGACGACTCCTGCTTCTGCATGACGTACGGCGACGGCGAGGGCAACAACAAGCCGCTCACCTCCACCGACGTCGCGGCGCACGAGATGACCCACGGCCTCACCTCGGTCACCGGCAACATGACCTACAGCGGTGAGCCCGGCGGTCTGAACGAGGCGACCTCCGACATCATGGCGGCGGCCGTCGAGTTCTACGCCAACAACCCGCAGGACGTCGGCGACTACCTGGTCGGCGAGAAGATCGACATCCGCGGCAACGGCACCCCGCTGCGCTACATGGACAAGCCGAGCAAGGACGGCTCGTCCAAGGACTACTGGTACTCGGGTCTGGGCGGCATCGACGTCCACTACTCCTCGGGTCCGGCCAACCACTGGTACTACCTGGCCTCCGAGGGTTCGGGCGCCAAGGTCGTCAACGGCGTCAGCTACGACTCCCCGACCTCGGACGGCCTGCCCGTCACCGCGATCGGTCGTGACGCCGCCTCGAAGATCTGGTTCCGCGCGCTGACGGTCGGCTACTTCAAGTCGAACACCAACTACGCCGCCGCCCGCACCGCGACCCTCCAGGCCGCCGCGGACCTCTACGGCCAGGGCTCGGCCACCTACAACAACGTGGCCAACGCGTGGGCCGGCGTCGCCGTCGGCGGACGCATCAACAACGGCGTGACGGTCACCCCGATCGCCAACCAGACCACCCAGATCAACACCGCGGTGAGCCTCCAGGTCCAGGCCACCAGCACCAACCCGGGTGCGCTGACCTACTCGGCCACCGGCCTGCCGGCCGGCCTGTCGATCAACTCCTCCACCGGCCTGATCTCGGGCACCGCCACCACCGCGGCCACGTCCAACGTGACCGTCACGGTGCGCGACGCCCAGAACCAGACCGGGACGGCGTCCTTCACCTGGACGGTCGGCACCGCCCAGCAGAACGTCTTCGAGAACACGAACGACTACCAGATCGCCGACAACTCCACGGTCGAGTCGCCGATCACCGTCACCCGCACGGGCAACGCGCCGAGCACCCTGAAGGTGGACGTCAACATCGTCCACACCTACGTCGGTGACCTGAAGGTCGACCTGGTCGCCCCCGACGGCTCGGTGTACAACCTGCGCAACCGCACCGGCGGCAGCGCCGACAACATCGTCCAGTCCTTCACCGTGAACGCCTCCTCCGAGGTGGCCCAGGGTGTCTGGAAGCTGCGGGTCGCCGACCTCGCGAGCGCTGACGTCGGCTACATCAACAGCTGGAAGCTCACCTTCTGATCCCCTCCGGGATTCCGATGAGCGACGGCTGAACCGCCAGATCACGGGGCCGCCCGGGAGGAAACCTCCCCGGGCGGCCCTGTTCCACGTCCGGGACGAGGGCCGGCCCCTGCTCCTACGGCCCCACCGGCCCGTGCCCCACGGCCCGCCGACCCGGTGCCCCACGGCCCCCCGGCGCGGGACCTGCTGCCCGCCGGAGCGGGACCTTCGGCGCCCGGCGGCGGGCCGGCGCGGGGGGATAGTGGAAACCGAACCTACGGAACCGTAGGTTCGGGTCATCCCCGAGGACGTGCACCGTGCCCCAGATCCCCACGCCCCCTCCCGCCCGGCGGCGCCCCTGGCTGATCCAGGGCGGCATGGGCGTCGGCGTCTCCGGTTGGCGCCTCGCCCGGGCCGTCTCCCTGACCGGCCAGCTCGGGGTGGTCTCGGGCACCGCCCTGGACGTGGTCCTGGTCCGCGTCCTGCAGACGGGCGACCCCGGCGGGCACGCCCGCCGCGCCCTGGCCGCGTTCCCGCTGCCGGAGTTGGCGGACGCCGCGCTCGACGCGTACTTCCGCCCGGACGGCCTCGACGACGACACGCCGATGCGCACCACGCCGCGTCTGCGCGCCGACGGGGGACGCCGGGCCGAGATCCTCACCGTACTCGGCAACTTCGTCGAGGTCTGGCTCGCCAAGGAGGGACACGATGGTCTCGTCGGCATCAACTACCTGGAGAAGATCCAGCTCGCCACCGCCCCCGCGATGTTCGGCGCGATCCTGGCAGGCGTCGACCACGTCCTGGTCGGCGCCGGCGTACCCGGTCAGATCCCTGCCCTCGCCGACCGGCTGGCGCGCTGCGAACCGGTCGTCACGCGCGTCGCGGTAGAGGGCGACGAGGAGCCCCTGGCCCACCGCTTCGACCCGCGCACCCTGTCGGCCGGGCCCCTGCCCGGCCGACTGCGGCGCCCCGAGGTCCTGGCGATCGTCTCGCTGCCGGTCCTCGCCGCCTACCTGGCGCGGGACGAGGCCACCCGACCCGACGGCTTCGTCGTGGAGACCAGCGGCGCGGGCGGCCACAGCGCCCCGCCGCGCGGTCCGCTGACCCTGGACGCGGACGGCGAGCCCGTCTACGGTCCGCGCGACCGGCCCGACCCGGCCCGGATGGCCGCGCTGGGCCTGCCGTTCTGGCTCGCCGGCGGGCAGGCGAGCCCCGAGGCCGTCGCCGCCGCCCGGGCGGCGGGCGCGGCCGGGGTGCAGGTCGGCAGCGCCTTCGCGCTGTGCGAGGAGTCGGGGATGACGCGCGCGCTGCGCGAGGAGCTGCTGGGACGGGCGCACGGCGGGACCCTGACGGTCCGCAACGACCCCGCGGCCTCCCCGACCGCGTTCCCCTTCAAGGTGGCGGAGCTGCCCGGCACGCTCTCCGAGCCGGACGTGGCCGCGGCCCGGCGCCGGGTGTGCGACCTGGGCTTCCTGCGGACCCCGGTGCGGGGGCCGCGCGGGCTCGCCTACCGGTGCGCGGCCGAGCCGGTCGCGGCGTACGTCCGCAAGGGCGGGGCCGAGGCGGACACGCTGGGCAAGCGGTGCCTGTGCAACGGGCTGCTGGCCACGATCGGCCTGGCTCAGCGGCGTCCGCGCGGGCGGATCGAAGCGCCGCTGGTGACGATCGGGAAGGACCTGTCCTTCCTGACCCGGTTGGCGCCCGACGCGGCGCCCTACACGGCGGCGGACGTGGTGGCCTGGCTGTCGACGGGGGTCGGGGCCGCGCCCCGCGCCTGACGCGACGGACCACGCGCCCGCTCCGACCGGCCCCGGGTGGACCGGGCGGCCCCCGGTGGACGCGTGCGCGGCCCCGGCAGCGCTTCGGTGCCGGGGCCGCGCGTACGGGGTCGGGGCTTTCGGGCCGGGGGCGCCGGCCGTCCCGGCCCCGCGCCGCGGTGTGCGTCAGTTCATGTGGCGGGCGAAGTCGGCGGGGATGCCGGCCTCCCGCAGGGCCCGGTCCTGAAGGGAGCCGTGCCGCTGCTGTCCGCCCGCGCGGTTGCGGTCGTCGTCCCAGTCGTCGTGGTCGCGGCCGTGGTGGCCGCCGTGGTCGGTCGGCTGGAACTGGACCGAGCGGACGTTCAGGTCGCGGGCGTACTCGCCCGGTCGAAGGATCTCCTCGGGGTTGCCGCCGCAGCTGGTGCCCTCGTAGAGGAAGGCCAGCGAGTCCGTCTCGTTCTTGGCCCAGTAGGCCGGATTGCGGCGCGTGCCCGTGAGCTGGTAGCAGGTGTCGTTGTCCGCCGGCTCGATCGTCCTGCGGCGGGTGTCACCGCCGTTGTCGACGTACCGGTAGTGCAGTTCGCCGAGGGTGTCCGGGTAGTCGCGGTCGTTCGCGTTCGCCTGGGACTGCCCGGCCGTGGGCAGGACGAGCGCGAGCGAGGCGAGCAGGGCCGCTGCCGTGGTGCGCATTCGCATGGGGGGTCCGTTTCTCGGGGTTCCGCGGGTGCCCTTTCCGACGGGCAGCCGCCGGGGCAGCGTAGGAGCGGAATCCGCCGCCGAACCGGCGCGGCATGCGAGATGCGTTCGAGGGTTCACCCTTCCGGAGCGCCCTGCGGGGCCATCCGCCGATCCTCCCGGGCGGGCCGGGACGCTCGTCGGGGACGGGCGGTCGGTGGAGCCACCGCCCGCCCCCGAGCATCCCGGCCCGGCGCGGTCAGCGCAGCAGGACGCCGCCGACGGCGTCGGTGTCCACCGGGGCCGCGACCAGTCCCAGTTCGGCCGGGGTCGCCAGCAGCGGGTGCGCGGGCAGGACGCGCACGGTGTAGCCGAAGGGGCCCGTACGGTCGAGGGCGAGGGGCCCCTCGTACACCCAGCGGCCCTCCAGGTCGGGTCCGCCGGCGGGCTTGAGCGGGAAGGTCCGCCCGTCCCGGATCACGTCCTGGGCGTCGACCCGGCCGGCGACGGCCTGCACCTCCACGTCCTCGGGCGCGAGCGGGTCGAGGGCGACCCGCACCCGCAGCGTGAGGGTGGCGCCCAGTTCCGCGGTGCCGGCGACGGGGGCGGCGGTGACGGCCTCCACGTGCTCGACCGCCACCCGCGGCCAGGCCGCCCGTACGCGCCCCTTCCACCAGGCGAGGTCCCGCGCGGCGGCGGGGTCCAGGGCCCGGTGGGAGTGGGCGGCGGGGGCGTAGAGCCGCTCCACGTACTCCCGCACCATCCGGCCCGCGAGCACCTTGGGGCCCAGGGACACCAGGGTGCGGCGGACCATCTCGATCCAGCGCACGGGCAGCCCGGCCCGGCCGGCCCGGTCGTAGAAGCGGGGTGCGACCCGCTCCTCGATCAGCTCGTAGAGGGCGTTCGCCTCCAGGTCGTCGCGGCGGTCCTCGTCGGTGCCGAGCCCGTCGGCGGTGGGGATGGCCCAGCCGAAGTCGGGCTCGAACCACTCGTCCCACCAGCCGTCGAGCACCGAGAGGTTGAGGCAGCCGTTGAGCGCGGCCTTCATCCCGCTGGTCCCGCAGGCCTCCAGCGGGCGGAGCGGGTTGTTCAGCCACACGTCGCAGCCGGGGTAGAGCTTCTGCGCCATGGCCATGCCGTAGTCGGGCAGGAACACGATCCGGTGGCGCACCCGGGGGTCGTCGGAGAAGCGCACCAGTTCCTGCACGAGCCGCTTGCCGCCGTCGTCGGCGGGGTGGGCCTTGCCGGCGACGACGATCTGCACGGGCCGGTCGGGGTCCAGCAGCAGTCGGCGCAGCCGCTCGGGGTCGCGGAGCATCAGGGTGAGCCGCTTGTAGGAGGGGACGCGGCGGGCGAAGCCGATGGTCAGGACGTCCGGGTCGAGGACGGAGTCCACCCAGCCGAGTTCGGCGTCGGCCGCGCCGCGCTGCTTCCAGGAGGCCCGCAGCCGGTCGCGCACCTCCTGGACGAGCTGCTCGCGCAGGATCCGGCGTACGTCCCACACGTCCTGGTCGGGGATCTGCGCGACGGCGTCCCAGCGCGGGGAGGCGCCCACGGCGAGGGCGTCCTCGGCGCGCCCGGCCCCGATCTGGCGGGCGCCGAGCCGCACGACCTCGGGGGCGACCCAGGTCGGGGCGTGGACGCCGTTGGTGACGGAGGCGATGGGGACGTCGACGGGGTCGAAGCCCGGCCAGAGCCCGGCGAACATGCCCCGGCTGACGGCTCCGTGCAGGGTGGAGACCCCGTTGGCGCGCTGGGCCAGGCGCAGGCCCATCACCGCCATGTTGAACACGCCGGGGTCGCCGCCGGGGTAGGTCTCGGCGCCGAGTTCCAGGATCCGGTCGACGGGTACGCCGCGCAGTTCCCCGCCCTCGCCGAAGTGCCGGGCGACGAGGGAGCGCTCGAAGCGGTCGATGCCGGCGGGCACGGGGGTGTGGGTGGTGAACACGGTCCCGGCGCGGACGGCCTCGACGGCGGCGTCGAAGCCGAGGCCCTGCTCCCCGTCCAGTTCCCTTATGCGTTCGAGACCGAGGAAACCGGCGTGGCCCTCGTTGGTGTGGAAGACCTCGGGGTCGGGGTGGCCGGTGATGGCGCAGTAGGCGCGGACGGCCCGGACCCCGCCGATGCCCAGCAGCATCTCCTGGAGGAGGCGGTGGTCGCTGCCGCCCCCGTAGAGCCGGTCGGTCACCTCGCGGGCGCCGGCGTCGTTGTCCTCGACGTCGGAGTCGAGCAGGAGCAGCGGCACGCGTCCGACGAGGGCCTGCCAGACCTGCGCGTGCAGGGTGCGTCCGCCGGGGAGGGTGAGCGAGACCCGGGCGGGGGTGCCGTCCTCGTGGCGGAGCATCGCGAGGGGCAGTTCGTGGGGGTCCAGGACGGGATAGTGCTCCTGCTGCCAGCCGTCGCGGGACAGCGACTGGCGGAAGTAGCCGTGCCGGTAGAGCAGGCCGACGCCGATGATGGGGACGCCGAGGTCGCTGGCGGCCTTGAGGTGGTCCCCGGCGAGGATGCCGAGGCCGCCGGAGTACTGCGGGAGGGCGGCGGTGATGCCGAACTCGGGGGAGAAGTAGGCGATGGCGGCGGGCAGGTCGGCGGCGTTCTCGTTGGTCTGGTACCAGCGGCCGCCGTGGACGTAGTCGTCGAGGTCGGCGACGGCGACGGCGAGGCGGCGCAGGAAGCGTCGGTCGGCGGCGAGTTCGGCGAGACGGGCGGCGGGTACGGCGGCGAGGAGCCGGACGGGATCACCGCCGGCGGCCTGCCAGCCCTCGGGGTCGACGGATTGGAAGAGTTCACGGGTTTCCGTATGCCAGGACCAGCGCAGGTTGCGCGCCAGCTCGGCGAGCGGCATCAGGGGTTCCGGGAGGACGGGGCGCACGGTGAATCGACGGATAGCCTTCACGTGTTCCACCTTCGCAGGGGATGACGGACAGGAGCGGCCGCACCACGCTGTGCACCCGCGCATCGCCCCCGGAAGGCTAGCGTCGAAGCCCCGGACCGACCATGGCGCCTCCCGGCGGTCGGGGCCCGGGGAGCCCGCCCGGGCCGCGCGGCGCCGGGACGTCGGGGCATCGGGACGTCGGGGCATCCGGGCATCCGGGCATCGGGGCGTCAGGGGGCCAACAGCTCGTCCAGGTAGGGGCGCACCGGGGCCGGCAGGGCCGCCGGGTCCAGGGTCCGCAGCAGGGCGAGGGCCGGGGGCGCGAGGTGGTCGCCGAGTTGCAGGAGGGCGTGGAGCTGGGATTCCAGGGCCTCCGGGTCGGCTTCGGCGCGTGCGGCCCGGGCGAGGGCGGCGCACAGGAGGCGCCCGGTGTCGGGGTCCCAGGAGTCGGGCCAGTCGGCGGTCCCGGCGGCGGCGAGCTCGCGCACGCGCGGATCGGGGGCCCGCAGCAGGCGTACGTACTCCCGCGCGCGGGGGTCGGCCTCCAGCCGGTCCCACTCCCCCAGGTCGCGCGCCCCCGGACCGGAGAGCAGGACGCGCGCGGTGCGGCCGGTTTCGAGGCGGGCGACGGCCCGGCCCTGGAACTCGATGCGCTCCAGGACCACCCAGGCCCCCTCGGGGGTGCGCAGGCCGAGTCCGGTGTGCGGGGCGCCGCGCAGGCAGCGCACCTCGGTGAGGGTCGCGGCGCCGCTGGGTCGGGCGGGGGCGCAGACCTGGAGCCGGCCGGCGCGGGCGAGGAGGCGGTCCAGGGCGGGCGGGGCCGGCCACAGCCGGCCGAGCCGCTCCAGGTCGGCGTCGCCCAGGCCCCCTTCGACGGCCGGGAGGGCCTCCAGTTGGGCCCGGCGCGCGGCGGGGTCCTCCTCGTCGGCGGCGGCTGCGGCGAGCGCGGCGGCGAGCACCGTCTCCGCGTCCGGGTCCCACACCGCGCGGGCCACGGCGTGCGCGGCGGCCTCCCGTTCCCGGGGGTCGGGACTTGCCAGCTGTTGCGTCAGGCCCATGCCGGCATTCTCCCCCGTACCGGCGGTAGCCCGACCCCCTGAGCAGCGGGGTTTCCGCTGTCGAAGCCGCGCGGGCACCGGACGCCCGCGCGCTCACCGCACGCCCGCCCGACCTCGGGGGTCCCGCCCGACCTCAGGAGCCGGGCGCGGGTTCGGCGAGGACCGGGCCGTCGGTGGCCAGGCGCGCGTGGAGGTGTTCGTCGTGGAACCCGTCGGCGTGCAGGAGGGCGCCGCGCATGGTGCCCTCCAGGAGGAAGCCGGCCCGGGTGGCCACGGCGCAGGAGGCGGGGTTGGCGACCGAGTGGCAGATGCGCAGCCGGTGCAGCCCGGCGTCGGTGAACGCCCAGTGGGACACGGCCCGCACGGCCTGTTCCATCGCGCCGTGGCCCCGGCCCTCGGGCAGCAGCCAGTACAGGAACTCGGCGCTGCCGCCGCGCCGGTCGATGTCGCCGAGGCCGACGAGGCCCACGGCCGGATCCGGGCCGGGCCGGCCCAGGGCCCACATCGCCGCCCCGCCCTCCGACCAGCGGCCGTGCCAACGTCGGATACGGGCCACCGCCGAGTCCGGGGTCTCGGGCTCCGGACGGTTCCAGTGGCGTATGCCGGGATCCTCGTAGGCGGCGACGAGCACCCCCGCGTCGGCCTCCCGCCAGGGGCGCAGCACCATCCCGCAGGGCAGCGGGAACACCGGCTGTGAGGCGGGCGGGACGGATGGGACGGGGGGTGTCATCGCGTACATGGTTGGTTCCTCGCCGACTTGACGGGGCCTCGGCCCGATGTCGATCCGGGCCTCGGCGATCCGCGTTCCACTACGTACGAGTAGTTAACCAACGGCACGGATTGGTCGGGGCGTGAGTGGGAAGGGCTGAGCGGGTACACGCGGTACACGCACGGCGCACCCGCCCACCACCTTTCCCCGCCACCCGAGTGAACGCGGACAGGAGCGGCCATGCCCGCAGCCCAGCCGTCTTCCGAGCGGCTAGAAACAGAGCGAACAGAGCGTGCACTACCGGCTGTGATTCCTGCCGGCCTGTTGTCACCGAGCCCTGCGAACTGCCCCCAGGTGATCCCATCATGATCGGTCGCATTCCCGTGCTGGACGTCCGCCCCGCCGTCGACTGCGGCGCCAGACCCGCCAAGGCGGTGGTCGACGAGGTCTTCGAGATCTCCGCCACCGTGTTCCGAGAAGGCCACGACGCCGTGGCCGCGCACGTCGTCCTGCGCGATCCGAGCGGGCGGCTGCGCCCGCCCGTACCGCTGCGCGAGCTGGCCCCCGGCACCGACCGGTGGGGAGCCCGCGTGTCCGCCGAGGTCGAGGGGAGGTGGACGTACACCGTCGAGGCGTGGAGCGATCCCGTCGCCACCTGGCGGGCGACCGCCGCCGTCAAGATCCCGGCGGGCATCGACACCGGTCTGACGCTGCTCGAAGGCGCCGAGCTCTACGAACGGGCCGCCGCCAAGGTCCCCAAGCGCGACGGGCGCGAGGCCGTGCTGGCCGCCGCCGACGCGATGCGCGACGAGGACCGGCCCGTCGAGGCGCGCCACGCGGCGGCGCTCGCGCCCGCCGTGGACGCGGCGCTCGCCCGGCGCCCGTACCGGGAGCTGGTCAGCGCCGCCAAGCCGCTGTCCCTGCTGGTCGAACGCAAGCGGGCCCTCTTCGGTTCCTGGTACGAGATGTTCCCCCGCTCCGAGGGAGCGGTGGTGGAGCCCGGCTCGGCTCCCGTGAGCGGTACCTTCGCCACCGCCTCCGAGCGGCTGCCGGCGATCGCCGCGATGGGCTTCGACGTCGTCTACCTGCCGCCGATCCACCCCATCGGATCGACCTTCCGCAAGGGTCCCAACAACACGCTTTCGGCGGGGAGTTGGGATCCGGGGGTGCCCTGGGCCATCGGCTCCCCGGAGGGCGGGCACGACGCGGTCCACCCGGACCTCGGCACGATCGAGGACTTCGACGCCTTCGTCGCGCGCGCCCGCGAGCTGCGCCTGGAGATCGCGTTGGACTTCGCCCTCCAGTGCTCCCCGGACCACCCGTGGGTGGACAAGCACCCGGAGTGGTTCCGCCACCGGGCGGACGGCACGATCGCGTACGCCGAGAACCCGCCGAAGAAGTACCAGGACATCTTCCCGATCCACTTCGACACCGACATGGCGGGGATCGTCGAGGAGACCTGCCGGGTCCTGCGGTACTGGATGGACCACGGCGTCCGGATCTTCCGCGTCGACAATCCGCACACCAAGCCGGTCGTGTTCTGGCAGAAGGTGATCGCGGACATCAACAAGTCCGATCCCGACGTGATCTTCCTGGCCGAGGCCTTCACCCGGCCGGCGATGATGCGCGCCCTCGCGGCGATCGGTTTCCAGCAGTCGTACACCTATTTCACCTGGCGCAACACCAAGGCCGAGCTGACCGAATACCTGACGGAACTGTCCGACACCCGTTCGGCTTCCGTGATGCGCCCGAACTTCTTCGTGAACACCCCGGACATCCTCCACGAGTACCTCCAGCACGGCGGGCGGCCCGCCTTCGAGGTCCGGGCCGTGCTGGCCGCCACCCTCTCCCCCACCTGGGGCGTCTACGCCGGCTACGAGCTCTGCGAGAACGAGCCGCTGCGCGAGGGCAGCGAGGAGTACCTGGATTCGGAGAAGTACGAGCTGCGCCCGCGCGACTGGGCCGCCGCCGAGCGCGAGGGCCGTTCCATCGCCCCGCTGATCACCTCCCTGAACCGGATGCGCCGGCGCAATCCCGCCCTCCAGCAGCTGCGCGACATCCACTTCCACTCGACCGACAACGAACAGGTGATCGCCTATTCGAAGCACGCGGGGAGCAATTCCGTACTGGTGGTCGTCAACCTCGATCCGCACCACACCCAGGAGGCGACGGTCTCGTTGGACATGCCGGTACTCGGCCTCGACTGGCACGGGTCCCTCGCGGTGCGCGACGAGCTCACCGGCGAGACCTATCACTGGGGCAGGGCGAACTACGTGCGCCTGGAACCGGGCCGCACGCCCGCGCACGTACTGGCCGCCCTGCGACCGTCCCCGCCCACCGGAGGGTCACCCACCACATGATGATCAACGATCCCGTCCACGACACCTTCGAGGACACCCCCGCCAAGGACCGCGATCCCGACTGGTTCAAGCGGGCGGTCTTCTACGAGGTCCTCGTCCGCTCCTTCCACGACAGCAACGGCGACGGCGTCGGTGACCTCAAGGGGCTCACCGCCAAACTGGACTACCTCCAGTGGCTCGGCGTCGACTGCCTGTGGCTCCCGCCGTTCTTCGCCTCGCCCCTGCGCGACGGGGGCTACGACGTGGCCGACTACACGTCCGTGCTGCCCGAGTTCGGCGACCTCGCCGACTTCGTGGAGTTCGTGGACGCCGCGCACACCCGCGGCATGCGGGTGATCATCGACTTCGTCATGAACCACACGAGCGATCAGCACGAGTGGTTCCAGCAGTCGCGCAAGGACCCGGACGGCCCGTACGGCGACTACTACATGTGGGCCGACAACGACAAGCAGTACCAGGACGCCCGCATCATCTTCGTCGACACCGAGACCTCGAACTGGACGTACGACCCCGTACGCAAGCAGTACTACTGGCACCGCTTCTTCTCGCACCAACCGGACCTCAACTACGAGAACCCGGCCGTCGTGGAGGAGATCATCTCGGCACTGCGCTTCTGGCTGGACCTCGGCATCGACGGCTTCCGCCTCGACGCCGTGCCCTACCTCTACGCGGAGGAGGGCACCAACTGCGAGAACCTCCCCCGCACCCACCGCCTCCTCAAGCGGGTCCGCGCCGAGATCGACGCGCACTACCCCGACACCGTCCTGCTCGCCGAAGCCAACCAGTGGCCCGAGGACGTCGTCGACTACTTCGGGGACTACACGAAGGGCGGGGACGAATGCCACATGGCGTTCCACTTCCCCGTCATGCCGCGCATCTTCATGGCGGTGCGAAGAGAGTCCCGCTACCCCGTCTCCGAGATCCTGGCGAAGACCCCGGCCATCCCGGACCGCTGCCAGTGGGGCATCTTCCTGCGCAACCACGACGAGCTGACCCTCGAAATGGTCACGGACGAAGAGCGCGACTACATGTACGCCGAGTACGCCAAGGATCCGCGCATGCGGGCCAACATCGGCATCAGGCGCCGCCTCGCCCCCCTCCTGGACAACGACCGCAACCAGATCGAGCTGTTCACCGCCCTGCTGCTGTCCCTGCCCGGCTCGCCGATCCTCTACTACGGCGACGAGATCGGCATGGGCGACAACATCTGGCTCGGCGACCGCGACGGCGTCCGCACGCCCATGCAGTGGACCCCGGACCGCAACGCCGGTTTCTCCTCCTGCGATCCGGGCAGGCTGAACCTGCCGGTCATCATGGACCCGGTCTACGGGTACCAGGTCACCAACGTCGAGGCGGCCATGGCGTCGCCCTCCTCGTTGCTGCACTGGACCCGGCGACTGATCGAGATCCGCAAGGCCAACCCGGCCTTCGGACTCGGCTCGTACACGGAACTCCCCTCGTCCAACCCGGCGGTGCTCGCGTTCCTGCGCGAGTTCGGGGACGACCTGGTGCTGTGCGTGCACAACTTCTCGCGCTTCGCGCAGCCCACCGAGTTGGACCTGCGGTCGTTCAACGGGCGGGTCCCCGTGGAACTCACGGGCGACGTGCGCTTCCCGCCGATCGGCGAGTGGCCGTACCTGCTGACCCTGGCGGGCCACGGCTTCTACTGGTTCCGCCTGCGAAGCGAGACGCGGAGCGAGCCGCGCAACGAGCGGCGGAGCGTTCCGCGGAGCGAGTAACCGAGCGCGAAGAAGGGGGCGGGTCGCCCGAACGGGTCAACCGCCCGCCCCTGTACGGATCATCCTGACCCGACACTCGCCCATACCGGAGAAGCAACTGCCGCACATCCGGGACACTCTGCGCATTCTTTGACGGCCCGGGGAAAGGACGCGACGCCATGTCGGAGGCTGCATCCGCCCGGAGCCGGCTCACCGCCGACCGGGCCGGCGGGCTCGGCCCGCTGGATCCGATGCTGCGGGCCTGGCTGCCCGCACAACGCTGGTTCGCGGGCAAGGGCCGCGCCATCAGCAGGCTACGGACCGTCTCGGCGGCCGAACTCCTGCCGCCCGGCTCCACGCCGGGCCTGCTCCACCTCCTGCTCGACGTGGACGGGGACTGCTACCAACTCCTGCTCGGCAGCCGCCCGTCACCCCTGCCGCCCGCCCTGGCACCCGCCCTGATCGGGCACCCCCAGGAAGGCCCGTACGCGGGCCGGGCGATGTACGACGCGCTGGGCGACCCCCGGCTCGCCGCACTCCTGCTGGAACGGTTGCGCGCCCCCGGATCCCTGGGGCCGCTGCGCTTCGACCGCGACCCCGAGGCCCCCGTCCCGGCGGGGCTGACCCCCCGGCCGCTGTCCGGGGAGCAGACCAACTCCTCCCTGATCTACGGGGACGCGTACATCCTGAAGGTGTTCCGCCGCGTGGGGCCGGGGGTCAACCCGGACCTGGAGCTGCCCAGAGCCCTGGC
Organism: Streptomyces sp. NPDC048606; assembly: GCF_040650855.1. Taxonomy (NCBI): domain Bacteria; kingdom Bacillati; phylum Actinomycetota; class Actinomycetes; order Kitasatosporales; family Streptomycetaceae; genus Streptomyces; species Streptomyces sp. NPDC048606. The sequence continues at coordinate 381,661 of NZ_JBEZIB010000002.1, read as the reverse complement.
CGCCGCCGGCTGCCGACGCGTGCCCGCGCCGGTCGCCTGGTACGAGGCGGACCTGCCCGGCGGAGAACCGTTGACCCTCGGCGTGCTCCAGCCCTACCTGCGCGGCTCCCACGACGGCTGGCAGCTCGCGCTGCGCAGGCTCGGCGCCGGAGCGGACTTCACCGCCGAGGCCCACGCGCTCGGCCGGGCCACCGCCGAGGTCCACAGCGCCCTCGCCGACGCCCTGCCCACCCTGGCGCTCGGCCCCGAGCAGACGGCCCGCCTCGCGGCCGGCATGACGGCCCGGCTGGCCGCCACCGCCCGCGAGGTGCCCGCCCTGCGCCCCTACGAGGCCGGCCTGCGCGGGGCCTTCGACGCCCTGGCCGCCTCCCGCGGGGCCGGGGTCCCCGCCCAGCGCATCCACGGGGACCTCCACCTCGGGCAGACCCTGCGCACCGTCGACGGCAGTTGGGCGCTGATCGACTTCGAGGGGGAACCGGCCCGGCCCCTCGCCGACCGGCGCCGCCCCGAACCGGCCGTGCGCGACATCGCCGGGATACTGCGTTCCTTCGACTACGCGGCGCGCTCGCACCGGCCGTTCGCCCCCGCCTGGGCGGACGCCTGCCGCTCGGCGTTCTGCGAGGGCTACGCCCGCACCACGGGCCGCGACCCCCGCGAGGACCCGGTGCTGCTGCGCGCCTACGAGACCGACAAGGCGGTGTACGAGGCCCGCTACGAGTCCCGCCACCGCCCCGACTGGCTGCACGTGCCGATGGCCGCGATCCGCCGGCTGTCGGAGCCGCAGCGCCCCGCCCACCGCATGCCCCCGCCGACCCCCGGCAGCACCCCCCACCCGAAGCCCCCGAGGAGGCCGCTCGCGTGAGCGCCGCACGACAGTCGTCCCCGCCCCCGACCGTCCGCGAGGAAGCCGCACCGCCACCGCCCGCCGCGGCGCCCGCCGAGGTGCCGGCCGCGCCCCCGGTCGAGGGCCCGGCGCGGGGGACCCGCACCCCGAGGGCCCGGCGTGCCGCGCCGTCCCGGGGGGTCCGGCCGGCGCCGGCGCTCGGCGCGGAGGAACGGGCCCGGCTGTTGGAGGGCCGCCACCACGATCCGCACGCGGTGCTGGGGGCCCGTACGCAGCGCGGCGGGGTGGCGTTCCGGGTGCTGCGGCCGTACGCGAAGGCGGTGACCGTCGTCGCGAAGGGGCTGCGCGCCGAGCTCTTCGACGAGGGGGACGGGCTGTTCTCCGGGCTGCTGCCGCTGACCGGGGTGCCGGACTACCGGCTGCTGGTGGCGTACGACAGCGACGAGGTGGAGGTCCACGACCCCTACCGGTTCCTGCCCGCCCTCGGCGAGCTGGACCTGCACCTGATCGGCGAGGGCCGGCACGAGGAGCTGTGGACGGCCCTGGGGTCGGAGCCGATGGAGCACCAGGGCGTGGCGGGGACCCGCTTCACGGTGTGGGCGCCGAACGCGCAGGGCGTGCGGGTCACCGGGGACTTCTCGTACTGGGACCCGGTCGCCTACCCGATGCGCTCGCTCGGCTCGACCGGGGTGTGGGAGCTGTTCCTGCCGGGGGTCGGCGAGGGCACCCTGTACAAGTACGACATCACGCGGCCGGACGGCGGCCACACCCTGCGCGCCGACCCGATGGCCCGTCACGCGGAGGTCCCGCCGGCGAACGCGTCGGTGGTAACGCGGTCGCGCTACGAGTGGCGGGACGAGGCGTGGATGGCCGCGCGCGGCGCCCGGCCCCCGCACCAGGCCCCGCTGTCGGTGTACGAGCTGCACCTCGCCTCGTGGCGGCCGGGGCTCAGCTACCGGCAGTTGGCGGAGCAGCTTCCCGCGTACGTGAAGGAGCTGGGCTTCACGCACGTGGAGTTCATGCCGGTCGCCGAGCACCCCTTCGGCGGCTCGTGGGGCTACCAGGTGACCGGGTTCTACGCGCCGACCTCGCGGATGGGCACCCCCGACGAGTTCCGCGGCCTGGTGGACGCCCTGCACCGGGCGGGGATCGGGGTGATCGTCGACTGGGTGCCGGCGCACTTCCCCCGCGACGCCTGGGCGCTGGCCGAGTTCGACGGGCGGCCGCTGTACGAGCACCAGGACCCGCGGCGGGCCGCGCACCCCGACTGGGGGACCCTGGAGTTCGACTACGGGCGCAAGGAGGTCCGCAACTTCCTCGTCGCCAACGCCGTGTACTGGTGCCAGGAGTTCCACGTGGACGGGCTGCGCGTGGACGCGGTGGCCTCGATGCTGTACCTGGACTACTCGCGCGGCGAGGGCGACTGGACGCCGAACGCGCACGGCGGCCGGGAGGACCTGGACGCGGTGGCGCTGCTCCAGGAGATGAACGCGACGGTCTACCGGCGCTGCCCCGGGGTGATGACCATCGCGGAGGAGTCCACGGCCTGGGACGGGGTGACGCGGCCGACGGACGCGGGCGGGCTGGGGTTCGGGCTGAAGTGGAACATGGGGTGGATGCACGACACGCTGCGCTACGTGTCGAAGGAGCCGGTGCACCGCAAGTACCACCACCACGACATGACCTTCGCGATGGTCTACGCGTTCAGCGAGAACTACGTCCTGCCGATCTCGCACGACGAGGTCGTGCACGGCAAGCGCTCGCTGGTCTCGAAGATGCCCGGCGACTGGTGGCAGCAGCGGGCCACGCACCGCGCGTACCTGGGCTTCATGTGGGCCCATCCGGGCAAGCAACTGCTCTTCATGGGGCAGGAGTTCGCGCAGGGTTCGGAGTGGTCGGAGAGTCACGGACCGGACTGGTGGCTGCTGGACTCCTCCTACCCGGCGGCCGGTGATCACCGGGGCGTGCGGGACCTGGTGCGCGACCTGAACCGCGCGTACGGGGCGGCGCCGGCGCTGTGGGAGCGGGACACGGTCCCCGAGGGCTTCGCGTGGGTGGAGGCGGACGCGGCCGACGACAACGTGTTCGCGTTCCTGCGGTTCGCCCAGGACGGCTCCCAGCTGCTGTGCGTGTCGAACTTCTCCCCGGTGGTGCGGCACGGGTACCGGATCGGGGTGCCGGAGGAGGTCCCGCTGTGGCGGGAGGTCCTCAACACCGACCTGGAGGCCTACGGCGGCAGCGGCGTCCACCACGGCCGCGCGTTGAAGCCGGAGCCGGTGCCGGCCCAGGGGCGGGCGGCGAGCCTGCGGATGACCCTGCCGCCGATGGCGACGGTCTGGCTCAGGCCCTAGGTCGCGGGGGACGGCCCGGGTCGGGTCGGGGCCGTCGTCCCGGTGCCGGCTCAGGTCGTGACGTCCGCGCGCCGCTCCAGGTGCTCCTCCAGTTCCTGGAGCAGCCTGCGCTTGGCGCGGGCGCCGACCAGCTGCCGTACGGGTTCGCCGTCGCGGAAGAGCAGCAGGGTGGGGGTGGCGAGGACCCCGTGGGCGGCGGCGGTGGCGGAGTTGCGGTCCACGTCGATCCGGACCACCTTCAGCCGGTCCCCCTCCTCGGCGGCGATGGCACCGAGGACGGGGGCGAGCTGGCGGCAGGGGCCGCACCAGTCCGCGGTGAACTTGACCAGGACGGGGCGGCCCCGCTCCTGGAGTACCTCGGCGGCGAAGTCGGCGTCGGTCACTTCGGGCACACCGTGTGCGTGGATCATGGGGTTCCCCTCCGGTGGTTCGTGTCGGGTGTCGGGTGCGCGCGTCCCGCGTCGTGCGTCGTGCGTCGCGTGCCCGCGTCGTGCGCGGGGCCGCGGTCAGCCCGTCATCTCGCAGCGCGGGGCGGGCGGCTCCCCGTCGGCCGCTCCCCCGTCGGCCGCTCCGGCCGTCGCCTCGGCGTCGGCCAGCTGCCGGGCGACGGTGGCGCGTACGTCGGCCAGCCGGTCGATGAGGCCGTCCAGCTCGGCGAGCTTGCGCCGGTACACGGCCAGGGAGGCCGGGCAGGAGTCCCCGGCCGGGTGGCCGGCGCGCAGGCAGTCGACGAAGGGGCGGGTCTCCTCCAGGTCGAAGCCGAAGTCCTGGAGGGTGCGGATCTGACGCAGCAGGCGCAGGTCGTCCTCGTCGTAGTCGCGGTAGCCGTTGTCGGCCCGCCGGGCGGCCAGCAGCCCGCGTGATTCGTAGTACCTGAGGGTCCGCGTGCTGGTGCCGGCCCGCTTCGCCAGTTCGCCGATGCGCATGGACCGACCGTATTGCTTGACGCCGACGTCAAGGCAAGGGCTGTGGGAGCGAGGGCTGCGCGAGCGAGGACCGTGGGGCCCTCGCCACCCCCGTGCGCGAGGGCCCCCGACAGTGATCACGTACGGGGTGGGCGGCCGGTTCGGGCCGTGTGACGCGGATCACTCGACGAGTCCGAGGACCCGCCTGAAATGGAGTGGCCGGATCCGTACGCTGTGGATGGATCTTCCGACGATCCGATTACCGGACAGTCGCAGGGAAACCCGGCCAAAGCACCGAACTCCATAGGACTTTCCTACGAGTTATGGCCTTGTTTGAATGGTCTGTAGTCGCCACCCCTCGGACACTCCTACGGTGTGGCGTGTGCACTCCAGCCCCCCTTTCAATGCCCCCGCCGCGCGGCGCCTGCGCGCGGCCCTGGGCATGGCTCCCGGCCACGTCGCCTACGGCCTGAGAGCCCAGTACGGCCTGCTCGTCGCACCCGAGACCGTGATGGCCTGGGAGCGGGGCGAACAGTCGCCCACCTCCACCGAACTCACCGCGCTCGCCGGTGTGCTCTGGTGCTCCCCCGGGGAGCTCCTCGCCGAGCCCGTCACCCTGCGGGAACACCGCATGGCGCGCGGGCTGGACCCCGACGACCTCGCCCGCAGGATCGGCGTGGACGCCGGCGCGTACCAGAAGATGGAGGACACCGGGCGCTGGAAGGGCAACGAGCGGCAGTCCGCCGCCCTCGCCTCGGTGCTCGGCCTGAGCCTCGCCCAGTTCGTGACGGCGACCGGCAAGCACGAGGAACTCGCCGACCTGCTGCGCAGCGCGGTCACCACGCGCTGGCAGGCCTACGTGAAACCGCTGTCCAAGCTGCTGCCGGTGCCCAAGGCCCACCTGGAGCGGGCCTTGGAGACGCTCCACAACGACTACCAGTCGCGGATGGTCGCCACCCTGAGCTGGGGCGGCGGCGCGGGCACGGCCGGCGCCGGGGACGCGGGGCGGGAGTTCCTCGCGGAGATCACGGACCGGTTCTGGGCCCTGGTCGGCGGTGCGTGACCGGTCACATCGAAGCCGCCCCGGGGACGCGGAACGGCCCCGGACGCTTCCCTCGCGGGGGTGCGTCCGGGGCCGTTCGGCGTACAAGAGGGGACGAAGGTCCCGGCCCGGCGGGGCGGGCGGCCCGGTCAGAAGACCGACTCGGCCTCGTACATCCGGTCGTCCGGGACGGTCTTCAGCTCGGTGACGGCCGAGGCCAGCGGGGCCATGACGATGTCGGTGCCGCGCAGGGCGGTCATGTTGCCGAACTCCCCGCGGTGCACGGCCTCGACGGCGTGCCAGCCGAAGCGGGTCGCCAGGACGCGGTCGTAGGCGGTGGGGGTGCCGCCGCGCTGGACGTGGCCGAGGATGACCGGACGGGCCTCCTTGCCGAGGCGGTGTTCGAGCTCCACCGCGAGACGGTTGCCGATGCCGGCGAAGCGTTCGTGACCGTACTGGTCGATGGCGCCCTTCTCGTACGGCATGGAGCCCTCGGCCGGGTGCGCGCCCTCGGCGACGCAGATGACGGCGAACTTCTTCCCTCGGGCGAACCGTTCCTCCACCATCTTGACCAGGGCGTCCACCTCGAAGGGGCGCTCGGGCAGGCAGATGCCGTGGGCGCCGCCGGCCATGCCCGACTCCAGGGCGATCCAGCCCGCGTGGCGGCCCATGACCTCGACGACCATCACGCGCTGGTGCGACTCGGCGGTGGTCTTCAGACGGTCGATCGCCTCGGTGGCCACCATCACGGCGGTGTCGAAGCCGAAGGTGCGGTCCGTGGAGGAGATGTCGTTGTCGATGGTCTTCGGTACGCCGACGACCGGCATCCCGGCGTCCGACAGCATCCGGGCCGCCGTCAGGGTGCCCTCGCCGCCGATGGGGATCAGCGCGTCGATCTCGTAGCGCCGGGCCAACTCGGCGGCGTTCTCGGCGGCCTCGTGCAGACGGGCGCGCTCCATGCGCGCTGAACCCAGAATCGTGCCGCCGCGGGCCAGAATGCCGCTGACGGCGTTGATGTCGAGGGGACGGTAGTGGCCGTCGAGGAGGCCCTTGAAACCGTCCTCGAAGCCGATGACCTCGTCCCCGTGACCGACGACGGCCCGGTGCACGACCGAACGGATGACGGCGTTCAGGCCCGGGCAGTCGCCGCCTGCGGTGAGAACTCCGATGCGCATCGTCCTGTGTCTCCTGCTCCTGGTCGTACCGGGCCGTACACGTGCGGGCGGACGGCCGTACATATGAAGGGCGTATTGATGAAGCCTGTCCGATTGTTCCACGGGGCGCACGGGGCGCGCGCTGCGCGCCGGACGGCCCCCGGGCCTTTCGGCCCTCTCGGCCGGGCCGTTTTCCCGGCGGGCGTCCTATCCACCCGCAGAGGTATTGTCAAGAGGTCAAGCCCACCCTAACCGGGACAACAGAGCGCCGGCCCACCCGCAGCGGAGTGGGGCACCGTGACGCGCCGGCGGGCGCTGACGAGCACCGACAGCACAGCACTGACCACACTGACACTGACCACAGACCTTCATGGGACGGAGAGCACGCGTGACGCGCAGCGTGTACGTGACCGGGATCGAGCGGGGGGACGGCCGCCAGGTCGTCGAGCTGGGGATCATGGAGCTCCTGACCCGCCAGACGGGCCGGGTCGGCGTCTACCGACCGTTGCTGCACGACGGGCCGGACCGCCTCTTCGACCTCCTCAAGGCCCGCTACCGGATCGACCAGGACGCCGCGACGGCGTACGGCATGGAGTACCACGAGGCCTCCGCGATCCTCGCGGAGAAGGGGACCGACGAACTGGTCTCCCGACTCGTCGACCGCTACCACCGCATCGCCCGCGACTACGAGGTCATGCTCGTCCTCGGCACCGACTACGCCGACACCAACCTGCCCGACGAGCTCGCGCTGAACGCCCGCCTCGCCAACGAGCTGGGCGCGGTCGTCGTGCCGGTCGTCGGCGGCACCAAGCACCCGGCGGAGGCGGTACGCGCCGAGGCCCGCAACGCCTACCGCGCCTACGAGAGCCTGGGCTGCCACGTCGTGGCGATGGTGGTCAACCGGGTGGCCCCCGAGGACCGCGACCCCATAGCCGAGCGGCTCTCCGCCCGCCTCCCCGTGCCCTGCTACGTCCTGCCGGACGACAAGTCCCTCTCCGCCCCGACCGTCGCCCAGATCACCCGGGCGCTCGGCGGCGAGGTGCTCCTCGGTGACGACGCGGGCCTCGCGCGCGACGCCGTCGACTTCGTCTTCGGCGGGGCGATGCTGCCGAACTTCCTGAACGCCCTGACCCCCGGCTGCCTGGTCGTCACCCCCGGGGACCGCTCGGACCTGGTCGTCGGCGCGCTGGCCGCCCACACCTCCGGCACCCCGCCGATCGCGGGCGTCCTGCTGACCCTGAACGAGCGCCCGAGCAAGGACATCCTGACGCTGGCCTCGAAGCTGGCCCCGGGCACCCCGGTGGTCTCCGTCGCCGGCAACAGCTTCCCGACCGCCGCCGAACTCTTCTCGCTCCAGAGCCGGTTGAACTCCGCGACCCCGCGCAAGCTGGAGACCGCGCTCGGCCTGTTCGAGCGCCACGTGGACACCGCCGAGCTGCGCGACCTGCTGTCGGTGGCCCGCTCCGAGCGGGTCACGCCGATGATGTTCGAGCACGAGCTGCTGGAGCGGGCCCGTTCCCAGCGGCGCCGGGTCGTCCTGCCCGAGGGCACCGAGGAGCGTGTGCTGCGCGCCGCCGACGTGGTGCTGCGGCGCGGGGTGTGCGACCTGACGCTGCTGGGCGAGGAGCAGGCGATCCTGAAGAAGGCCGGCGACCTCGGCATCGACATCACGGGCGCCCAGCTCATCGACCCGGCGACCTCCCCGCTGCGGGAACGGTTCGCCGAGTACTACGCGCGGGCCCGCGCCCACAAGGGGATGACGGTCGAGCTGGCCAACGACGTGGTCACCGACGTCAACTACTTCGGCACCCTGATGGTCCAGGAGGGCCTCGCGGACGGCATGGTCTCCGGTTCGGTGCACTCCACCGCCGCCACGATCCGCCCGGCCTTCGAGATCATCAAGACCAAGCCGGAGGCCTCGATCGTCTCCTCGGTCTTCTTCATGTGCCTGGCCGACCGGGTGCTGGTCTACGGCGACTGCGCGGTCAACCCGGACCCCGACGCCGAGCAACTGGCGGACATCGCCGTCCAGTCGGCCGCCACCGCCGCCGCCTTCGGGGTCGAGCCGCGGATCGCGATGCTCTCGTACTCGACCGGCACCTCCGGCTCGGGCGCGGACGTGGACAAGGTCCGCAAGGCCACCGAGATCGTGCGCGCGCAGCGCCCCGACCTGGCGGTCGAGGGGCCGATCCAGTACGACGCCGCGGTGGAGCCCTCGGTCGCGGCGACGAAGCTGCCGGACTCCGACGTGGCCGGCCGGGCCAGCGTGCTGATCTTCCCCGACCTCAACACGGGCAACAACACGTACAAGGCCGTGCAGCGTTCGGCGGGCGCCGTCGCGGTCGGTCCGGTGCTCCAGGGTCTGCGCAAGCCGGTCAACGACCTCTCGCGCGGCGCGCTGGTCCAGGACATCGTCACCACCGTGGCGATCACCGCGATCCAGGCGCAGTCCCCGGCCGGCGGCGCCCCCACCGCCTGAGCCCGGCCCGCGCCCCCCGCACCCCGCCTTCCCCCCACCCCGTCCACGACCAGGAAAGACCCTCATCGTGACCGCATCGCGCGTACTCGTCCTCAACTCCGGCTCCTCGTCGGTGAAGTACCAGCTCCTCGACATGGCGGACCGCTCCCGCCTCGCCGTCGGCCTGGTGGAGCGCATCGGCGAGGAGACCTCGCGGCTGACGCACGAACCGCTGACCGGACCGGGCGCGGCCGGCGGCCGGCGCGAGCGGACCGGTCCGATCGCCGATCACGAGGCCGCGCTCAAGGCGGTGGCGGCGGAGCTGGCCGCCGACGGGATGGGGCTGGACTCCCCCGAGCTGGCCGCCGTCGGCCACCGGGTGGTGCACGGCGGGACCCGGTTCAACCGGCCGACGGTCATCGACGACGAGGTGCTGGCGGAGATCCGCAGCCTGATCCCGCTCGCCCCGCTGCACAACCCGGCGAACGTGACGGGCATCGAGGTGGCCCGTTCCCTGCGCGGGGACCTCCCGCAGGTCGCCGTCTTCGACACGGCCTTCCACTCGACGATGCCGGAGCACGTGGCCCGGTACGCGATCGACGCCGCGACCGCCGACAAGTACTCCGTCCGGCGGTACGGCTTCCACGGCACCTCCCACTCCTACGTCTCCCGCGCGACGGCCGCCCTGCTGGGCCGGCCGGTGGAGGACGTGAACGTGATCGTGCTGCACCTGGGCAACGGCGCGTCCGCCTCGGCCGTGCGCGGCGGGGTGTGCGTGGAGACCTCGATGGGGCTGACCCCGCTGGAGGGCCTGGTCATGGGCACCCGGTCGGGCGACCTGGACCCGGCGGTCATCTTCCACCTGGCCCGGGTGGGCGGGCTGTCGATCGACGAGATCGACTCGCTGCTCAACAAGAAGAGCGGTCTGCTGGGGCTGTGCGGCGACAACGACATGCGCGAGGTGACGCGCCGGGCGGAGGAGGGCGACGCCTCGGCCCGCCTCGCGCTGGACGCGTACGTCCACCGGCTGAAGAAGTACATCGGCGCGTACACGGCGGTGCTGGGGCGGGTGGACGCGGTGACCTTCACGGCGGGCGTCGGCGAGAACGCGGCCGGCGTCCGGGCGGCGGCCGTCGCCGGTCTGGAGGAGCTCGGCCTCGCCCTGGACCTGGAGGCCAACGCGGTGCGCTCCTCCGGGCCCCGGCTGGTGTCGGCCGAGTACGCCCGGGTGGCGGTGGCCGTGGTCCCGACCGACGAGGAGCTGGAGATCGCCACCCAGGCGTACGCGTTGGTTACCGAGTAGTCACTTGGACTTTCCACCAGACGGAATATTCCGCTACGAAACAAACGGATAGGATCCGCTCCATGCGCCGTTCCAAAATCGTCTGCACGCTGGGCCCCGCCGTCGACTCGTATGAGCAGCTGAAAGCGCTCATCGAGGCAGGTATGAACGTGGCCCGATTCAACTTCAGCCACGGGTCCCAGGCAGAACACCAGGAGCGGTACGACCGCGTCCGGAAGGTCTCCGAGGACACCGGGCGCGCCGTCGGCGTCCTCGCCGACCTCCAGGGTCCGAAGATCCGTCTGGAGACCTTCGCCGAGGGTCCCGTCGAGCTGGTGCGCGGTGACGAGTTCACCATCACCACCGAGGACGTCCCGGGCGACAAGTCCATCTGCGGCACCACCTACAAGGGCCTCCCGGGCGACGTCGCCAAGGGTGACCAGGTCCTGATCAACGACGGCAACGTCGAGCTCCGGGTGACCGAGGTCGAGGGCCCGCGGGTCAAGACCATCGTCATCGAGGGCGGTGTCATCTCGGACCACAAGGGCATCAACCTGCCGGGTGCCGCCGTGAACGTCCCCGCCCTGTCGGAGAAGGACGTCGACGACCTGCGCTTCGCCCTGCGGATGGGCTGCGACATGGTCGCGCTGTCCTTCGTCCGCGACGCCAACGACGTCAAGGACGTCCACCGCGTCATGGACGAGGAGGGCCGCCGGGTCCCCGTCATCGCCAAGGTCGAGAAGCCGCAGGCCGTCGAGAACATGGCGGCCGTGGTCGACGCGTTCGACGCGGTCATGGTGGCCCGCGGCGACCTCGCCGTCGAGTACCCGCTCGAAAAGGTCCCGATGGTCCAGAAGCGGCTCATCGAGATGTGCCGCCGCAACGCCAAGCCGGTGATCGTCGCGACCCAGATGATGGAGTCGATGATCACCAACTCGCGCCCGACGCGCGCCGAGGCCTCCGACGTCGCCAACGCCATCCTCGACGGCGCGGACGCGGTCATGCTGTCGGCCGAGTCCTCGGTCGGCGCCTACCCGATCGAGACCGTCAAGACGATGTCGAAGATCGTCACGGCGGCCGAGGAGGAGCTCCTGTCCAAGGGTCTCCAGCCGCTGGTGCAGGGCAAGAAGCCGCGTACGCAGGGCGGCTCCGTCGCCCGCGCGGCCTGCGAGATCGCGGACTTCCTGGACGCGAAGTCGCTCGTCGCCTTCACCCAGTCCGGCGACACGGCCCGCCGCCTGTCGCGCTACCGCGCCTGCCAGCCGATCCTGGCGTTCACCACGGACGTCAACACCCGCAACCAGCTCACGCTGAGCTGGGGCGTCGAGTCCCACGTCGTCCCGCACGTGGACAGCACCGACGCCATGGTCGACCTGGTCGACGCCGAGCTCTCGAAGCTGGGCCGGTACAACGAGGGCGACACCATGATCATCACCGCCGGCTCGCCCCCCGGCGTCCCCGGCACCACGAACATGGTCCGCGTCCACCACGTCGGCGGCGGCACCCGCGCCTGACGCCTGACGCCACGACTCTGCCGCACAGAGCGAGGGCGGCACCCCGATCGGGGGTGCCGCCCTCGGTGCGTCGGGGGCTACTTCTCCGCCGGGCCGATGTAGTTCCTGAGGCCCGGGACGGTCAGGTTGCCGCCGAACTGGCCGGCCTGGACGACCTTGACGTTCGTGAAGAACGCGAAGGGGACGTTCAGGGGCGGCGGGGAGTTCGGGGTGAACTCGATCGGGATGAGGCCGAAGAGGTTGCCCTTCAGGCTCTCCGTGTACATCGTCACCTTGCCGTCGCGGATCCTGGACGTGGAGCCGGGGCGGGACTTCAGGTGGGCGATGTTCGGGCCCTTGCCGACGGTCTGGTACAGGTCCTTGATGTCCAGGGAGTCCGCCGTGAACTTCAGGACCTTCTTGACCTTGCCGCCCGCCGTCCGGACCTCCACGATGCCCTCGTAGTCGAGGCCGTACAGGGTCAGCAGGGAGCTGTCGAGGTACCAGGGCTCGTCGGGCAGGAGCGGGACGCCCGGGTCCAACTTGGCGTTGGCCAGGGCCTCGGCGTCGTAGGTCGGGCAGGGGAAGGGTTCCTTCCCGTCCGCGTCCTTCGTCGCCGTCGGGGAGGGGGATGCGGAGGCGGAAGCGGAGGCGCTCGGCGAGGGACCGTTCCCGTCCTCGTCCTCGTCCTCGGCTCCGGACGTGCCGCCCGTCTCGTCCTTCGGCTTCGTCGCCGTGTCCTTGACGTCCTGCGGCAGTTCCGTGACCGCGGCGCCGGCCTTCTTCGCCGCCTCGCGGATCGCGTCGGCCGCCGGGTCCTTGCCGGGCGCGGTGGTGGGCGCGGGGGTCGGGGCGGCCGGCTTCCTCGCGTCCTGGAGGGGCTTGCCGAAGGCGTCCACCAGACCCTTGAGGGCGTCGCCGACGCCCAGCGGGTCCAGCGGGTTGACGGTCTTCGTCGCCGAGGGGGTGGCCGACGGCGAAGGGGTCGCGGACGGCCTGTTCGCCGTCGCGGACGCCGTGCCCGAGGGCTTGGCCGCGGGGCTCGTGGCCGGCTTCGGGGCCTTGCTCGCGCCCGGTGAGGCGGTCGCGCCGGGCGACGTGCCCGGCGAGGGCGTCTTCGACGCGGACGTGGAGGGCGAGGGCGAGGGCGAGGCCGACGCCGACGGTTCGTCGGAGCGGGTCACGCACGGGCCGGGGGCGAAGGGGATGTCCTTCTCGTCGGCCAGCGCCATCCTGGGGGCCATGCCCATCCCGACGAACACGGCCGTCGGCATCGCCGCCAGCGCCATCGTCTTGCCCACGGGTATCTGGAGCTTGTTCAGCAGGGACTTCCTGGGCGCCGCGTGGCGCGGGCCCTTCCTCTCACGGGACTCCGCTCCGGGGGCCACGTCCCGGTGCGTCTGTTCACCCCGCACTGTTCCTCCCGCCGTCGGCGTGGGCAGTCGTCGTCTCGGTCGCGTACGCCGTCTCCGTGTCGCGGGGGCCCGGGACCCCGAAGGGGTTGCCCGCCGTCACCCGCGCCTTGTCCGCGTCCTCCTCCACGTCCTGCTCCGCGTCCTCGTCGGCCGGCACCCCGGGGGCCCAGGCCAGTGCGAGGCAGCCGCCGATCATCGCCGTGATGAAGCCGATGAAGAAGCCGCCGAGGTTCGACTTCGGGATCGACACCAGGGCCAGCAGGATGGCGGCGACGCCGGCGAAGACCCGGATGCCCTGCTGGAACCAGAGGGCGATGCCCAGGGTGATCAGCAGGACGCCGAGGATCAACGAGACGGAGCCGGAGGTCGTCGCCATCGCGAGGGTGACGTTGGCCAGCCGGATGTCCGCGAAGGGGAAGTAGATGATCGGCACGCCGCCGAGGAGCGTGAACAGTCCGGCCCAGAAGGGACGGGTACCTCGCCAGGCACGGAAGCGGTGGCGCATGACAGTGAGCCAGTGATCGTCTGCGGCGTGAACCGGGGCCTGGGGGTTCATGGACAACAGCTCCCTGGAAACGGTGGTACGGAGAACTCTGTGGAGCCCGCGCGGGCGCGCGGCGACGGCCGTCGTCGCGCGCCCGCGCGGTCACGTACGGGACGGGATCAGCCCTCGTCCTCGTAGCACGGCTTGTCGCCGCTGAGCAGGCGCAGCTTGAGGTCGGGCAGCGTGAAGGTACCCGCCGTCGTCGCCCAGGCCTTCTGCCGGACCTTCGTCAGCGTGGCCTTCTTGGCGCGCTGCGAGAACAGTCCGTTGTCCGCCACCGTTCCCGGAGCCGGCTTGGTGGTGTGCGTGCCGTCGCCGACCGCGACACCGATGTCGAGGTCCTCGAAGTAGGCGTCCGCGTCCAGCTCGGCGACGTCGAGGTAGATGTTCTCCGCGACCGCCGGGGTGCCCTTGTTTCCGGTGCGCAGCTGGAGCGTGATCGCGCCGAGGCCCGGCACCGGCGTGACCAGGGACTGGCACATGTTGGTGATCGTGGCCTTGCTGAAGCCCGAGATGGTGACCGGGTGCTTCTGCTTCTTCTCCGGGTCCTTCTCGCCGATGATGGAGCCCTCGGCGACACTTCCGTACTGGATCAGGTTCTCGCCGACGAGCTTGTCGGCCGACACCTTGAAACTCTGGCCCGAGACGCTGAACGACGCCGCGAGGGCGCCCTGTGCCAGACCCACACCGACCGCGGCGGTGGCCGCGATGCTCGGGACCATGACGAGAGCGAAGCGCTTCCATCTGGTCCCGCCACGAACCTGAGAACTCATTTGGTTCCTCCTTCTCGGACGTACATCTCCGGTCCGGGCCGTGCCCGTCCGGGGATGGGAGAAGTGCTACGTCCTCGGGAAGGAGCGCAGGCGGCCGAGGTATGGCTCTGCCACATCGCGTTCACCGGCGTTCACCCCCGAGCGACAACCACTGGGCCACGCGTTCGCGCAACCTGGAGGACAGGCCCTGCCGTTGTGGCGGGGACCCCCCTGTCCACGGCCGGTGCCACTGCCACCGGCCGGCCCGGTGGGGACCCTCCGCCGCGGCTCCGGATGAGCGGCCCCGCGGGAAGGACCGAGCGTCGCCGATCGTGGTCCATTCCCGGCCGGGGCACAAGGGGGTTCGTTACTGGCGGGTAACGGCTGGATAACCGGGGTGCGACCGGGCGCCGTCGGGTGGGCACGCTGGGTACCACCCAGGGCCACGACACAACGGCGGAAGTCCGAACCAACCGGACAGTTCACGGGGTTCGACTTACTGCGAGTAACAGCGGCCGCCATGGCCAAGATTTGGCAAAAGGCGGCCGCTGTTTATCTCCGTGTCAATAAATCACCGGGGCTCGAACGGCGGTCCGGGACGACGCCCGACCGGATTCCGCACCGGCGCGCGCAGGGGTCCTAGAACAGCACCCGCGCGAGGGCCGTGCGCGCCGCCGCGACCCGGGGGTCGTCCGCCCCGATGACCTCGAACAGCTCCAGCAGGCGCACCCGTACGGCGTCGCGCTCGTCGCCGAAGGTCACCCGTACGGTGTCCACCAGTCGACCGAAGGCGTCGGCCACGTGCCCGCCCGCCAGGTCCAGGTCCGCGGCGGCCATCTGCGCGGCGGGGTCCTTCGGGTTCGCCGCGGCCTCGGCGCGCACCGTCTGCGGGTTCAGGTGCTGCACCCGGGTGAGCAGTTCGGCCTGGGCCAGGCCCAGCTTCGCCTCGGTGTTGCCGGGGTCGTCGGACAGTACGTTGCGGTACGCCTGGACGGCGCCGCCCAGGTCACCCGCGTCCAGCGCGACGACGGCCGCCTCCAGCAGCGCGTCGTAGGGGCCGACCGGGATCTCGGCGGGGGCCACCGGGCCGCCCTCCGCGTCGGGGTCGACCTGGAGTCCGATGAGGCCGAAGCGCTCCTCGGCGACCTGGACCAGCTGGGCCAGGGTCTCGCGGATCTGCTGCTCGGGGGCCACGCCCTGGAACAGCGGCAGCACCTGGCCGGCGACGACGGCGAACACGGCCGGGATGCCCTGGATGCCGAACTGCTGCATCAGCATCTGGTTGGCGTCGACGTCGACCTTCGCCAGGACGAGGCGGCCGTTCGCCTCGACGGTGAGCCGCTCCAGGAGGGGGCTCAACTGCTTGCACGGCTCGCACCACTCGGCCCAGAAGTCGAGGACGACCGGTACCTCGTTGGAGAGCTGGAGTACGTCACGCTCGAAGCCGGCCTCGGTGACGTCGACGACCAGCGAGGAGGGCGCCACCGCGCCGGCGGGCGCGGCGCCCGCGCCTTCGCCTGTCTGACGGGCCGCGTCCGCGCGGGCCTGCTCGGCCTTCGCCTTGGCTTCGCCGGCCGCCTTCACCGCGGCGAGGTCGACCACGCCGCTCATGGACATGTTTCTGGGCTGCATGCGTACATCCTCCCCCGAGTGCGCGCGCCGACGAAAAGGATCCCGGAAGATCGTCCGTGAATCGCCGTGTCCAGCTGTGTTCGACTGATGTGGCGCCGGGTCCCCACCTGGCGCCGGCAGCGGTTCGCGTGGTTGTCGCTCTTTCGCTACGAGCCGTAGCGTAACTCCCCCGCGCCGGCCGCGCCCCGTGATCTGAACCACACCTCCCGCGCCCCCGCCGACTGCCCTACCGGCCGGTATGGTCTCGGCCATGCGCAACCCCAGCCCCGGAGGCAGCTCCCCGCACGGCCGTACCGGTCGCCCCCGCAACGCGGCGGCCGACGCCGCGATCCTGGCGGCGACGCGGGACGCGCTGGTGGAGCTGGGCTGGTCGAAGCTGACGATGGGGGACGTCTCGGCCCGGGCCGGCGTCGCCAAGACCACCCTCTACCGGCGCTGGGCGGGCAAGAACGAGCTGGTGGTGGACGCGGTCGCGGAGCTGTTCGACGCCCTCGAACTGCCCGACCGGGGCTCGCTCGAAGCGGACGTCGAGTACGTGGTGCTCCAGTTCGCGGAGCTGCTGCGCCGCCCGGAGGCCCGTACGGCCCTGATGGCGGTGGTCGCCGAGTCCACCCGTGACGAGGCCCTGCGCGACCGGATCCGGTCGGCGATCGTGGACCGGCAGAAACGTCTCGTCGTCCTGGGGCGGGAGCGGGCGCAGCAGCGCGGGGAACTGCCGGCCGAGCAGGACGAGGCCCTCACCGCGCACACCACGGACCTGATCTTCGACGTGATCGCGGGCACGGTGGTGCACCGGGCGCTGGTGAGCTCGGAGCCGGTGGACGAGCTGTGGGTGGCGTCCTTCACCGGGCTGCTGATGAACGGCCTCCAGGGCGCCGCGCCGGCCTGAGCGCGCCCGCCCCCGTACGCGGAAGGCCGGCCGCGGATCCTCCCGTACGCGGAAGGCCGGCCGCGGGCCCTCCCGTACGGGGGATCCGTGACCGGCCTTCGTGGCACGCGGCGAGCCGTCAGAAGCCGGGCGGCTCGGTGTAGGTGCCCCACTCCTCGCGCAGGACGTTGCAGATCTCGCCCATCGTGGCCTCGGCGCGCACGGCGTCGAGCATGGCCGGGATCATGTTGGACCCGTCGCGGGCGGCGTCGAGCATCGCGGACAGGGCGGCCTTGACCTTGGTGTCGTCGCGGCGTTCCTTGCGGTCGGCCAGGACGCGCACCTGCTCGCGCTCGACCTCGTGGCTGACGCGCAGGATCTCCAGGTCGCCGGTGACCGATCCGTGGTGGACGTTGACGCCGACGACGCGCTTGTCGCCCTTCTCCAGGGAGCGCTGGTACCGGAAGGCCGACTCGGCGATCTCCCCGGTGAACCAGCCGTCCTCGATGCCGCGCAGGATGCCCGAGGTGATCGGGCCGATGGGGTGGCGGCCGTCGGGGTGGGCGCGCAGGCCGCGCTCCTTGATCTGGTCGAAGATCTTCTCGGCGTCGGCCTCGATGCGGTCGGTGAGCTGTTCGACGTACCAGGAGCCGCCGAGCGGGTCGGCGACGTTGGCCACGCCGGTCTCCTCCATCAGCACCTGCTGCGTGCGCAGGGCGATCTCGGCGGCCTGCTCGCTGGGCAGGGCGAGGGTCTCGTCGAGGGCGTTGGTGTGGAGGGAGTTGGTGCCGCCGAGGACGGCCGCGAGGGCCTCGACGGCGGTGCGCACGACGTTGTTGTACGGCTGCTGGGCGGTGAGGGAGACGCCGGCGGTCTGGGTGTGGAAGCGCAGCCACATGGCCTTGTCGGACTTGGCTCCGTAGACCTCCTTCATCCAGCGGGCCCAGATGCGGCGGGCGGCGCGGAACTTGGCGATCTCCTCGAAGAAGTCGAGGTGCGCGTCGAAGAAGAAGGAGAGGCCGGAGGCGAAGTGGTCGACGTCCAGGCCGCGGGAGAGGCCGAGTTCCACGTAGCCGAAGCCGTCGGCGAGGGTGTAGGCGAGCTCCTGCGCGGCCGTGGCCCCGGCCTCGCGGATGTGGTAGCCGGAGACGGAGAGCGGCTTGTAGGCGGGGATGCCGTTCGCGCAGTACTCCATGAGGTCGCCGATGAGGCGCAGGTGCGGCTCGGGTTCGAAGAGCCACTCCTTCTGGGCGATGTACTCCTTGAAGATGTCCGTCTGGAGCGTGCCGTTGAGCACGGCGGGGTCGACGCCCTGGCGCTCGGCGGCGACGAGGTACATGCAGAAGGCGGGGACGGCGGGCCCGCTGATGGTCATGGAGGTGGTCACGTCGCCGAGGGGGATGTCCTTGAAGAGGACCTCCATGTCGGCGGCGGAGTCGATGGCGACCCCGCAGTGTCCGACCTCGCCGAGGGCGCGGGGGTCGTCGGAGTCGCGGCCCATGAGCGTGGGCATGTCGAAGGCCACGGACAGACCGCCGCCGCCGGCCGCGAGGATCATCTTGTAGCGCTCGTTGGTCTGCTCGGCGTTGCCGAAGCCGGCGAACTGGCGGATGGTCCAGGTCCGGCCGCGGTAGCCGGTGGCGTGCAGGCCGCGGGTGAAGGGGTACTCGCCCGGCCAGCCGATGCGCTCGAAGCCCTCGTACGCGTCCCCGGGCCGGGGTCCGTAGACGGGGTCGACGGCATCGCCGGAGAGCGTGGTGAAGTCGGCGTCCCGCTTGCGGGCCTTGTCATAACGGGCCTGCCAGCGGCGGCGGCCCTCCTCGATGGCGTCAGCGTCCATACCCTCGAATTTACTAGGACGTCCTAGTAAATGTCGATGGCAAACCCCCGGAGAGTCTTCCCCGGGGGTATCGGCTCCAGGCCGGCGCGAGCGCCGGGAGGCGCCGGAGGGCGCCGCGCCCTACGCCTCGGCGGTCGCCGGGGCGCCCGCGACCAGCGGCTCCACCTCGGCGCGGATCTTCCGCTCGACGAAGAAGGCCGCCAGCGGGATGGTGCCGGACACCAGCACCCACAGCAGCTTGCCGAAGGACCACTTGGCCTTGGAGCCCAGGTCGAAGGCGAAGACCAGGTAGATCATGAAGAGGACGCCGTGGGCCTGCGAGACCGCGAAGGTCAGGTCGGCCCCGGTGTCGAAGCCGTACTTCGCCACCATGCAGGCACAGAGGATCAGGAGCATGACCGCGGTCACGAGGGCCATGACGCGGTAGCGGGTCAGCACGCTTCGTTTCATGCCGTCGAGCCTAACCGTCCGTTTTGCTCGATCTTGACGCGGCCCCGCCCCCGCCGTCCTCCCCGCTCACCTCTCGTCGAAGTCGGCGGCCGCCACCCGCAGCGGGCGCAGCAGCGCGAAGATCTCCCCGCACTCCTCGGCGTCGTACACCCCGAGCCCGAAGTCGATCTCCATCAGGTCCTTGGTGGCCGCCTCGACCACCTCGCGCCCCTTCTGCGTGATGGAAGCGAGGGTGCCGCGACCGTCCTGCGGGTTGGGCCGCTTGTCGACCAGGCCGGACCTCACCAACCGGTCCACGGTGTTCGTCACGGAGGTCGGGTGGACCATCAGACGCTCGCCGATCTTCGACATCGGCAGTTCGCCGGCCTGCGAGAACGTGAGCAGCACCAGGGCCTCGTAGCGGGCGAAGGTCAGACCGTACGGCTTGACGACCGCGTCGACCTCGCCGAGCAGGATCTGGTGGGCCCGCATGATCGAGGTGATCGCGGCCATGGAGGGCACCGGCCCCCAACGCTGCTGCCAGAGCTCGTCGGCGCGGGCGATGGGGTCGAAGGGGAGACTGAGCGGCTTGGGCACCCACCAGACCCTACCGGGCGGTCATTTGGCGACCACCCCTGTCTCATCCTTCGACCCCCTCCTTCGCCCCCGCCCCCCGCCCCCGACGGCCCGTGGCTCCGTGGCCCGCACCTCGGCGAGCAACAGCGCGGCGACGCCCGCCCCGATGACCCCGGCGCCGGCGACGACGACGTGGACGGGCAGGAACTCGGCCGCGAGCCCGGCGAGGACCATGCCGAGGCCCTGCGCGGTCATCATGCCCGTGGTCAGCAGGGTCATGGCGCGGCCCCGCAGCTCCTCGGGGACGGCGTCGACGTACATCCGGTCGAGGCCGAGGGTGTAGGCGTGGGCCAGTCCGACGAGCAGCAGCGCGACGAGGACGGCGCCCGCGCCGGGGCGGACGAGGTAGACGAGCAGCGGCAGCGGGGCGGCGCGGGCGAGCGGGGCCACGATCCGCGAACGCGTTCGGGCGGTGAGGGCGGAGCCCGCCCAGAGTTCCCCCGCGACGGTGCCGACCGGGAGCGCGCACATGAGCACCCCGAGGGTGACGGTCCCGGCCCCGATGCCGGCGGCGTACGGGGTGAGCAGGGCCTCGGGCACGATCACGAAGACGGGCGGGAGCCAGCACAACAGGGTCAGGGCGCGCAGCCGACGGTCTCCGAGGACGGCGCGCGCCCCCGACGGCGCCTTGACGGACCGACCGCCGGCGGCGCGGGCCGGTCGGGCCCGGGTGCCGAGGCGCAGGATCGCCGCGGAGGCGAGGAACCCGGCGCAGGTGAGCGCGAGGGCCCCGCGCGGGGCGAGGACCGTCAGCAGCAGTCCGCCGAGCCCGAAACCGACGAGCTGCGCGCTCTGGGCGACCATCCGCAGCAGGGACCGCCCCAGGACGAAGGGCTCCCCGGGGCCGAGGACGTCGGCGAGCGAGGCGCTGCGGGCGCCCTGGAAGAGCGGGGCGACGAAGGACATCGCGCAGCGCAGCACGAGGAGGGCGGCGACGGGCGTGGCGGGCCGGACCATGGCCGCGGCGCAGCCCGCGCACAGCAGGTCGCAGCCGACGAGCACCCGACGGGCGGGCAGCCGGTCGGCGAGCCCGGCGAGCAGGGTGCCGCCGAGGGCGTAGGGGAGGAAGCCGAGGGCGAAGGTGAGGGCGCTCATCAGCGGCGAACCGGTGGCCCGGTAGACGAGGACCGTGAGGGCGATCTCGGCGACGACCACGCCGAGCAGCGAGAGCAGGTGGGCGGCGAAGACGGCGCGGAACTCCCGGACCCGGAAGAGGGGCCCGTACCCCCTGGCGGGGTCGGGCCGCGGCGCCTCGACGGACCCCGTGGCCGGAGCCGGGTCGGGGGTCCGGACGACGACGACCGGCTTCGGGGGCTGGAGCGCGGGGTCGAGCGCGGGCGCGGAGTCGTGCGGGGAGTCGGAGTCGGGCGCGGATCGGGTGGTGGCGGTCGGCCGGGGTGGGGCGCAGGGGGGTTCGGCGGGCTCCGGACGGCCGGGCTCGGGGGATGAGGGCATGGCGTCAGCCTCGGGCCGGACTAGCCTGCCGGGACAGGGATTCGGCCCTGGACGAATCCCTCGGCCGCCGGCCGGGGCGGAAGGGGCGCGGGGTCATGACGTTCCACTACCGGTTCGGGCCCGCCGACCTGATGCGCTGCCGCTTCGCGATCTCCCCGCGCTGGGAGACCCAGGAGGCCGTGCGCGTCCTGCGGCTGCCCCACCGCCAGACGTACCACCTGCCCTGGCTGACCGGGGTCCGCGCGGCGGCGGCCGGACTGGACCTGCGTCCGCTGTGGCTGCTGATGCCGCACCGGGGCCACAACCCGGACCTGATCGGCCCGCCCCCGATCGGCCCCTCGGTCACCTTCGAGGAGGAGATGGAACGGGTGCGCGCCGCCGATCCCGAGGAGGCGCGGGAGGACCTGCGCCGGTCCCTGGCCTGCACCCCGGGCGCGACGGAGAGCGAGATCGGGCGGCGGATGCTCGCCGACCCCGCCCGGGCCGTACGGGAGCTGGCCGATCTCACGGAGGCCGCCTGGCGGGCCCTGGTCGCCCCGCACTGGCCCCGGTTGCGGGGCCTGCTGGAGGCGGACGTCCTGTTCCGGTCGCGGCGCCTGGCGACGGGGGGACTGGAGTCCCTCTTCGACGGGCTGCACCCGGACCTGGCCTGGTGCCCGGACGGCGACACCCTGACCATCGCGCGCCGCGGCCACCACGACCGCGCACTGGGCGGGCAGGGGTTGCTGCTGATGCCGAGCGCCTTCGTCTGGCCGGAGGTGGTGGGCGGGTACGACCCTCCGTGGCAGCCGACGCTGGTGTACCCGGCCCGGGGCATCGGGGCGTTGTGGACCGCCGCGCCCGGGCCCGCCCCCGCCGCGCTGGCCGGGCTGTTGGGGCGGGTGCGCGCCGAGGTGTTGTGCGCCCTGCGCGAGCCCGCCGCGACGACGGACCTCGCGCGGCGGCTTCGCCTGGCGCCCTCGACCGTCTCGGCGCACCTGAAGGCGCTGCGGGCGGCCGGGTTGCTCGTGGCGGCGCGGCAGGGACGGGTGGTCCTTTACGAGCGCACGCCCCTGGGGATCGCGTTGGCGACGGGCGACTCCCCCTGAGCCTCGGGCGGGGGCGTGCGGGGCGGTGTCGCACCGGAGGTTGACTGTCCGTTATGTCACGATATGGCGGTTCCGAACACGCCTCGTACACCGCCCCGAGGAGCCGGATGCCACCCGCCGTACGCCGCCGACCCCGCCGCCCCGCCACCGCGCTCGGGCTCGTCCTGCTCCTCGCCGGCTCCGGCGCCTGCGCCTCGGACGCCGACCCCGCCCCCGGGCCGCGGCGCGGAGCGCCCGCCTCCCCCGCCGCCGGCCCGGACGCCGCGACCCCGCCCTTCTGGGTGGACCCGAACAGCCCCGCCGCCCGTCAGGTCGCCGCCTGGGAGGCGCAGGGCCGCAACAGCGACGCCCAGTTGCTGCGCCGGATCTCCGAGCGGCCGGGGGCCCTGTGGGCGCCGGGCGGCGACCCCCGCCCCGCGGTACGCCGGGCCGCCTCGGCCGCCCGGGCCGCGGGCCGCACCCTGGTCGTGGCGGCGTACAACATCCCGCACCGGGCCGTCCCGCACCCCTCCTGCGCGGACCGGCCGACCGGCGGGGCCCGGGACGCGGGCGCCTACCGGGCCTGGATCGGCTCCCTCGCCGACGCCCTCGCCGGCGCCCGGGCCCTGGTGGTCCTGGAGCCGGGGGCGGTGGCGCACCTGGTCGACGGCTGCGCCGGCCCCGGCCCGCGCGAGGAGCGGTACCGGCTGCTCGCGGAGGCGGTGGAGCGACTCAAGCGCGACCCCGGCACCCGGGTCTACCTGGACGCCGGGCACGCCGACTGGATCCGGGACCCGGACGACCTCGTCGAACCCCTGCGCCGCTCGGGCCTGGAGCGCGCCGACGGGTTCGCCCTCAACGTGGCCGGGTTCCGCCCCGACGCGGAGGTCCGGGAGTACGGCGCCCGGCTCTCGCGGGCCCTCGGCGGCCGGCACTTCGTCGTGGACACCGGCCGCAACGGCGCGGGCCCGCCCCCCGAGTCCGCCGAGTCCCCCGAGGCGACCACAGACCGGTCCTGGTGCAACCCCCCGGGCCGGGCCCTCGGCACCCCGCCCACCGACCGTACGGGCGACCCGCTCGTGGACGCGTACCTGTGGGTCAGGCCGCCGGGCGCCTCCGACGGCACCTGCCGCGGCGGGCCGGAGGCCGGCGTCTGGTGGCCGGACCACGCGCTGGGCCTGGCCCGCCGCGCCCGGGAGTGAGACCGGTGGCGCGCCCGGAGGGGAACGCGTACGCCCCCGGCCGCGAAGGGACCGGGGGCGTACGGGCGTCGACTTCGGACGGCGCCGGGCGGTCAGCCCCGCGCGAGGTGACGTTCGACGGTCTCGACCTTCGAGGTGATCCCGTCGGTGACACCCGGCCGGACGTCGGCCTTGAGGATGAAGGAGACCCGGGGCGCCCGCGCCTCGACGGCCGCCACCGCGCGCCGTACGACGTCCATCACCTCGTCCCACTCGCCCTCGACGGTGGTGAACATGGCGTCGGTGCGGTTGGGCAGTCCCGACTCGCGCACGACGCGCACGGCCTCGGCCACGTACTCGCCGACCTCCTCGCCGACCCCCAGCGGGGTGACGGAGAACGCGACGATCACGCGTCGGCCGCCTGACGGGCGCGCGCGGCGATGACGCTGTCGGTCTCGTCGCGCTTGAGCAGCCTGTCGCCGTAGAGGCCGCCGAAGGGCAGCAGCGCGAGGACGAAGAACAGGGCGACCTTCTTCAGCGGCCACTTCGCCTTGTTCCAGACGTCGAGCAGGAAGAGGGCGTAGACGACGAAGAGGATCCCGTGCAGGACGCCGAGCGGCATCATCAGGTAGTCGATGTCCGACACCCGGCTGAGCAGCGAGCCGAAGATCAGCAGGGCCGGGAACGACAGCGCCTCCGGTACGGAGATGAGGCGCAGCCGGTGCAGGGCGGAAGCGGTCTTGATGTCCACGTGGAACCTTCGCGGGTGGGAGGCCGGGGGTCCTCCCCAGTGTCTCAGCCGCCCGTGGAGATCTTGCTCCGGGCCCCCGAAGGGGACGGAGTGTGGCATATCTCGGCCACGGGGCCCTGTTCGCTCCCGCCCGCTGCGGATACCGTCATCCCGTGGCTCAGTTCCGACTCCAAGGCAGCAAGGTGCTCGCCGTCGACCTGACCGGTGACGCCGTGAAAGCGAAGAACGGCGCCATGGTCGCGTACGACGGCCAGATGGCCTTCAAGAAGATGACCGGCGGCGGTGAGGGCCTCCGCGGGATGGTGACCCGCCGTCTGACCGGCGAGCAGATGACGGTGATGGAGGTACAGGGGCACGGCACCTGTTACTTCGCGGACCGCGCGAGTGAGATCAATCTGGTCAATCTGCGCGGCGAGAAGTTGTACGTGGAGTCCAGCAACCTGCTGTGCGCCGACGCCGGCCTGCGCACCGGCACGACCTTCACCGGGCTGCGCGGCGCCACCTCCGGCAACGGCCTGTTCACGACGACCGTGGAGGGCTCGGGCCAGGCCGCGATCATGTCCGACGGCCCGGCGGTGGTGCTCCGCGTCAGCGCGCAGTACCCGCTCTCGGTCGACCCGGGCGCGTACGTCGCGCACACCGGCGACCTCCGGCAGTCCTTCCAGTCCGGGGTCAACTTCCGCACCCTGATCGGCGAGGGCTCGGGCGAGGCCTTCCAGATCCGCTTCGAGGGCGAGGGCCTGGTCTACGTGCAGCCCAGCGAGCGCAACACGGTCGGGGGCGACGTCTGATGCCGTTCCGCGAGATCAACTCGAAGATGGTCGAGGCCCGGGTGGCCCCCGGCCAGAAGATGTACAGCCAGCGCGGCGCGATGCTCGCCTACCGCGGCGACGTCTCCTTCACCCCCAGCATCACGGGCGGTCAGGGCGGCGTGATGGGGATGATCGGGCGCCGGGTGGCGAACGAGCAGACCCCGCTGATGTCGGTCGAGGGCAACGGCACCGTGCTGTTCGGCCACGGCGGCCACCACATCCAGGTGATCAACCTCACCGGCGAGACCCTCTACGTGGAGGCCGACCGGCTGCTGGCCTTCGACGGCGCCCTCCAGCAGGGCACGATGTTCATGGGCTCGCAGGGCGGGGTCATGGGCATGGTGCGCGGCCAGGTGACCGGCCAGGGCCTGTTCACCACGACGCTCAAGGGCCACGGCGCGGTCGCGGTGATGGCCCACGGCGGGGTGATCGAGCTGCCCATCACGCCGAACCGGCCCGTCCACGTCGATCCGCAGGCCTACGTCGCCCACCACGGCGAGGTCCGCAACAAGCTGTCCGCGGCGCTGGGCTGGCGGGACATGGTCGGGCGCGGCTCGGGCGAGGCGTTCCAGCTGGAGCTGTCGGGGCAGGGCGCGGTGTTCGTACAGGCCTCGGAGGAGAAGCTGTGAATTTCGGTCCCGTGACGGGCGGCCCCGGCGGCCCGACGGTCTTCGACCCGTACACCCTGCCCTCCGACGACAACGTCAACGCCTACACCTTCTGCGTGGAGCTCAAGGGGAGCCAGTGGCTCCTCCAGAAGGGCAAGATGATCTCGTACTACGGGAACATCGAGTTCAACGGCGTCGGCAACGGCCGCTTCGAGCGGCTGCTGCGCACGAGCTTCCACTCTCCGCTGCACGCGAGCGACTGGGTCGTGGCCGAGGGCTCCGGCAAGATGCTCCTCGCCGACCGGGCCTTCGACGTGAACTCCTACGACCTGGACGAGGGCAACCTGACGATCCGGTCGGGGAACCTGCTGGCGTACCAGCCGTCGCTGGCGCTGAAGCAGTCGATCGTCCCGGGCTTCCTGACCTTGATCGGAACCGGGAAGTTCGTGGCGGCGTCCAACGGTCCGGTGGTGTTCATGGAGCCGCCGCTGCGCGTGGACCCCCAGGCGCTGGTGGGCTGGGCGGACTGCCCCTCTCCGTGTCACCACTACGACCACGGGTACATGTCGGGCGTGATGGGCGGGCTGCGCGCGCTCACCGGCATCGGTGGCGCCTCGGGCGAGGAGCACCAGTTCGAGTTCGTCGGCGCGGGGACGGTGCTGTTGCAGTCGTCCGAGCTGCTGATGGCGGAGCAGGCGATCGGCGCGGTGGGCGCGAACGCGGCCACGGGCAACGCCCAGGGCGTCCCGGGGGCGGGCCAGGGCCCGCTGGGGCAGATGGGCGTGCCGCGGATGCCGGGGCAGCTCGGCGACATCCAACGGCGCCTCGGGCTGTGACGGCCGGCGGGCGTCCGTTCGGCAGATCTTCCGATTTTTGTACGTAATTCAACTTCTTAGGTAGAGTTCATTCATGGAGACCGAGACGGCCACCCGCTGGCTTACCGATGCCGAACAGTGCGCCTGGCGCACCCACCTGGACGTCAGCAGACTGCTGATGCACCAGCTGGAAAAGGATCTCCAGCCCTTCGGACTCACCAACAACGACTACGAGATCCTCGTGAACCTCTCGGAGTCGGAAGGCCTGCGGATGCGCATGAGCGACCTCGCGACCGCGACCCTGCAGTCCAAGAGCCGGCTGTCCCACCAGATCACCCGCATGGAGACCGCGGGACTGGTGCGCCGGGTCAACTGCGAGTCCGACCGCCGGGGCCTGTACGCGGTGCTCACGGACGAGGGCATGGAGACGATGCGCAAGGTCGCGCCGCACCACGTGGCGTCCGTGCGCGACCACTTCATCGACCTGCTGCCCCCGGAGGCGCTGGCGGCCCTGCACGCCTCCCTGAAGCCCGTCGCGGAGCACCTGCGGGAGAACCGCGGCAAGATCTGATCCGCGCGGTCCGCACGGGGCTCCGCGGCCCCCGCGGAGCCCGGGCGGAGGGCCGATCCGGGGTCCCGCCGCGCCGCGGCGGGCCTCCGGCCGGAAAATGGTCAGCGGTATCGCTCACCGCCGGTCGGCCGCCGGACGTCGCAGGCGCTCGGGCCACCGGCCCGAGGAGGTCCAGCCCATGAAGCGCAACCTGTACGTCTGCGCGGCCGCGTCCGTCGCCCTGGTGGCGACCGGCCCGGCGGTCGCCGCGGCGGCCGGCGCCGAGGCGGCGCGAGCCCCGTCGGCCGCGACCGCGGCGGCCTTCGCCGTCCCGACCGCCGTGGACGCCCAGGGGGCCGTCCAGGCCGCCCTGAAGTCCTTCCCCGGCAAGGTCGAGTCCCTCGACAAGGACGGGACGACCTGGCACGTCGACGTGATCAGCGCCGACGGGAAATCGCACGCCGAGGTCGAGCTCGACGCGAACGGCGGCGTCGTACGGCGCGAGGTCGACACCGGCGAGAACCCGAACGACTCCAAGCGGCTCAAGGAGGCCGCGACCGACGCCGCGGCGGCGATGAAGGCCGCCCTGGCCGCCCACAAGGGCGAGGTCGTCTCCGTCGACTTCGACGAGGACGACAACGGCGCCGGCTCGCACTGGAACGTCGAGGTCAGGGGCTCCGACGGCAAGACCTGGAACGTCGACGCGAAGACCGGCAAGGTCACCACGTCCGACGCGGACGACGACTCCGACGACGACTCCGATCAGGACGACGACGGGAACTGAGCCGCCCGCGCGACGCCCCGCGACCCGCACGACCCCGCGCCGACGACCGGACGCCGCACGCACGGCACCACCGGACGCCCGACGCACGGCGGGGCGGACTCCGTACGCACGGCGGGGCGGGAGCGTGCCCGCACGCTCCCGCCCCGCACGTCCCGCACCCCGCCGCGGGCTCAGCCCTCCGTCAGGCTCTCCAGCAGCGCGTCGGCCGCCGCGTACGGGTCCAGCTCGCCCTGCGCCACCCGCGCGGCCAGCGCGTCGAGGTGCGCGTCGCCGCGCAGGTCCGCCAGGCGACCGCGCAGCGTGGTGATCGCGATGGTCTCGACCTCCCGTGCCGCACGGGCCGTGCGCCGCTGCTCCAGCACCCCCCGCTCGTCCATCCACGCCCGGTGCTTCTCCAGCGACTCGACGAGCTCGTCGATGCCCTGGCCGCGCGCCGCCACCGTCTTCACGATCGGCGGCCGCCAGTCGCCGGGGCCCCGGGACTCGCCGAGCCCCAGCATGTGGTTCAGCTCCCGGGCGGTCGCGTCGGCGCCGTCCCGGTCGGCCTTGTTCACCACGTACACGTCGCCGATCTCCAGGATCCCGGCCTTCGCCGCCTGGATCCCGTCGCCCATGCCGGGCGCCAGCAGCACCACCGAGGTGTCGGCCTGCGAGGCGATCTCCACCTCGGACTGCCCGACGCCGACCGTCTCGACCAGGATCACGTCGCAGCCGGCCGCGTCCAGCACCCGGATCGCCTGCGGCGCGGCCCACGCGAGCCCGCCCAGGTGACCGCGGGTGGCCATGGAGCGGATGTAGACCCCCGGGTCGGAGGCGTGGTCCGACATGCGGACCCGGTCGCCGAGCAGGGCCCCGCCCGAGAAGGGCGAGGACGGGTCCACCGCGAGCACGCCGACCCGCTTGCCGGCGGCCCGGTACGCGGACACCAGCGCCGAGGTCGAGGTCGACTTGCCGACCCCGGGCGAACCCGTCAGGCCGACCACGTACGCGCGGCCGGTGAGGGGGGCCAGGGCGGCCATGACCTCGCGCAGGTGCGGGGACGCCCCCTCGACCAGTGAGATCAGCCGGGCCACGGCACGCGGCCGGCCCTCGCGGGCCTGGGCCACCAGCGTGGGGACGTCCACCGTCGTCATGCGGGCACCTACGCCTTCGGGACGCGGATGACGAGGGCGTCGCCCTGGCCGCCGCCACCGCACAGCGCGGCCGCGCCGACCCCGCCGCCCCGGCGCTTCAGCTCCAGCGCCAGGTGCAGCACGACACGGGCTCCCGACATGCCGATGGGGTGGCCCAGGGCGATCGCGCCACCGTTGACGTTCACCTTTTCCGGGGTCACGCCGAGGTCCTTCATTGACTGCACGGCGACCGCCGCGAAGGCCTCGTTGATCTCGATGAGGTCCAGGTCGGAGACCTCCAGCCCCTCCTTCTTCAGCGCGTGCAGGATCGCGTTGGACGGCTGCGACTGGAGCGAGTTGTCCGGGCCGGCCACGTTGCCGTGGGCGCCGATCTCGGCGATCCACTCCAGGCCCAGCTCCTCCGCCTTGGCCTTGCTCATCACGACCACCGCGGCCGCGCCGTCGGAGATCTGCGAGGAGGTGCCGGCGGTGATCGTGCCGTCCTTGGCGAAGGCCGGGCGCAGCTTGCCGAGGGACTCCGCGGTGGTCTCGGGGCGGATGCCCTCGTCGGCGGAGAACAGCACCGGGTCGCCCTTGCGCTGCGGGATCTCGACCGGGGTGATCTCGGCCTCGAAGACGCCGTTCTTCTGCGCCGCGGCGGCGCGCTGGTGGGACGCGGCGGCGAACTCGTCCTGCGGGGCGCGCTCGATGCCCAGGCGGGTGTTGTGCTTCTCGGTGGACTCGCCCATCGCGATGTTCTCGAAGGCGTCGGTGAGGCCGTCGTGGGCCATCGCGTCGAGCATCCCGATCGCGCCGTACTTGAAGCCCTCGCGGGACTTCGGCAGCAGGTGCGGGGCGTTGGTCATCGACTCCTGGCCGCCCGCGACCACGACGTCGAACTCCCCGGCGCGGATGAGCTGGTCGGCCAGCGCGATCGCGTCGAGGCCCGACAGGCACACCTTGTTGATGGTGAGGGCGGGCACGTTCATGGGGATGCCGGCCTTGACGGCGGCCTGGCGGGCGGGGATCTGGCCCGCGCCGGCCTGGAGCACCTGGCCCATGATCACGTACTGGACCTGGTCGCCGGAGATCCCGGCCCGGTCCAGCGCGGACTTGATCGCGAAGCCGCCGAGGTCGGCGCCCGAGAAGGACTTCAGCGAACCGAGCAGCCGCCCCATGGGCGTGCGGGCCCCGGCGACGATCACTGAAGTGGTGTTGTTCGTTCCGGACATGAGGCACAGCCCCTTGGATGAGGAGTGAACGAGGGTTTACCCGAATGTACTGAGCGGTACCCGCGCAGTCACCGGGCAGTCGGTGTGATCGCTGGCACGTTGCGTGACCACCCTCCTCGGCGGTGCACTGGTCCCATGCTGACAAGAATCGACCACATCGGGATCGCCTGTTTCGACCTGGACAAGACCGTCGAGTTCTACCGTGCCACGTACGGATTCGAGGTGTTCCACACCGAGGTCAACGAGGAGCAGGGCGTCCGCGAGGCCATGCTCAAGATCAACGGGACCTCGGACGGCGGGGCCTCCTACCTCCAGCTCCTGGAGCCCACCCGCGAGGACTCCGCGGTGGGCAAATGGTTGGCCAAGAACGGCGAGGGCGTCCACCACATCGCCTTCGGCACCGCCGACGTCGACGGCGACGCGGAGGCCATCCGCGGCAAGGGCGTACGGGTCCTCTACGACGAGCCCCGGACCGGTTCCATGGGCTCCCGGATCACCTTCCTCCACCCCAAGGACTGCCACGGCGTCCTGACCGAACTGGTCACCTCCAACCCCGATCACTGATGCCCCCATTCCCCGGCCGGTAGAGTGAGGGTGGCTCGGCCGGGGTTCGGTGCGGAGACGGGGTCGGGGCCTGTGACCCCTGCCCCGGTATCTGACACCATTCCCCGGGGGCGTCGTTCAGCGGGCGAGCGATGCTCATTTGGGAGTGAGCTTGCGACCAGGGGACGGATGGGACCGCGCTGTGCGGGGCTACGAAAGCCAGGAGAGCCATCAGGCCGAGGCCGACCATCTCTCGCGCTTCGAGGCCGAGATGGAGCGGCTGAAGAAGGAGCGCGGGAAGGCCGTCCAACACGCCGAGGACCTGGGCTACCAGGTCGAGGTGTTGCGCGCCAAGCTCCATGAGGTGCGCCGGGCCCTCGCGTCCCGTCCCGCCTACGACGGCGCGGACATGGGCTACCAGGCGGAGCAGCTGCTCCGCAACGCCCAGATCCAGGCCGACCAGATGCGCTCGGACGCCGAGCGCGAGCTGCGCGACGCCCGGGCACAGACGCAGCGGATCCTCCAGGAGCACGCCGAGCACCAGGCGCGCCTCCAGGCCGAACTGCACACCGAGGCCGTCAACCGGCGCCAGCGCCTGGACCAGGAGCTCAACGAGCGCCGCCAGACCGTCGAGGCGCACGTCAACGAGAACGTCGCCTGGGCCGAGCAACTGCGCGCCCGGACCGAGTCCCAGGCCCGTCGGCTCATGGACGAGTCCCGCGCCGAGGCCGAGCAGGCGCTGAACGCCGCCCGCGCCGAGGCCGCCCGGACCGCCGAGGAGGCCCGCCGCCGGCTCTCCGCCGACGCGGAGGCCGCCCGCAGCGAGGCCGAGACCACGCTGCTGCGCGCCCGCAAGGAGGCCGAGCGGCTGTTGGCCGCCGCCTCCTCCCAGGCCCAGGAGGCCACCGAGCACGCGGAGCGGCTGCGCACCACCGCCGGCGCCGAGGCCGAGCAGAGCCGGCAGCAGACCATGGACCTCGGCCGGGTGGCCGAGTCCCGGGTGCAGGAGGCGGACAGCGCCCTGCGCACCGCCCGCGCCGAGGCCGAGACCCTCCTCGCGGAGGCCAAGGAGAGCGCGGCGCGCCAACTCGCCTCCGCCGAGTCCGTCAACGAACAGCGCACCCGCACCGCGAAGGAGCAGGTCGCCCGGCTCGTCGGCGAGGCCACCAAGGAGGCCGAGGCCCTCAAGGCCGAGGCCGAGCAGGCCATGGCCGACGCCCGCGCCGAGGCCGAGCGGCTGCGCACCGACGCCGGCGAGAAGGCCCGTACGGCCGCCGCCGAGGAGATGGCCGGGCAGCTGGCGAAGGCCGCCCGCACCGCCGAGGACGTGCTGAACAAGGCCTCGGAGGACGCCAGGGCCACCACCCGCGCCGCGTCCGAGGAGGCCGAACGGATCCGCCGCGAGGCGGAGGCCGAGTCCGAGCGGCTGCGCGCCCAGGCGGCGGCCACCGCCGACGAGCTCAAGGGCGCGGCGAAGGACGACACCGAGGAGTACCGGGCCCGTACGGTCGAACTCCAGGAGGAGGCCCGCCGGCTGCGCGGCGAGGCCGAGCAGCTGCGCGCCGAGGCCGTCGCCGAGGGCGAGCGGATCCGCGGCGAGGCCCGTCGCGAGGCGGTCCAGCAGATCGAGGAGGCGGCCCGTACCGCCGAGGAGCTCCTCGGCAAGGCCAAGTCGGACGCCGACGAGCTGCGCGCCGGCGCCGGCGCCGAGAGCGAGCGGGTCCGTGCCGAGGCCGTCGAGCGGGCCACGACCCTGCGCAAGCAGGCCGAGGAGACCCTGGAGCGCACCCGCGCCGAGGCCGAGCGGCTGCGCGCCGAGGCCGAGGAGCGGGCCGAGGCCCTGACCGCGGAGACGGACGCCGCGGTCCGCGCCCGGCGCGAGGAGACCGAGCAGGCCCTGGCCGCCAAGCGGGCGGAGGCCGACACCGAGCTGGTGCGCCTGCAGGGCGAGGCCGAGGACCGGCTGGCGTCGGCGGAGCAGACGCTGCGCGAGGCCCGCTCGGCGGCGGAGAACATCCGCAGGGAGACCACCGAGGAGAACGACCGGCTGCGCGCCGAGTCGGCGGAACGGATCCGCACGCTCCAGGGCCAGTCGGAGGCGGAGGCCGGCCGGCTGCGCGAGGAGGCCGCGCAGGACGCGGGCCGGGTGCGCGCGGAGGCCGAGCAGGTCTCCGTACGCCTGCGCGCCGAGGCCGAGGCCGAGTCGGAGCGCGTGCGCGCCGAGGCGCAGGAGACCGCGGACCGGCTGCGCGCGGAGGCGAAGACCGCCGCCGAGCGGGTGGCGCAGGAGGCCGCGGAGGCGCTGGCCGCCGCCCAGGAGGAGGCCGCGCGGCGGCGCCGCGAGGCCGAGGAGACCCTGTCGGCGGCCCGGACGGACGCCGGCAACGAGCGGGCGCAGGCCCGCGAGCAGAACGAGGAGCTGCTGGCGCAGGCCCGCAAGCGCTCGGAGGAGGCGCAGGCCGAGGCGGCCCGTCTCACCGAGGAGGCGGAGCGTCGCGCGGCCGAGCTGGTCGCGGCGGCGGAGGCCACCGCCCAGCAGGTGCGCGACTCCGTGGCGGGGCTGCACGAGCAGGCCGAGGAGGAGATCTCCGGGCTGCGCAGTGCCGCCGAGCACGCGGCGGACCGTACGCGCACCGAGGCCGAGGAGGAGGCGGACCGGGTCCGCGCCGACGCCCACGCGGAGCGCGAGCGCGCCGCCGAGGACGCCGGCCGGGTCCGCGAGGAGGCCCGCGTCGAGACGGACGCGGCGAAGGAGCTGGCCGCGCGGACGGTCGGCGACGCGATCGCCGAGGCCGAGCAGCTGCGGGCCGACACGGCCGAGTACGCGCAGCGGGTGCGTACGGAGGCCACGGACGCCCTGGCGGCGTCGGAGCGGGACGCGGCGCGCACCCGGGCGGACGCCCGCGACGACGCGAACCGGATCCGCGGCGAGGCGGCGGAGTCCCTGGAGACCTCGCGCGCCGAGGGCGTGCGGATCGTGGCCGAGGCCACGGCGGAGGCCGAGCGCCTCACCGAGGAGACCCTGGCCGCGAACGCCGTCGCCGTCGGCGAGGCCGCTGCCGAGGCGGAACGGCTCACGGTCGAGGCCGTCGAGGCGGCGGACGCCACCCGCGCCGAGGCCGCGGGCACGCTGGACGAGGCCCGGGCCGAGGGCAACCGGCTGCGCAGCGAGGCCGCCGAGCAGGCGGACCGCCTCATCACCGAGGCGGCGTCGGAGGCGGAGCGCCTCACCGAGGAGACCCTCGCGGCGAACGCCGTCACGGTCGGCGAGGCCGCGGCGGAAGCCGAGCGGCTGACGACCGAGGCGGAGCGGGTCCTGGAGGACGCGCGGACGCGGGCCCAGGCGCTGAAGGCGCAGGCGGCCGAGACCCTGGCCGCCGCCGAGCGGGATTCGGCGAAGATCCTGGTGGACTCCCGCGCGGAGGGCGACCGGCTCGTCGAGGAGACCCGGGCGGCCAACGAGCGTACGGTCGGCGAGGCCGCGGCCGAGGCCGAGCGGCTCGTCGCGGAGGCCGCGCGGACGCTGGAGGAGGCGCGCGCCGAGGGCGGCCGGATCATCGGCGAGGCCACGGCCGAGGCGGAGCGCGTCACGGTCGCGGCCCAGGAGACCCTGGCCGGGGCCGAGCGGGACGCCGAGCAGACGCTCGACGAGGCCCGCACGGAGGCCGGCCGGCAGCGCACCGAGGCCGCCGAGCAGGCGGACCGGCTCATCACCGAGGCGGTGTCCGAGGCGGACAAGCTCACCGAGCGGACCCGCAAGGACAACGAGCGCACGGTCGGCGAGGCCGCGACCGAGGCCGAGCGGCTGCGCGCCGAGGCGGCGGAGGCGCTGGCCTCCGCCCAGGAGCACGCGACCCGTACGCGCTCCGAGGCGGAGCGGGTCAAGTCCGAGGCGGCGACGGCGGCGGAGCGTACGCGCACGGACGCCCGTACGGAGGCCGAGCGGCTGCTGGACGAGGCGCGCGAGGAGGCCAACAAGCGGCGTACCGAGGCGGCCGAGCAGGTGGACCGGCTCATCACCGAGGCCGCGTCGGAGGCCGACATGCTGACCTCGGACGCGGGCCGTCAGGCGCTGGCCGCGACCACGGCCGCCGAGGAGCAGGCCGACGCGATGGTCGACGCGGCCCGCAAGGAGGCCGCGCGGATCACCTCGGAGGCCACCGTCGAGGGCAACTCCGTGGTGGAGAAGGCCCGTACGGACGCCGACGAGCTGCTGGTCGGGGCGCGTACGGACGCCGCCGCCATAAGGGAGCGCGCGGAGGAGCTGCGCGGCCGGGTGGAGTCCGAGGTCGAGGAGCTGCACGAGCGCGCCCGTCGCGAGTCCGCCGAGCAGATGAAGTCGGCCGGCGAGCGCGTGGACAAGCTGGTGCGCGCGGCGACCGAGCAGAGCGTCGAGGCCGAGGCGAAGGCCAAGGAGCTGGTTTCGGACGCGAGCAGCGAGGCGAGCAAGGTCCGCATCGCCGCGGTGCGCAAGGCCGAGGCGCTCCTGAAGGAGGCCGAGCAGAAGAAGGCGGAGCTGGCGCGCCAGGCCGAACGGGCCCTGTCGGAGGCGAAGGCGGAGGCGGAGCAGCTGGTCGACGAGGGGCGGCGCGAGTTGGAGGTCCTGGTGCGCAGGCGCGAGGACATTCAGGCCGAGATCTCCCGTGTCCAGGACGTTCTTGAGGCGTTGGAATCTTTCGAGGCACCTTCGGGTGGCGGAAAGTCAGCGATCGGCGGCCAGGGCGCGGGGGGCGTGAAGGCCGGCGCTACAGCGGGATCCACTCGTTCGGGCGGCAAGTCGTCGGAGGGCTAGTCAGAACGCATGGATGTGTGCTCCTGATGAAGGTTCAGGTGAACGGGTGACAAGCATTCCGTCGCCTTGCCACTCAAAAGGGGTGTCATTGTCCAGGGCAAACGCGGATTGACTCGATGACACGCCGTCCGGGCGCCTAGGATTCCCCCAACACCTCACGTAGCACCTCATCGGTCTCATTCGACAGGAACCCCATGAGCGACACTTCCTCCCCCTTCGGCTTCGAGCTCGTGCGGCGTGGTTACGACCGCGGTCAGGTGGACGACCGCATTACCAAGCTGGTCTCCGACCGCGACAGCGCACTGGGTCGTATCAATGCTCTGGAAAAGCGGATCGAGGAGCTACACCTCGAAACGCAGAACGCCCAGGCCCAGGTGAGCGACGCCGAGCCGTCGTACGCCGGGCTGGGCGCCCGGGTCGAGAAGATCCTGCGGCTGGCCGAGGAGGAGGCGAAGGACCTCCGTGAGGAGGCCCGTCGCGCGGCCGAGCAGCACCGCGAGCTGGCGGAGTCGGCCGCCCAGCAGGTGCGCAACGACGCCGAGTCGTTCGCGGCGGACCGCAAGTCGAAGGCGGAGGACGAGGGCGTCCGCATCGTCGAGAAGGCCAAGGGCGACGCCTCCACCCTGCGTGCGGAGGCGCAGAAGGACGCGGCGTCCAAGCGCGAGGAGGCCGACGCCCTCTTCGAGGAGACCCGCGCCAAGGCCGCCCAGGCCGCCGCGGACTTCGAGACCAACCTGGCCAAGCGTCGCGAGCAGTCGGAGCGCGACCTGGCCTCGCGTCAGCAGAAGGCCGAGAAGCGCCTGGCGGAGATCGAGCACCGCGCCGAGCAGCTGCGCCTGGAGGCCGAGAAGCTGCGTACGGACGCCGAGCGTCGGGCCCGTCAGACGGTGGAGACCGCGCAGCGTCAGGCCGAGGACATCGTCGCCGACGCCAACGCCAAGGCGGACCGCATCCGGAGCGAGTCCGAGCGCGAGCTGGCGGCGCTCACGAACCGCCGCGACTCCATCAACGCGCAGCTGACGAACGTCCGCGAGATGCTGGCGACGCTGACCGGCGCGGCCGTGGCCGCCGCCGGCTCCCCGATCGACGACGAGCCGGTCACCCGTGGTGTCCCGGCGCAGCAGAGCCGCTAGTACCACCGCGGTACCCGGCGCGTATCCGGAGTCGAGGGCCGTACGTCACCCGTTCGAGGTGGCGTACGGCCCTTCGCCGTTCTAGGTTGGCCGCATGATCGAGCTTGAGGGCCTCACGAAACGATTCGGCGCGAAGACCGCCGTGGACCACCTCAGCTTCCAGGTCAGACCGGGGGTGGTGACGGGCTTCCTCGGCCCCAACGGAGCGGGCAAGTCCACCACCATGCGCATGATGCTCGACCTCGACAACCCGACCAGCGGCACGGTCCGGATCGACGGCAAGCACTACCGGGACCTGCCGGAACCGCTGAAGTACATCGGCGCGCTGCTGGACGCCAAGGCGATGAACGGCGGGCGCAGCGCCTACAACAACCTGCTGTGCCTGGCCCAGTCGAACCGCATTCCGGAGCGCCGGGTCGCGGAGGTGCTGGAGTTGGTCGGACTCACGTCCGTGGCGAAGAAGAAGTCGAAAGGATTTTCGCTCGGGATGGGCCAGCGGCTGGGAATCGCCGCCGCCCTGCTCGGTGATCCGGAGATCTTGATGTTCGACGAACCCGTCAATGGTCTGGACCCGGAAGGAATTCTCTGGATCCGCAATCTCATGAAGGGCTTGGCGGCGGAGGGAAGAACGATCTTCGTCTCCTCTCACCTCATGAGCGAAATGGCACTGACCGCAGACCATTTGGTGGTGATCGGTCAAGGAAAGCTTCTGGCCGACCTGCCGATGGCCGATTTCATCCAGCGGAACTCCCGTAGTTACGTACGGCTGCGCTCGCCGCAGCAGGAGCGGCTCAAGGACGTGCTGCACGAGGCCGGCATCGACGCGATCAGCGTGCCGGCCACCGGCGCGCTGGAGATCGACGGCGTCCCGGCCGAACGGCTCGGCGAGCTGGCCGCCGAGCACCGGATCGTGCTGCACGAGCTGAGCCCGCAGCGGGCCTCACTGGAGGAGGCGTTCATGCGCATGACGGCGGATTCCGTCGAGTACCACGCCCACGCGCCGGGCGAGGTCGGCCCGCCGCCGGGAGGGGCCTTCGACAACCCGGCCCGGCCGGCCGACGTGCCCGCCTGGGGCGCCGGCTTCGACGCGACGCGCAAGGAAGGCAAGTGACCATGGCCGCCTTCCTCCCCGTCCTGCGGTCCGAGTGGACCAAGATCCGCACCGTGGCCTCCACCAGCTGGACGCTCGCCCTGACCCTGATCGTCACCGTCGGACTCGGCACGCTGATCTGCACCGCCGCCGCCGCGGGCTTCGACGACATGAGCCGGATCGAGCAGGCCACCTTCGACCCCACCCTGGTGAGCTTCGCCGGAATGCAGTTCGGTCAGCTGGCGATGATCGTCTTCGGTGTCCTGGTGGTCAGCACCGAGTACAGCACCGGCATGATCCGCACCTCGCTGGCCGCCGTGCCGGGCCGGGCGGGCTTCCTCTTCGGCAAGCTCACGGTCGCCACCGCCCTGGCGCTGATCGTCGGCCTCGCGACGAGCTTCCTGTCCTTCTTCATGGGCCAGGCCGTCCTCGGCGACCACAGCATCGGCATCGGCGAGGAGAACGTCCTGCGCGCCGTGGTCGGCGCCGGCGTGTACATGGCGCTGCTCGCCCTGTTCTCCATGGGCGTCGCCGCCATGCTGCGCAGTTCGGTCGCCGCGATCAGCATCCTGATCCCGTTCTTCCTGATCATCACGAACGTCCTGAACCTCTTCGCGGCGACGCGCGAGTACGGCCAGTACCTGCCCTCCGCCGCCGGGTCGAAGATCATGCAGGTCGTGCCGAACGCCATGGGAAGCGAGGAGACCCCCTACGGCCCCTGGGGCGGACTCGGGATCATGGCCCTGTGGGTGCTGGCCGCCGTCCTCGGCGGGTACCTCGTCCTGAAGAAGCGCGACGCCTGACCCGCCTCCCCGTCCCCCGGTGCCTCGTCCGTCCCTCCCGAGGAGGACGTCCGACGTACTACGGGACATCCCCGGGTCGGATCTCAGGGAGACCTCAGGGATCCGGTCCGGGAGGGAACCACGCGCGACTCGATATCCTCTTAAGGCTTACGCGGACGAGAGCCGTCCGGGCCTGGCAAGGGGCAGCACGATGATCGAGGCAGTCGGCCTGACCAAGCGCTTCGGCGCGAAGACCGCCGTCGACGGGCTGTCGTTCCAGGTCAAGCCGGGTCACGTGACCGGCTTCCTGGGGCCCAACGGCTCCGGCAAGTCCACCACCATGCGCATGATCCTCGGCCTGGACCGGCCCACTTCCGGCCACGTCACGATCAACGGCCTGCCCTTCCGGGACCTGCCGAACGCCCAGCGGCACGTCGGCGCCCTGCTCGACGCCAAGGCCGTGCACGGCGGCCGGCGGGCCCGCACCCACCTGCTGTCCATCGCCCAGCTCTCCGGGATCCCCGAGCGGCGCGTGGACGAGGTCCTGCGCGTCGTCGGCCTCCAGGAGGTGGCCGGGCAGCGCACCAAGGGCTTCTCCCTCGGCATGGGCCAGCGCCTGGGCATCGCCGCCGCCCTGCTGGGCGACCCGCAGGTGCTGCTCTTCGACGAGCCGGTCAACGGCCTCGACCCCGAGGGCATCCTCTGGGTCCGCAACCTCATGCGGGGGCTCGCCGCCGAGGGCCGGACCGTGTTCGTCTCCTCCCACCTCATGAGCGAGATGGCCCTCACCGCCGACCACCTGATCGTGATCGGTCGCGGCCGGCTGCTCGCCGAGATGAGCACCCAGGACTTCATCACCCACAACTCGGCCGGATTCGCGCGGGTGCGCGCCGCCGACGACCTCCCCGGCGGCCGGGCCGCGCTGGGCACCGCCCTGACGAAGGCGGGCGGGCGCGTGCTCCAGGAGCCCGACGGCGCCCTGCGGGTGACCGGGCTGGAGCTCCCCCGGATCAGCGACGTGGCCCACGGGGCCGGCGTACGACTGTGGGAGCTGTCCCCGCACCGGGCCTCGCTGGAGGAGGCGTACATGCGGATGACCCAGTCCTCCGTCGAGTACACCTCCACCGACGATCCCCGCGCGGAGCTGTGGGAGCCCGAGCCGATGGCGCTGCCGGAGTGGGAGGAGGAGCCGGCCCACGGGGTCTCGGGAGAGACGGCGGCGAGCTTCTTCGCTCCCCCGCCGCCCGGGACGACGGGCGCGCGGCCCTTCCTGATGCCGCAGACCCCCGGCGAGCTGGCTCCGGAAGGCTCCGCCGACGCGGACGCGAAGGCCCCCGCCCGCACCACCGCGAAGGCCGCCGGCAGGACCGGCGCCGAGCACGACGACGAGGACCCCCGATGACCGGCACCACGCCCACCCCGGGGACCTACAGCTCGTCGCTGCCCACCCCCCGGCCGCACCTGGGCCACGCCGTGGCCTCGGAGTGGACGAAGATGATCTCCGTGCGCTCCACCCTGTGGACGCTCGGCTCCCTCGTGGCGCTCGTCGTCGGCATCGGCACCATCGCCGTGGTCCAGACCCGGACCATCGACTACACGGCCATGTCGTTCACCGGTCCGGCGCTCTTCGGGCTGATGATCGGCCAGGTCGCGGTGATCGTGCTCGGGGTGCTGACGATCTCCTCGGAGTACGGCACCGGCCTGATCCGCACCACCTTCACCGCCGCCCCCGAGCGCCTGCGGGTGCTCACCGCGAAGTACCTGGTCTTCGGCGTCCTCGCGTTCTGCACGGTCCTCGCGTCGGTCGCCTTCGTCGGGTTCTCCGCCGCCCTCGTGCACAACGGCCCCCAGTCCGGGGCGCACGGCTGGGGCGAGTGGGTGGGCGCGGTGGCCGGTTCCTTCTACGTCACCCTGCTCGGCGTGCTCTCGCTGGCGGTCGGGGCCCTCGTACGGCATTCGGCCGGCGGGATCGCCGTGATGCTCGGCGTGGTCACCCTGCCGCCGGTGCTCGGCGGGATAGCGACCGCCTGGCCCGCCACCGAGGCGCTGGGGACGACGGTGCTGCGGTACAACGCGCCGGTGGCCCTGTTCCAGCTCTTCGGGATCCAGGACAGCGGCATCACCCCGATGCCCAGCGACTTCTCCCAGGTCCTGCTGCTCACGGCGGTCACGGCGGGCGCGGTCGCGGCCTCGTACGTCGTGGTGGGCCGCCGGGACGTCTGAGCGCGGAGGCCGTCAGTACTTCGGAGCGTTGCGGGACCGCTGCACCCTGGAGGTGCGGCGGTCCTTCGCGTTCCAGCAG
The DNA here is from genome assembly GCF_040650855.1 of Streptomyces sp. NPDC048606. NCBI lineage: Bacteria > Bacillati > Actinomycetota > Actinomycetes > Kitasatosporales > Streptomycetaceae > Streptomyces > Streptomyces sp. NPDC048606. The sequence continues at coordinate 341,007 of NZ_JBEZIB010000002.1, read as the reverse complement.
GCCTTGTGCCAGTGCCGGCGGTCGTCGACGCCGCCGTACTCGGGCCAGGCCACCAGGTGCGGGGTGCCGGAGGGGATCTCCTGGTCGCAGCCCGGGCAGCGGTAGCGCTTGCCGGCGGCGGCCGCACCGGCGACGTGCCGGACCTTCCATTCCTCGCCGAGGTACTCCTCGGTCCGCTCCAGGCCGAACCGGTCGAGGCCGGCGCCGGGTCGTTCGTCCGGGGTCTCGCCGCCCCTGGGGCGGTTGTGGCGCGGTGACACGTATACCTCACGAAGGGGCGGCGGGCAGTGACTTTCTCCCAGACTACGCGCAGCGAGGTCGGGTACCCGCAGGGTGTCCGGAGAAGGCCGACCCCGTACGGGAACTGGCCCGACAATCTCAATAACTTTCCTGTCAGGCCGTGCCTTTGGCACGTGTCAGACGTTGTTGCCGGCAGACGTTGATGCCATCAGCGAGTCGGTCCACCTGGGGGAGGCCGCGTCAGCCGCGAGGAGGCTAAGGGCGATGCGCGTAGGAGCGTTTGTACTGGCGGCCCAGTTCCCGGGCCAGGGGCAGGGGGAGGCGCTGCACCGTGCGGTGCGGACGGCCGAGGTGGCCGAGGAGGCGGGGCTGGACTCGGCCTGGCTCGCCGAGCACCACTTCGTGCCGTACGGGGTCTGTCCGTCGGCGGTGACCCTGGCGGCGCTGCTGCTGGGGCGCACCCGGCGGCTGCGGGTGGGCACGGCGGTGAGCGTGCTGCCGAACACCCACCCGGTGGCCCTGGGGGAACAGGCCGCGCTGCTGCACATCACCTCCGGGGGGCGGTTCAGCCTCGGGGTGGGCCGCGGCGGGCCGTGGGTGGACCTGGAGGTGTTCGGGTCCGGGGTGGGGGCGTACGAGAGCGGCTTCCCCGAGGACCTCGACCTGTTGCGGCGCTGGCTGACGGAGCCGCGCGTGGACGCGGACGGGCAGCGGCACTCCTTCCGGGAGGTGGCCGTCGTACCGCGTCCCGAGCAGGCGCTGGACGGCGACGGAACCGGGCCGGAAGTGATCGTCGCCTGTACCTCGCCGTCCTCGGTGCGGACGGCCGCGGTGCGGGGGTTGCCGATGTTGCTGGGCATGCACTGCGGGGACGAGGAGAAGGCGGAGCAGGTCGCGCTGTGGCGGGCGACCGCGCTCGCGGCGGGGCACGATCCGGAGTTCGTACGGTCGGCCGGGCACGTGTCGGCCGGGGTCTGTCAGCTCTCGGACCGGACGGTGGACGCCCGCGAGACCCTGTTGAAGGCGATGCCGGGCTGGTTCCGCCTCGGGCTGGGCGCCCACGTGACGGTGGACGGCCGGGCGCGTGCGATGCGCGACCCCGTGGCCTACACGGAGTTGCTGTGCGACCTGCACCCGGTCGGTACCCCGGAGCTGGCGGCGGAGCGGCTGGCGGCGACGTCGGAGCGCACGGGGATCACCCGGTTCGCCCTGCTGACGGAGGGCTCCGGCGACCTGGCGGCGACGGAGGAGAACGTACGGCGCCTCGGCTCGGAGGTGCTGCCGCTGCTGGGCTGAGGGCGGCCGGACAGGGGCCTGGGGCTGCCGCTCCGATGTCGGTCGCACCTCCCGCGACACGGAGCGGCAGCGAAGTACGGGTCCCGCTAGCAGTCGCGCAGTTCCGGCGACTGGTTGAGCAGCTGGCCGCGGATCGAGGTGAACTTGGCGAGCCGGTCGTCCACCGAGGGATCCAGCGGGAAGACCGCCACGCGGTGGCAGTTCTGGAAGGCCAGGCGCACCCCGAAGTGCCGCTGGAGCGCACCGCGTATCGCGTCACTCGCGAGCGCGCGCAGCAGTTGCCCGCGCGCCTGCTCGTCCGGCGGCGGCGTCTGGTTGTCGGCGAACTCTCCGCCCTCAACCTCGAGCCGGCCCGCCAACGAGCTGATCATCTCCCATGCGTAGGGCAGGGAGGTCCGGACGCAGTCGACGAAAGCGGCTTCGTCGACCTCGCCTCGCTCGGCCTGTTCGAGTAGGGCCGGTGAGACGTCGAGCGACATGGGTTCTCCTCTCGTGACCCCGGCGTTTGGGTTGCCGGAGTCTTACGGGCAGGGAAGGAGGCCGCGACGCAGTGTGCACGCTCGGCAACCTCCCGCTCACCACGGTAGGCGCCCACCGGGTGCCGCACCAGGAGAATGCGCATACAACGCGCCATCGGCGAACGGGGCTTTCAGGGGCGAATCGCGTGGAGGGCTTCCCGTCGAGTAGCGTTGCCGACCATGCGTCTCGTCATCGCCCGCTGCTCCGTCGACTACGCGGGCCGGCTCACCGCCCATCTGCCCTCGGCACCCCGTCTGATCCTCGTGAAGGCCGACGGCAGTGTCTCGATCCACGCGGACGACCGGGCGTACAAACCGCTCAACTGGATGTCGCCTCCGTGCACCCTCAAGGAGGGGAGCGGGGACGAGGCGAACGTCTGGACCGTCGTCAACAAGGCGGGCGAGAAGCTCATCATCACCATGGAGGAAGTCCTCCACGACTCCTCCCACGAGTTGGGCACCGACCCGGGGCTCATCAAGGACGGTGTCGAGGCGCACCTCCAGGAGCTGCTCGCGGACCGCATCGACACGTTGGGCGAGGGCTACACCCTGATCCGGCGCGAGTACATGACGGCGATCGGCCCCGTGGACATCCTGTGCCGGGACGCCTCGGGCGCGACGGTGGCGGTGGAGATCAAGCGTCGCGGTGAGATCGACGGCGTCGAACAGCTCACCCGGTACCTGGAACTGCTGAACCGCGACCCGCATCTGGCGCCGGTCCGTGGCGTGTTCGCGGCGCAGGAGATCAAGCCACAGGCGCGGGTCCTGGCCAACGACCGGGGCATGGACTGCGTGGTGCTCGACTACGACGCCCTGCGCGGCATCGAGGACGACAAGCTCCGCCTGTTCTGACCCGTTCCCCTCCGAGCCCGCGAGGCGCCCTGGGCGTCTCGCGGGCTCGTGCGTACCCGGGCCCGCTCAGATCGTCGGCGACGACGCGGAGGACGCGGAGGACGGCGACGAAGAGGCCGCGGGGCGGGAGGCCGCCGCCGAGGTGCTCGGGGTGCCCGTATCCGGCGTCGTCGGCCCCGTCACGGGCGGGGTCACCGGCGGCACGGTGGTCGGGGGCTGCGGGCTCGTCGAGGCGGGCGGCGAGGTGACGGGGGCCGGGGGCTTGGGGCTGCCCGGTCCGGGCGGCGCGGGCCGCGTCGCCGGCGGGCGCTGGGGGCCCGACGTGGGGCCCGGCCCGGCCGGGCCGGTCGGTCGCGAGGCCCGGCCCGCTCCGGGGTCGGCGGACGGTCCGGCGGACGGTCCGGCGGGCGCGTCGGCCGAGGGGGCGGCGGGGTCCGGCGCAGGATCGTTCCCGCTGCCCCCCGGCACCTGCGGGACCTGCGGGGTGTCGGCGGTGTCCGGCGGCGGGGTCGAGGCGGCCGGCGGGGACTTCGGCGTCTCGGCGTCGCCCGAGGCCACCGACAGGCCCACGACCGTGCCGAGCGCCACCACCGAGAGGGCCCCGGCGGCGGCCATCAGCACCGTCCGGCGGCGACCGGCCGGTTCCGGGGCGGGGTGGTGCGGGGCCGGGGCGGGGACGGGTGCGGGGGTCTCGGGGAGGTTCGGGAAGGCGTCCTCGAAGACCTGCGAGAGGGTGGTCGCGTGCGCGGTCGGGGGTACGGCGGCGGCGATCAGCGGGTTGACCTGCGTGACGGCCTCGGAGCGCGGTGCGACGGGCGACACCGGGGCGGCGGACGCGGCTGCGGATGCGGACGCCGATACGGGTGCGGCCGGCAGGGCGGGGAGGGCGGGCGGCGCGGACAGGGCGGGGACGGCGGTGTGCCCGGCCGCCCCGGCCGCCCCGGACTTGCCGGGCGTTCCGGCCTGAGCGGACGGCCAGGGCTGGGCGGATGTTCCGGCCTGAGCGGACGACCCGGGCCGGGCAGGCGTTCCGGGCTGGGCGGACGACGCGGGCGCCCCGGGCTTCGCGGGCTTCGTCATGGAGACCGGCGCCTCCAGCCGCAGCGGCGGCGAGACCTCCACGCCGAGCGCCTCGCGGTCGGTGACGAGCGCCAGCGCGCGGCGGCCCGCGACCGTGCCGCGCTTGTCCGCGAGGGCCCCGCGCAGCCCGATCGAGGCCTCCAGCTCGGCGCGGGCCCGGTCCAGGCGTCCCTCGCACAGGGCGAGCACCCCGAGTTCGTGGTGGAAGTACGCCTGCTCGGCGACCTCCCCGGCCTTGCGGGCGGCCTCGGCCCCCGCGCGCAGCGCGCGTTCCCACGCCTCCCAGTGCAGGGAGGCGGCGAGGGCCGGCGCCGCCGTGCGGGCCAGCAGGACGGCGGCCACCACGTCGGCCCCGGCCAGCGCGGCCAGGACCGCGTCCGCCTCGGCGGCGACCCGCTCCGGGGTCACGGAGGCGTGCCCGGTCCACCAGGCGTAGTGGCGGGCCGCCGTACGGGCCTCCTCGGCCGCGGTCTCTCCGTAACCGGCCTCCTCCAGCTGCCGCGCGACCCCCTCGGCGAGCCGGTGGCGCGACCCGACGGGGGTGATCAGTCCGCAGCCCAGGAGTTCGGCGACGGCGGCGTCGGCGTGCGTGTCCCCCACCAGCGCGGGCAGGTGCGCGTGGTGCGGGAGTTCCCCGCCCAGGGCGCAGGCGATGCGCAGGGCGGCGCGGGCCGATTCGCTGACCCGGGAGGCGAGCAGCACGGCGGGGGCGGCGGCTTCGGCGAGCGTGGGCAGCGGTACGGGGCCGACGTCGCGGGGGCGCTCCTCGAAGACGCCCGGCTCCTCGTCGTCGTCCGGCTCGGCGATCCGGTTCAGCTCGTCGCGTTGGCGCAGCAGGGCGGCGGCCTGGACGAAGCGCAGCGGCAGGCCCTCGGAGGCGAAGCGCAGGTCCGCCGCCCAGGCCTGTTCCGCGTCGGTCAGGGCGCGTCCGGTGGCCGTCTCCAGCAGCAGGAGGCACTCGGCCAGGTCGAGCCCGCCGAGGAAGACCTCGTCGAGGCGGGTGTCGTCGGCCGGCGGCTTGGTGTCGGGGCCGGCGACCAGGAGGAAGGCGCACTCGGGGGTGGCGCGCAGCAGCTCGTCGAGGGCGGGGCCGCCCAGTTCCAGGTCGTCGAGGAGCACGATCGCGCCGATGTCGCGGACCCGTGCGAGGAGCCGCGTGCGGTCGGGGCGGCGCTCGGCGCAGTCGTACACGGCGGTGTACAGGGCGTGCAGGACGTCGGTGGGCTGGTGCATCCCGTGGCCGCTGATCCGGACGACACCGTCGGGCGCGAGGCCGGCGCAGGCGCCGGCGACGGCGCCCAGGAGGGTGGAGCGGCCGGAGCCGGACGGTCCGGTGAGGCGTACGGAGCGACCCCGGCCGAGGAGGCGAACGAGCCGTTCCTCCTCGTCGGTGCGCGAGCGCGGCGGGCGTGCGGGCAGGGGCGCCCCGGGCAGCGCGGGCGGTCCCGCGAGGGCCTCCCGCTCGGCGCGGGCGGCGGCGTCGCGCTTGGCGGGACGGTCCGCGGCGCGTTCGGTGCCGGGCCGCAGGGGTTCGATCTCGCTGCCGTCGAGGGGGTTGACGGTGAGGGTGAACTCCCCGGCGGTCAGGGTCACCATCCGCAGGGGTCCGGGGGCGGCCGGGGGCCGGTCGCCGGCGTGACCTGCGGGCGGGCCGGCGGGCGCCTCGGCCCGCGTCGTGGCGAGCGGCCGGCCGGCCTGCCGCTCCCCCTGGTCGGGCTGCCCCTGCGTACGGTCCATGACCAAGTCCCCCGATCGCGTCGTGCGCGCCGTCGCCGTCCTGTGCCCGGCCCTCGCTCGCTCGCACGTCGCTGTCGCTTCTGGTCCGGTTTCCGCCCGGAGCCTAGACCGTGGAAGGTGGCGCGGAAAGCTCAGGGGGTGCCTTCGACCCCGTACCGTCCGGTTTTCTCCGGATACGTTCCGGGGCGTGCGGTCAGCCCTCGCGGCCGGTCGCGGCGACGGTGACGCCGAGTCCGATCATGCCGAGTCCGCCGATCCCGCCGACCAGGGAGAGCCGTCGGGGCGACCGGGCGAACCAGCCGCGGGCGGTGGCGGCGGCCACGCCCCAGACGCTGTCGCAGACCAGGGCGAGGACGTTGAAGACCAGCCCGAGCACGAGCATCTGGAGGATCACGTGGCCCTGGGCGCGGTCGACGAACTGGGGCAGCACGGCGGCGTAGAACACGATGGTCTTCGGGTTGGCGACGCCGACGGCGAAGCCCTCGGCGAGGGTCCGCAGGGTGCCGCCCGCCGGGGGCGCCTCACGGCCGTCGAGAGCCGCCCGCAGGGATCCGCGCTGCCGTACGGCCTTGACGCCCAGGTACACGAGGTACGCGGCGCCGGCCAGCTTCAGCGCGGTGAAGACGAGGACGGACCGTTCGACGACGGTGCCGACGCCGAGGGCGACGGCCACGACCAGGACGTAGGACCCGAGCGTGTTGCCGGCGACGGTGGTCAGCGCGACCCGGCGGCCCTGTGCGAGCGCGCGTCCGACGACGAAGAGCACGCTGGGGCCGGGGATGACGATCAGCAGGAGGGACATGGCGGCGAAGGCGGCCAGTCGGTCGGTGGACACCATGCGGCCATGTAAGCGCAGCCGGTCCCGGACCCGCAGCCCATTTTGGCCCGGCCCCGGCGCCGGCCCTGTCCCGGCGCCCCGGGTCACACCCGGGGCAGGGACTCCGCTTCCAGCCCGCCCTCGATCGCGAGGATGCGGTGCAGCCGGGTCGCCACCAGGAGGCGCTGCATCCGGTCGGGCACCCCGCGCAGGACCAGGCGCCGCCCGGTGCGCCCGGCCCGCCGGTGGGCGCCCATGATCACGCCGAGTCCGGTCGCGTCCCAGGAGTCGAGCCCGGTCAGGTCGAGCACGAGGTCGCCGTGGCCGTCGTCGAGGGCGCTGTGCAAGGCCGTACGGGCGTCCGCCGCGCTGCGCACGTCGAGGCGACCCCCGACCGCGAGTTCGGCGTGGTCGCCCCTGATGTGCATGTGTGCTCCCCGGCTGTACTGCGTGCGTGTGGTCCGACTGGTCCGTGGTCGGCAACTCTCACTGCATCTGACTGCCTCGCGGGCAGTGAAGTTGCCGACCGTGAGCGAACCGATACCTAATTCACCCCGTAGGGTGTTGGGACCCGAACGTTCGTTCTCAGTGCTGGTAGAAGCCCTGGCCGCTCTTGCGGCCGAGGTCCCCGGCGTCGACCATGCGGCGCATCAGCTCCGGCGGCGCGAACTTCTCGTCCTGGGACTCGGTGTAGATGTTGCTCGTGGCGTGCAGCAGGATGTCGACGCCGGTGAGGTCGGCGGTGGCCAGCGGCCCCATGGCGTGACCGAAGCCCAGCTTGCAGGCGATGTCGATGTCCTCGGCGGTGGCGACGCCCGATTCGTAGAGCTTCGCGGCCTCGACGACCAGGGCGGAGATCAGACGGGTCGTCACGAAGCCGGCGACGTCGCGGTTGACGACGATGCAGGTCTTGCCGACGGACTCGGCGAACGCCCGCGTGGTGGCGAGGGTTTCGTCGCTCGTCTTGTATCCGCGCACCAGCTCGCAGAGCTGCATCATCGGGACGGGCGAGAAGAAGTGCGCGCCGACGACCCGCTCCGGACGCTTCGTCACGGCCGCGATCTTGGTGATCGGGATGGCGGAGGTGTTGGAGGCGAGGACCGCGTCCTCGCGCACCAGCTCGTCGAGGGCGCGGAAGATCTCGTGCTTGACCTCCAGCTTCTCGAAGACGGCCTCGACGACGATGTCCACGTCGGCGACCGCGCCGAGGTCGGTGGTCGTGGTGATGCGGCCGAGCGCCGCCTCCGCGTCCTCCGCCGTCATCTTGCCCTTGGAGACGAACTTGTCGTACGAGGCCTTGATGCCGTCCGTGCCACGGGTCAGCGCGGCGTCGGTGACATCCCTCAGAACGACGTCCCACCCCGCCTGAGCGGAGACCTGAGCGATTCCGGAACCCATCAGTCCGGCACCGATGACGGCGAGCTTCCCAGCCACTGCACACCCCACGTTCTTTGTCAGGCCCAGTCTCGACAAGGCCCGGTCTCGTAGCCTCTCCGGCGGAGACTAGCGCCCGTGAGGGGCGGTGTGACCGCGAAGTAACACGCGTCACGTCTCAGATGACGGACATCACACCGGACGGACCCAGGACCCGTCCGCAGCCGCGCAGTTCACTTCCCGGCGTCTACGCTGGCCGCATGGTGAACCTCACGCGCATCTACACCCGCACCGGCGACAAGGGCACGACCGCCCTCGGCGACATGAGCCGTACCCGGAAGACCGACCTGCGCATCTCCGCGTACGCCGACGCCAACGAGGCCAACGCCGCCATCGGCACGGCCATCGCGCTGGGCTCGCTCCCGGAGCCGGTCGTGAAGGTCCTGGTCCGCGTACAGAACGACCTCTTCGACGTGGGCGCGGACCTGTGCACCCCGGTGGTGGAGGAACCCGAGTACCCGCCGCTGCGCGTGGAGCAGTTCTACGTGGACCGGCTGGAAGCGGACTGCGACGCCTTCAACGAGGAGCTGGAGAAGCTGCGCAGCTTCATCCTCCCCGGCGGCACCCCCGGCGCTGCCCTGCTGCACCAGGCCTGCACGGTGGTCCGGCGGGCCGAGCGCTCCACGTGGGCCGCGCTGGAGGAGCACGGCGAGTCGATGAACCCGCTGACGGCCACCTACCTCAACCGGCTCTCCGACCTCCTGTTCATCCTGGCCCGTACGGCCAACAAGGAGGTCGGCGACGTCCTGTGGGTCCCGGGCGGCGAGCGCTAGGCGATCCGCGTCTCCCCACCGCGTCCGGCGGCGGCCGCGTCCGGTACCAGGAGCAGCTTGCCGGTCGTACGCCGAGCCTCCAGGTCGCTGTGGGCCCGGGCGGCCTCGGACAACGCGTAGCGGCCCGTCACGGTGACCTCCAGCGCCTTGGAGCGCACCCACTCGAACACGTCGGCGGCCCGGCGCAGCAGTTCGGAGCGATCGGCGACGAAGTCCCCGAGGCTGGGCCGGATCAGGGTCAGCGAACCGCCCTGGGCGAGCCGCATCAGATCGAACGGCGGCACGGCGCCGCTCGCCGCGCCGAAGAGCACGAGCCGGCCGCGGGGGCGCAGGCTCGCGAGGCTCGCGTCGAAGGTGTGCGCGCCGACCCCGTCGAAGACGACGGGCAGCCCCTGAGCGCCGCCCAGCCGCCTCACCTCGGCTGCGAGATCGTCGACCTCGGAGGAGACGATCACCTCGGCGGCCCCGGCACGCTTCGCCGCCTCGGCCTTCGCCGGGGTCGACGTCGTGCCGATCACCGCGCCGCCGAGGTGGGTGACGAGCTGGGTCAGGAGCAGCCCCATGCCACCGGCGGCCGCGTGCACGAGCACCGTGTCGCCCCGCTGGACCGGGTAGGCGTCCTTGACGAGGTAGTGCGCGGTCATGCCCTGGAGGAGCACGGCGGCGGCCGTCTCGAAGTCGATGTCGTCGGGCAGCGGCACCAGCCGGGAGGCGTCCACGACGGCCCGCTCGGCGTACGAGCCGGGGATCTCCACCCAACCGACCCGGTCCCCGACCGCGACGTCGGTGACGCCGGGTCCCACTTCGACGACCGTGCCGGCGCCCTCGGTGCCCGGGGTGAAGGGCAGCGGGAGGCTGTACCGGCCTTCGCGGTGGTAGACGTCGAGGAAGTTGACCCCGGACGCGGCGACCTCCACGACCGCCTCGCCCGGCCCCGGCCGCGGCTGTTCCACCTCGGCCTCCCGCAGCACCTCGGGACCGCCCACTTCGTACACCTGAATCGCTTTCATGACCCCTCCGATCAACGGCTCGTCCCCCACCAACCCCGTCGACGGAGATCCAATTCCCGCCGAGCGGCCCGACCCGCCGTACGGCTAGGGCGCGTCCACCCGGTCCTTGCGGATCGGGGCGTCCACCGGGGCCTCCACCAGGGGCTTCGCCGCGGCCTCGGCGTCCGCGCCGGCCTCCGCGCCAGCCTCCGCTGCGGTCTCCTTCGGCGCCTTGCGCGGCCAGATCGAGTACGTGACGGCGATGAGGGCCTGGATGCCGACCACGCGCAGCGCGGCGAACTGCCACGCCTGCAACGAGGAGGTGTCGGCCGCGTCGCCGACGTACCAGACGGCGGCCTGGAGGAGGCCGATGGCGACGGCCGCGCCGAGCACCGTCCGGGTCCACAGCTTCCACTCGTGGACGATCCGCTCCTTGCCGTACTTCGGGCCGGGCGGCTTCGGCCCCCCGGCCAGCCGGTACGCGGCGTGCCCGTCGAGCCACTTCACGGTGTAGTGGCCGAAGGCCACGGTGAAGCCGATGTACAGGGCAGCAAGGCCGTGCTTCCAACTCGGCTCGCCGCCGTTCCTGAGGTCCAGGGTGGTGACCACGAGCAGCACCAGCTCCAGCGCGGGCTCGCACAGCAGCACGACCGCGCCGAGCCTCGGCATCTTCGCCAGGTAGCGCAGCGCGAGTCCGCCGGCCAGCAGCACCCAGAAGGCGATCTCGCAGGTGATGATCAGCGCGACGAGCACGGGATTCTCCGTCCTTTCGGGGTCCGGTTCTCTCTTCCTCCCCAGACTCCCGTCCGCGCGGGCCCGCCGCGTCGTCGTGGGAGAGGAACCCCGGCTGCACCCTTCGATGTAGTGCGCCCCGCCGTGCCCTCCGCCCCGGCGGGGACGTCGCACCGCCGCGCACCGTGTTGGATGGGACCGTGACCCTCCCGATCCCGCGTCCGCACCGCGACGACGTCTTCCTCGCCGTGGTCAGCGTGACCGGCGGGCTCCTGCTGTGGTCCCTCGGCGTCCACGGCAACGGCAACCGCGCCTTCTTCCCCGACTGGGTGGCCCTCGTCCCGCTCGCGGTCCTCGGGGTGATGGAGCTGCTGCGGCGCAGCATGCCGCGGCTGACTCTGACGGTGGGAACGGTGGGGATCGTCGCCGACCAGTTCACGGTGGGCAGCCTGGGCACCGTCGTGATCTTCACCGACCTGATGTACGCGGCCGTGGTCTACGGCAAACCCGCCATGGCCCGGCGGCTGCCGCTGACCACCGGGTTGATCACCGTCGTCGTCACGATCGCGAGCGTGGCCTGGCTGCGCACCCCGCAGGCGCTGCTGATCGGCTTCGTCACCGGCGTGGTGTGCTTCGGCCCGGCCCTGACGGGCGCCACCCTGCGCAACCACCGCGAGGCCGCAGAGGCCGCCCGGTTGCGGGCGGAGCAGACGGCGCTGCTGGCCGAGATGGACCGTGCGCAGGCGGTGGTGGCCGAGCGGGCGCGGATGGCCCGGGAGCTGCACGACATGGTGGCCAACCACCTGTCGGCCATCGCCATCCACTCCACCGCGGCGCTGTCCATCGACTCCCCCGCCACCAGCCGCGAGGCGCTCGGGGTGATCCGCGAGAACAGCGTGCAGGGGCTGGCCGAGATGCGTCGGCTGATCGGGCTGCTCCGGGACGCCGGGGCCGAGCAGGAGGCCGTCGCCGTGCCCTCGCTGGACGGTCTCGACAGCCTGATCGGGAAGGCCCGGACGAACGGGGCGGGCAGCGGGCTGGACTTCGTGCTGGAGGACCGCAGGCCGCCCGGGGAGCCGCTGCCGGCGCCGGTGGAGCTGGCGGCGTACCGGATCGTCCAGGAGTCGCTGACCAACGCCCTCAAGCACGCGGTGCCGGGCACCGTGCGGGTGCGCGTGACGCGGGCGGACGGGGTGCTGACCGTACGGGTGGACTCGCCGTACGGTCAGCGGCCCGGTCCGCGGGCGCCCGGTTCGGGGGCGGGACTGGTCGGCATGCGCGAGCGGGCGGAGCTGCTGGGCGGGCACTTCACGGCGGGCGCCGCGGGAACGGTTTGGCAGGTGCGGGCGACACTGCCCGCCGAGGAGAAGGTGGTGGCGGGATGAACCGGCAGGCCGGTATCAGGGTCCTGGTGGCCGAGGACCAGAGCGCGGTACGGGCGGGCCTGGTGCTGATCCTGCGCAGCGCGGGCGACATCGAGGTGGTGGGCGAGGCCGCGGACGGCGAGGAGGCGGTGCGCCTGGCCCGCGAACTGCGGCCGGATCTGGTCCTCATGGACGTGCAGATGCCCCGGTTGGACGGGGTGTCCGCCACCCGCGAGGTGGTCGCGGAGGGGTTGGCGGACGTCCTCGTGCTGACCACCTTCGATCTGGACGAGTACGTCTTCGGCGCCCTGCGGGCGGGGGCGTCGGGGTTCCTGCTGAAGGACGCGGAGGCCTCGGAGCTGGTGGCCGCGGTGCGGACGGTGGCGCGCGGCGAGGGGTTGATCGCGCCCGCGGTGACCCGGCGGCTGATCGCCGAGTTCGCCACGCCGCAGGCCGTGCGCCGCCCCGTGGCCCCGGGTACGGAGGCGGCCGTCGCCTCGTTGACCCCGCGGGAGCGGGAGGTGCTGGCGGCGCTCGGCCAGGGGTTGTCGAACGCGGAGATCGCGGTGCGGCTGGAGATGGCGGAGGCGACGGCGAAGACGCACGTCAGCCGGCTGTTGGGCAAGCTGGAGTTGCGCAGTCGGGTCCAAGCGGCGGTCCTGGCACAGGAGTTGGGCATCTAGACGGTCGCTGGAGATGAGGTCTGGACCTCTTGACGGTTGGTCCAGACCTTTCTAGTCTCACCGCATCACTGTGGTGAGCGTGCCATGACAGATCGTGTCGGAGCGTGCTCACGGGCGGCGCAGGTCCCACCCCCATGTAGCGGTCGGCCCCACCGGCGGCTACGGACCTACGGAGGAGCACCCTTGAGCACAGCACCCCCACGACGTGTCCGACTCTTCAGAAGGCTGGCCGCCACGGTGGCCGCCCTCGCCCTGCCGGCCGCCGCGATGGTCGGTCTCGCCGCCCCCGCTCAGGCGGCCGGCGCCGCGAGCGCGACCTTCACCAAGGTCTCCGACTGGGGATCCGGCTTCGAGGGCAAGTGGACGGTGAAGAACACCGGCACCACCACCATCACCTCGTGGACCGTGGAGTGGGACTACCCGGCCGACACCCGGGTGACCTCGGCCTGGGACGCCACCGTCACCAACTCCGGCACCCATTGGACGGCCAAGAACCTCGGCTGGAACGGCACCCTCTCCCCCGGCCAGAGCGCGAGCTTCGGCTTCAACGGCTCCGGATCCGGCGCACCGAGCGGCTGCAAGATCAACGGCGGCTCCTGCGACGGCGGCGGCACCCCCACCGACAACCCGCCCTCGGCCCCCGGCACCCCCACGGCCAGCGGGCTCGGCGAGAACGCGGTGACCCTGTCCTGGGCGGCCGCCACCGACGACAAGGGCGTCAAGAACTACGACGTCTACCGCGACGGCAACAAGATCACCACCGTCACCGGCACCACCTACGGCGACACCGGCCTGACCAAGGGCACCACCTACAGCTACGCGGTCACCGCCCGGGACACCGCCGACCAGACCGGCCCCTCCTCCGGCGCCCTCTCCGTCACCACCCCCGGCGGCGGCACGGACCCCGGCCCCGACCCGGGCGCCGGCACCAAGGTCAAGCTGGGCTACTTCACGAACTGGGGCGTCTACGGACGCAACTACCACGTGAAGAACCTGGTCACCTCCGGCTCCGCCGCGAAGATCACCCACATCAACTACGCGTTCGGCAACGTCCAGGGCGGCAAGTGCACCATCGGTGACGCCTACGCCGACTACGACAAGGCCTACGGCGCCGACCAGAGCGTCGACGGCAAGGCCGACACCTGGGACCAGCCGCTGCGCGGCAACTTCAACCAGCTGCGCAAGCTCAAGGCCCAGTACCCCCACATCAAGGTGCTGTGGTCCTTCGGCGGCTGGACCTGGTCCGGCGGCTTCGGCCAGGCCGTCCAGAACCCGACCGCCTTCGCCCAGTCCTGCTACGACCTCGTCGAGGACCCGCGCTGGGCCGACGTCTTCGACGGCATCGACCTGGACTGGGAGTACCCCAACGCCTGCGGCCTGAGCTGCGACACCTCCGGCGCCGCCTCCTTCAAGAACATGATGCAGGCCATGCGCGCCAAGTTCGGCGCCTCCAACCTGGTGACCGCCGCGATCTCCGCCGACGGCTCCAACGGCGGCAAGCTGGACCTCGCCGACTACGCCGGCGCCGCCCCGTACACCGACTTCTACAACGTCATGACGTACGACTTCTTCGGCGCCTGGGACGCCAAGGGCCCCACCGCCCCGCACTCCCCGCTGACCTCGTACAGCGGCATCCCGATCGCCGGCTTCAACTCCGAGGCCGCCATCACCAAGCTCAAGGGCAAGGGCATCCCCGGCTCCAAGCTCAACCTCGGCATCGGCTTCTACGGCCGCGGCTGGACGGGCGTCACCCAGGCCGGCCCCGGCGGAACCGCCACCGGTCCCGCCCAGGGCACCTACGAGCAGGGCATCGAGGACTACAAGGTCCTCAAGGCGAGCTGCCCCTCCACCGGAACCGTCGCCGGCACCGCCTACGCCAAGTGCGGCAGCAACTGGTGGAGCTACGACACCCCCGCCACCATCACCGGAAAGATGAACTGGACCAAGACCCAGGGCCTGCGGGGAGCCTTCTTCTGGGAGTTCAGCGGCGACACCACCAACGGTGAGCTCGCCAACGCGATCCACACCGGGCTGCAGTAACCCCGCGCACCGCCCCGGTGACGAGACGAAGCCGGGGAGACGGGTCCGCCCCCGTCTCCCCGGCTTCATCATGTCCGTCCGCCGGCCGTACGCCACCCGTGCGCGACCCGCTCCGGGGCCGACCGGGCCGACTCAGGCGACGTTCACCCGCTGCCCCGGAGGCGCCGCCTCCAGCCAGGCCAGGAACCCGGTCAGCGCGTCCTCGCTCATCGCCAGCTCAAGGCGCGTCCCCTGGTGGGAACAGCAGAGCACGACGGCGTCGGACAGCAGGGCCAGCTCCTCCTCGCCCTCGGGCGCGCGGCGGGCGATCACCTCGATGGAGGAACGCTCCAGCAGCCGGCGCGGGCGCGGGGAGTACGAGAACACGCGGAACCACTCGATGCGGTCACCGCTGTAGCGGGCCACCCCGTAGACCCAGCCCTTGCCCGAGACGTCCGGTTCCTCGGACACGCCCCAGCGCAGGCTGCAGTCGAAGGTACCGCCGGAACGCTGGATCAGTCTGCGGCGCAACCCGAACACGAACAGCCCGATCACCACCAGGGCTACGACCAGGCCGCTCACAAGCAGAGCGAGGAGCATCTTCACCGACCTCCTCGCTCATCGAAAACCACAAACGACCGTCCCCGTCGCCGGACGAGTCCGGTCGCGGACCTACATCGCCACAGCCGCGACCCGGTCTGGAAAATTCCAGAACGGACCGCGGCTGAGGTGTCAAACTCTTCGGTACGGGACTCAGTGCCCCGCGACCGCGCGCAGCCGGACATCGGCGCGACGCTCGGAGGCCGAGTCGGCCTCCGCCTTCGCGCGCTCCAGTGCCCGCTCCGCACGCTGGACATCGATCTCGTCAGCGAGCTCGGCGATCTCGGCCAGCAGGGACAGCTTGTTGTCCGCGAACGAGATGAAACCGCCGTGCACCGCGGCGACGACAGTGTTGCCCTCGCTCGTGCGGATGGTCACCGGGCCCGATTCCAGCACACCGAGAAGCGGCTGGTGACCGGGCATGACGCCGATGTCGCCGGACGTGGTGCGGGCGACAACAAGGGTGGCCTCGCCGGACCAGACATTGCGGTCCGCCGCGACCAGCTCGACGTGCAGCTCAGCAGCCAAGGTGGCTCCTCGGGTCACCACCCGGCGGGTCGGCCGGGTGTTGGGTCAAATTCTAATGGGCGTGAGGAGAGGGACGGGACGCACCCGCCCCTCTCCGTGAAACGTGCGAACCGGATGCGCTCCTCGCGGAGCGCGCCGGATCAGGAGACGCCCAGCTCCTTGGCGTTGGCCTTCAGGTCCTCGATGCCACCGCACATGAAGAACGCCTGCTCGGGGAAGTGGTCGTAGTCACCGTCGCAGATGGCGTTGAACGCGGTGATCGACTCGTCGAGCGGAACGTCCGAACCGTCCACGCCGGTGAACTGCTTGGCGACGTGGGTGTTCTGCGACAGGAAGCGCTCGACACGACGGGCACGGTGGACAACGAGCTTGTCCTCCTCGCCCAGCTCGTCGATACCGAGGATCGCGATGATGTCCTGGAGGTCCTTGTACTTCTGGAGGATCCCCTTGACACGCATGGCGGCCGCGTAGTGGTCCGCCGCGATGTACCGCGGGTCGAGGATGCGGGACGTCGAGTCCAGCGGGTCCACGGCCGGGTAGATGCCCTTCTCGGAGATCGGACGGGAGAGAACCGTCGTCGCGTCGAGGTGGGCGAAGGTGGTCGCCGGCGCCGGGTCGGTGAGGTCGTCGGCGGGGACGTAGATCGCCTGCATGGAGGTGATCGAGTGACCACGGGTCGAGGTGATGCGCTCCTGGAGGAGACCCATCTCGTCGGCCAGGTTCGGCTGGTAACCCACCGCGGAGGGCATGCGGCCGAGCAGGGTCGACACCTCGGAACCGGCCTGGGTGTACCGGAAGATGTTGTCGATGAAGAACAGCACGTCCTGCTTCTGCACATCGCGGAAGTACTCCGCCATGGTCAGACCGGCCAGGGCGACGCGCAGACGGGTGCCCGGGGGCTCGTCCATCTGGCCGAAGACGAGCGCCGTCTTGTCGATGACGCCCGAGTCGCCCATTTCCTCGATGAGGTCGTTGCCCTCACGGGTGCGCTCACCGACGCCCGCGAAGACCGACACACCGTCGTGGTTGTTGGCGACGCGGTAGATCATTTCCTGGATCAGAACGGTCTTGCCGACACCGGCACCACCGAACAGACCGATCTTTCCACCCTTGACGTACGGGGTGAGAAGGTCGATGACCTTGACGCCGGTCTCGAACATCTCCGTCTTGGACTCGAGCTCGTCGAAGCTCGGGGCCTTGCGGTGGATGGGCCAGCGCTCGGTGACCTCGGCGTTCGCCTCGGGGTAGTTGAGCACCTCACCCAGGGTGTTGAACACCTTGCCCTTGGTGAAGTCGCCGACCGGGACGGTGATGCCCTCGCCCGTGTCGGTCACCGGGGCCTGGCGGACCAGACCGTCGGTGGGCTGCATCGAGATCGTGCGGACCATGCCGTCACCCAGGTGCTGGGCGACCTCAAGGGTCAGCGTCTTGAGCGCGCCGTCCTCGGCCGGGTCGGCGACCTGGACCTTCAGCGCGTTGTAGATGTCGGGCATCGCGTCGACGGGGAACTCCACGTCGACGACCGGGCCGATGACCCGGGCGACGCGGCCCGTGGCGGCGGCCGTCTCAACAGAGGTCGTCATTACTTGTCACTCCCCGCGGTCGCGTCGGCCATGGCGCTGGCGCCACCGACGATCTCGCTGATTTCCTGGGTGATTTCGGCCTGGCGGGCCGCGTTGGCAAGCCGGGAGAGGCTCTTGATGAGGTCTCCGGCGTTGTCGGTCGCCGACTTCATCGCGCGGCGGCGGGCGGCGTGCTCGGAAGCGGCCGACTGCAGCAGTGCGTTGTAGATCCGGCTCTCGACGTAGCGCGGCAGAAGGGCGTCGAGGACGTCCTCCGCCGACGGCTCGAACTCGAACAGCGGAAGGATCTCGCCCTTCGCACCGTCCTCCTCCGCAGCCTTGTCGAGGCTGAGCGGCAGCATCCGGCCGTCGACCGCGTTCTGCGTCATCATCGACACGAATTCTGTGTAGACGATGTGCAGCTCGTCGACGCCACCGTCGGCCGTGGCCTTCTGGATGGCCTCGATCAGCGGCGCCGCGACGCGCTTGGCGTCGGCGTAGGCCGGGCTGTCGGTGAAGCCGGTCCACGAGTCCGTGACCTTGCGCTCACGGAAACCGTAGTAGGCGACACCCTTGCGGCCGACGATGTAGCTGTCGACCTCCTTGCCCTCAGCGCGCAGCCGCTCGGTGAGCCGGTCCGCCTGCTTGATGGCGTTCGAGGAGTAGCCGCCGGCCAGACCGCGGTCGCTCGTGATGAGCACGATCGCGGCACGGGTCGGCGCCTCGACCTCGGTGGTCAGGGCGTGCTTGGTGTTCGAACCGGTCGCCACCGCGGTCACCGCGCGGGTGAGCTCGGTCGCGTACGGCATCGACGCCGCCACCTTGCGCTGCGCCTTGACGATGCGCGAGGCGGCGATCATCTCCATCGCCTTGGTGATCTTCTTGGTCGCCGTGATGGCACGGATGCGACGCTTGTAGACCCGGAGCTGCGCTCCCATGAGTCAGGTCCCTTCCGTCGTCACTTGGAGACGTTGACGGCCGGCACGTCCTCGCCCAGGAGCTTGCCGTCCGAGGTCTCGAACTGGCGCTTGAAGGCCGCGATGGCGTCGGCGATCGAGCCGAGGGTGTCGTCCGACATCTTGCCGCCGTCGGCGATGGAGGTGAGGAGGTCCTTGCGCTCGCGGCGCAGGTGCTCCAGCAGCTCCGACTCGAAGCGACGGATGTCCTCGACCGGGACGTCGTCCATCTTGCCGGTGGTGCCGGCCCAGACGGAGACGACCTGCTCCTCGACGGGCATCGGCTGGTACTGGCCCTGCTTCAGCAGCTCGACCATGCGCTTGCCGCGCTCCAGCGAGGCCTTCGACGCGGCGTCCAGGTCGGAACCGAAGGCGGCGAACGCCTCCAGCTCGCGGTACTGGGCCAGGTCGACGCGGAGACGACCCGAAACCTGCTTCATGGCCTTGTGCTGCGCGGAACCACCGACGCGGGAGACCGAGATACCGACGTTCAGCGCCGGGCGCTGGCCCGCGTTGAACAGGTCGGACTCCAGGAAGCACTGGCCGTCGGTGATGGAGATGACGTTGGTCGGGATGAACGCCGACACGTCGTTGGCCTTGGTCTCGACGATCGGCAGACCGGTCATCGAACCGGCGCCCATCTCGTCGGAGAGCTTCGCGCAACGCTCCAGCAGACGGGAGTGCAGGTAGAAGACGTCGCCCGGGTAGGCCTCACGGCCCGGCGGGCGGCGCAGCAGCAGCGACACGGCGCGGTAGGCGTCGGCCTGCTTCGACAGGTCGTCGAAGATGATCAGGACGTGCTTGCCGGCGTACATCCAGTGCTGGCCGATGGCGGAACCGGTGTACGGCGCCAGGTACTTGAAGCCGGCCGGGTCGGACGCCGGGGCGGCGACGATCGTCGTGTACTCGAGCGCGCCGGCCTCTTCCAGGGCGCCGCGAACGGACGCGATGGTCGAGCCCTTCTGGCCGATGGCGACGTAGATGCAGCGGACCTGCTTGTTCACGTCGCCCGAGCGCCAGTTGTCGCGCTGGTTGATGATCGTGTCGACGGCCAGGGCGGTCTTGCCGGTCTGACGGTCACCGATGATCAGCTGACGCTGGCCACGGCCGATCGGCACCATCGCGTCGACGGCCTTGTAGCCGGTCTGCATGGGCTCGTGCACGGACTTACGGACCATGACGCCCGGGGCCTGCAGTTCGAGGGCGCGACGGCCTTCGGTCGCGATCTCGCCGAGGCCGTCGATCGGGTTGCCGAGCGGGTCGACGACGCGGCCGAGGTAGCCCTCGCCGACACCTACGGAGAGAACCTCACCGGTGCGCTGCACCGGCTGGCCCTCCTCGATACCGCTGAACTCGCCGAGGACGATCGCACCGATCTCGCGCTCCTCGAGGTTGAGGGCGAGACCGAGGGTGCCGTCCTCGAACTTCAGCAGCTCGTTCGCCATGGCGGAGGGCAGGCCCTCCACCTTCGCGATGCCGTCGCCGGCAACGCTGACCGTTCCGACCTCCTCGCGCGAGGCCGCGTCCGGCTGGTACGACTGGACAAAGTTCTCCAGTGCGTCCCGGATCTCCTCCGGCCGGATCGTGAGCTCCGCCATCTGGGTTCCCTGCTCTCCTTGTTGGGCCTGAAGCTTCTTAGGGGTCTGGGGGCGACCCCCAGGAATCTTCTGCAAGTTCTGCACGGCCCAACCGGGCCGCTAGGAATGCTTTTGTTCTTTTGGTGGCTGAGGTCAGCCGGCCATGCGGCGGGACGCCTCGGACAGGCGCTCCGCGATGGTGCCGTCGATGACCTCGTCGCCGACCCGCACCGAGATCCCGCCGAGGACCGAGGGGTCCACGTCGAGGTTCAGGTGCATCGGGCGGCCGTACAGCTTGGCCAGCACCGCGCCGAGACGCTGCTTCTGCGCGTCGCTGAGCGGAACCGCGGTGGTCACGGTGGCGACCATGCGGTCACGGCGCTCGGCGGCGAGCTTGGAAAGGGACTCGAGTCCCGCTTCCAGGCTACGTCCACGCGGGTGCGTGACGAGACGGATGACCAGGCGCTCGGTGACGGCGTTCGCCTTGCCGCCGAGCAGCGTGCCGAGCAGCGTGCTCTTGGCGGCGGCGGTGGCCGCACGGTCGGTCAGCGCGCTGCGCAGACCGGCGTTCGAGGCGACGATCCGGCCGAACCGGAAGACCTCGTCCTCGACGTTGTCGAGCGCACCGCTCCGCTGGGCCGACGTGAGGTCGGCGGTCGCGGCCAGCTCCTCCAGCGCGTCCACCAGGTCGCGGGACTGCGACCAGCGGGAGCGCACCATGCCGGACACCAGGTCGAGGGTCTCCCCGCCCACCTGGCCGGACAGCAGCCGACCGACCAGCTCGGCCTTGGCCTCGCCGGACTGCGCCGGGTCCGTGATGACCCGACGCAGCGAGACCTCACGGTCGAGCAGCGCGGTGACGGCTGCCAGCTCACCGGCGAGCTTCGTCGCGTCGACGGACGTGTTGTCCGTCAGCGCGTCGAGACGCTCGCGCGCGGAGGCCAGCGCCTCGCGGCTCGCTCCGTTCATCGGGCGGCCTCGGCCTTCTCCTCAAGCTCGCTGAGGAAGCGGTCGATCGTGCGGCTCTGTCGGGCGGCGTCCTCGAGGGACTCGCCGACGAGCTTTCCGGCCAGGTCGGTGGCGAGCTTGCCCACGTCCTGACGCAGCGCCTGAGAGGCGGCCTTGCGGTCTGCCGCGATCTGGGCGTGACCGGCAGCGATGATCTCCTCACGCTGCCGCTGGCCCTCTGCGCGCAGTTCTTCCTTGAGCGCAGTGCCCTGCTCCAGCGCGTCCTGGCGCAGGCGCGCGGCCTCGTGCCGGGCCTCGGCGAGCTGGGCCTTGTACTGCTCCAGCACGCTCTGGGCTTCGATCTGAAGCGCTTCGGCCTTCTCCATACCGCCCTCGATGGCCTCGCGGCGCTCGTCCAGAACCTTGTTGATGTTCGGGAGGAGCTTCTTCGCGAGGAAGCCGAAGACGATGACGAAGGCGATCAGACCGATGACGAGCTCGGGGATCGGCGGGATGAGAGGGTTCTCCATCTCAGCCGCGAGAACCATGAGGTTCACATCAGTGCCTTTCGTCTAGTGGGCTGTTCGTCGAAACCGAGGATCAGGAGCTCGGGTAGACGAACGGCATGACCAGACCGATGAGGGCGAGCGCCTCACAGAAGGCGAAGCCGAGGATCTGGTTGGCGCGGATCAGGCCGGCAGCCTCGGGCTGACGGGCGAGGGCCTGGGTGCCGTTACCGAAGATGATGCCGACGCCGACGCCGGGGCCGATGGCCGCGAGACCGTAACCAACGGAGCTGAGGGAGCCGGTGACGGCGGCAAGGGTCTGGGACATGCCAGTTCTTCCTTCTCTTTCACGGACCGGTGGGGGTTGGCCACCGGACGAATGGGGGCTGAGCGGGGGTGGGCCTGACTCAGTGGTGCTCGGCCAGCGCGCCCTGGATGAAGCTGCAGGCCAGGAGGACGAAGACGTACGCCTGGACGGCCTGGATGAAGAGCTCGAAGGCGGTCATCACGATCACCATCACGAACGACACACCGGCGTAGGCGATGCCGATGCCGTTCAGCAGGTACCAGCTGGCGATCGTGAAGAGCAGCAGCAGGGTGTGACCGGCGAACATGTTCGCGAAGAGTCGGACCGCGTGGGTGAACGGGCGGACCAGGACGTTCGAGAAGAACTCGATGATCATGATCAGCGGGAGCACGCCACCGAGGCTCTTGTCATAGCCGGTGAGGTTCTTCAGGCCGCCGACGAAACCGTGGCGCTTGAAGGTGACCGACATCCAGATGACGTAGACGATCAGTGCGAGGACGGCCGGGTACGCGATGATCGAGGTCACCGGGAACTGGGCCACCGGAACGATCGACCAGACGTTCAGGATCCAGACGAAGAAGAACAGCGAGACCATGAAGGGGACGTACTTCTCGCCCTCCTTCTTGCCGAGGGTCTCGTAGACGATGCCGCGGCGCACGAAGTCGTAGCCCGCCTCGCCGATCATCTGGAGCTTGCCGGGAACGATCTTCGCCTTGCCGAAGGCGGCCCAGAAGAAGGCCACGATGATGACGGAGCCCAGGAGGGCCAGCAGCATCGGCTTGTTGAAGTAGGCATTGCTGCCGGCTTCGCCCCACAGCGGCTCGAAGAGGAACGAGTGCAGGCCCGGGCCGGGGAAGCCACATCCGTCGAAGATGTGACAGTCGGTCTCGAAGGCGAGGACCTGCGTCGGGTCAGCACTCACCGCGGGCTCCTTCAGCGTGGCGCATAGGTACGGCAACCTCGTTGTGTCGGCGCGGCGCGAAGCCGCGGTTCGGCACTGGACTGGTGTAACGGATGTGGGGGCGGCAGTCAGGCATCGTGCCTCGCGATGGAACAGGCGTCAGCTCAGATGCCCGCGCCCGCAGTGCCGCAGTTGGAACCGGACGATAGCAGCATCTCGAACGCGCACTTATCCCGGCCCTACCCCTCACGACTTCGATCCCGGGTTTTCGGGCTTTTCGCCCTTGGTCGAGTCGGGCTCGACGTAGAGGATCTTGGCCTTCATGTGAGCGCGCGTCTGTGCGCCGATCCACACAAGAGTGGTGGCGACCAACGTGATGGCGAACGCCCGGGGGTTGAACAGTGTCGTGTTCTTGAACACGGCGAGAAAGACGAAGAGCAGCAGGATCTGGGCCGCGTAGAGCATGAGCCCCATGGCCTGAAACAGATGCGGCAGTGATTTCGCCGTGCGCTGCAGAACGACGAATCCGATGCCCATGAAGAGGATCACGACCACGGTGGCCACGACGGCTCCGACGGCTCCCTTGCCGCCGACGACCAACGCGCTGATCACGGCGGCGATGGCGCCGGCGGCAGCTGTGGGTACAGCGGTTTGCAGGAGGGATCGGACGTCATCTGACCGCATGGCGGTTTGCTCCGCGTGGTGGTGGGGGCACGGACTCGTACGGGAACTCGTACGGGGACGAGCGTAAGCCCGGTCCGAGCGAGAGCCTCGGGCCAATGGACCGTCGCACTACGGTCCTTCGGCTCTGTCACCGGGTTTAGTGAACGGTATCACAAACTATTTGATGAGAGCTTTACCTGTCGGGTGTGCTGACTGTCACACATGAGAGGTACCCCGCGCGTGTGTGCAGGACAAGACGCTTTCTTGTCTGCTAAAGGGCATCCATGTCGGACATGCGACCCCGGCGTCAGCGTGCCGATCCGGCCTTCCGCCGGTCGGGGAGGCGCGAACGGGGGCCTACCGCGGTCGCCCCGTTGACGCCCGCCACTCCCGCCGCGACCGGCCTCGCCGGCTCCGGCTCCGCCGCCTCGTCCTGACGTACGGCCGCCTCCGCGGCGCGCTCGGAGTGCCGGTAGCGGGGCGGGACCAGACCCTCGGCCCACCGCGGGGCGCGCGGCGTGAACCGCGGCAGGAGGAGCAGGACCAGACCCAGCGCGCTCAGCGCCGCGATGCCGAGCACGATCCACATCGAGGCGGAATGCACCGAATAGGCCACCGCGCCGAATGCGATCAGCCCTGACCAGAAATACATGATCAGCACGGCCCGGCTGTGCGAATGCCCGAGTTCCAGCAGTCGGTGGTGCAGATGACCGCGGTCCGCCGCGAAGGGCGACTGACCGTTCCAGGTGCGCCGCACGATGGCCAGGATCAGGTCGGCGACCGGGATCGCGATGATCGTGAACGGCAGCAGCAGCGGAATGAAGACCGGCAGCATCGCGTGCGTGGCATTGCGCTCACCACCCGCGAACAGCGCCATCGTGTCGGGGTCCACCTGGCCCGTGATGGAGATGGCCGAGGCCGCCAGCACGAGGCCGATCAGCATCGAGCCGGAATCCCCCATGAAGATCCGGGCGGGGTGCATGTTGTGCGGCAGGAATCCCAGGCACATGCCCATCAGGATGGCCGCGAAGAGGGTCGCGGGCGCCGCCGCCTCGATGCCGTAGCCGAACCAGATGCGGTAGGCGTAGAGGAAGAACGCCGCCGAGGCGATGCACACCATGCCGGCCGCGAGACCGTCGAGGCCGTCGACGAAGTTCACGGCGTTGATCGTGATCACCACGAGCGCCACCGTCAGCAGGTTGCCCTGCCACTGGGTGAGGGAGATCGTGCCGATGCCGGGCACCGGGATCCACAGGATGGTCAGGCCCTGGATGACCATCACGCCGGCGGCGATCATCTGCGCGCCCAGCTTGATCAGGGCGTCGATCTCGAACTTGTCGTCCAGGACCCCGACGAGCCAGATCAGCGCCGCGCCCGACAGCAGGGCGCGCGGTTCGTTCGACAGCTCGAAGACGCCGTTGAGGTTGCGCAGGTGGTCGGCGATCAACAGACCGGCGCACAGGCCGCCGAACATGGCGATCCCGCCGAGCCGCGGTGTCGGCTCGCGGTGCACGTCGCGGGCGCGGATCTCCGGCATGGCCCCGGCCGCGATCGCGAACTTCCGCACGGGCCCGGTCAGCAGGTAGGTCACCGCGACCGTGACGCAAAGCGTCAGCAGATATTCACGCACGGGCTGCCCCAGATGTATCGCCGGCCATCTCAGCCCCACACATTAGCCGCGATGTCACCTCGTCCGAGGACGCGCGGAGGGGCCGTTCCGGTTCCGGCTGCCCCTCGCCTCCCCCCTCAACCCCCGTACGGGGGAAATCCCCGCGTCAGCTCCGCGACCTCCGTACGGGTCCCCGCGCCCGCCCCGCGCAGCGCGACCGCGAACAGTTCCGCGACGCGCTCCATCTCCGCCTCCCCCATCCCCTGGGTGGTCACGGCCGCGGTGCCCAGGCGGATCCCGCGCTGGTCCCCGTACGGCAGCGCGCAGGTGTCGAGGACGATCCCGGCGGCGGCGAGCCGGCCGCGCGCGGTGGGCCCGTCGACGCCCAGCGGGGCCGGGTCGACGCTGATGAGGTGGGTGTCGGTGCCGCCGGTGGTCACCCCGAAGCCGCGCTCGGCCAGGGCCCGGGCCAGCGCGCGGGCGTTGGCCACGACCCGGTGCGCGTAGCGGGTGAAGCCGGGCCCGGCCGCCTCGCCGAAGGCCACCGCCTTGGCGGCGATGGTGTGCATCTGGGCCCCGCCCTGGGTGAAGGGGAACACCGCCCGGTCGACGCGCTCGGCGTACTCGGCGCCGCACAGGACCATCCCGCCGCGCGGGCCCCGCAGCACCTTGTGGGTGGTCGCGCAGACCAGGTCGGCGTACGGGACGGGGCTCGGCGCGGCCCCGCCGGCGACCAGCCCGATGGGGTGGGCGGCGTCCACGACGAGGGCGGCCCCGACCTCGTCGGCGATCGCGCGGAACGCCGAGTACTCCGGGTGGCGCGGGTAGCAGATCGAGCCGCAGACGATGGCCTTGGGCCGATGGGTTCGCGCCAGGCGCCGCACCTGCTCGTAGTCGATGAGCCCGGTGCCGGGATCGACCCCGTAGCCCACGAAGTGGAACCAGCGGCCGGAGAAGTTGGCGGGCGAGCCGTGGGTGAGGTGGCCGCCGTAGGGCAGTCCCATGGCGAGCACGGTGTCCCCGGGGCGCAGCAGGGCGGCGTAGGCGGCCAGGACGGCGGAGGAACCGGAATGCGGCTGGACGTTCGCGTGCTCGACCCCGAAGAGGGCCTTGGCCCGCTCCACGGCGATGCCTTCGGCCAGATCGGCGTACTCGCATCCGCCGTGGTGGCGGGCGCCCGGGTAGCCCTCGGCGTACTTGTTGGCCAGGGCGGAGCCGAGGGCGGCGAGCACGGCGGGCGAGGCGAAGTTCTCGGCGGCGCTCATCTGGAGCGTCTCGCTCTGGCGCCGCGCCTCTCCGGCGAGCACGTCGGCCATCTGCGGATCCTGCCGCCGCAGCAGGTCCGTGGGCTGGGTGATGACGCTCATGGCGCGACTCCAGGGTGCTGCCCATCAGGTACCAGCCACTGTAGGCCCCCGCCCACCGGCCCGCCCGGTACGGCCGTGCGGGCCCGCCGCGCTGCGCCGCGCGGAGGTCCTGGGGGGGTGCCGGCGCGGTGGGCGCCCGCCCCGGCGGCGGGCGGACCCGCGGCGGTTCAGCGGGAGGCGGTGACGCCGGTCAGCGCGGTGACGACCGGGTCCAGCGCCTGGTTGATCTCGTCGCCGATGGAGCGGAAGAAGGTGATCGGCGCCCCGTACGGGTCGTACACCTCGTCGGCGTCGGCGCTCGGCGCCAGCAGCCACCCGCGCAGCGCCGCGGCGGCCCGTACGAGGGCCCGCGCCCGTTCGGCCATGCCCTCGTCCAGCGGCGGCAGCGTCGCCGGGTCTATCGCCCGCACGAGCCGCGTGAACTCCTTCAGCGTGAAGGTGCGCAGTCCCGCGGAGTGTCCCATCGAGATGACCTGCGCCCGGTGGTCCCGCGTGGCGGTCAGCACGAGGTCGGCGCGTATGACGTGCTCGTCGAGCAGTTCCCGTCCGGTGAACCCGGAGGCGTCGGCCCCGAAGTCGGCGAGGACGGCGGCGGCGTTCGCCTCCATCGGCGCCCCCTCGTGGCCCCACGTGCCGGCGCTCTCCACGATGAGGTCCCCGGCCGGGAGGCCTCCCAGCCGGTGGGCCAGGGCGTGGCGCGTCAGCCGCTCGGTGATGGGCGAGCGGCACACGTTGCCGGTGCTGACGTGGAGTATGCGGAAGGACTCTCCCCCGGCGGCGGCCGGAAGGCCCCCGTCGGCTATGCCACGCCCCTGAGGGCTCACGGGGCCACCTCGAGGTCGGGTACGACCTCCCGCAGCTGCTCTGCGGTCAGCGCGCCCGCGCGCAGCAGGACGGGAACCTTCCCGGTGACGTCGACGATCGACGACGGCAGGGTGCTGGGGGTCGGGCCGCCGTCCAGGTAGACGGAGACGGAGTCGCCCAGCATGGCGCGCGCGGCGTCGCAGTCCTCGGGCGCGGGGTGGCCGGAGAGGTTGGCGGAGGAGACGGCCATCGGGCCGACCTCGGTCAGCAGCTCGATCGCGACGGGGTGCAGGGGCATGCGGACGGCGACGGTCCCGCGCGTCTCGCCCAGGTCCCACGCGAGCGACGGCTGGTGCTTGGCGACCAGGGTCAGCCCGCCCGGCCAGAAGGCGTCGACGAGCTCCCAGGCCTGCTCGGAGAAGTCGGTGACGAGTCCGTGGAGGGTGTTCGGGGAACCGATCAGCACGGGAGTGGGCATGCTGCGGCCCCGGCCCTTGGCGGCGAGCAGGTCACCGACGGCCTCGGCGCTGAAGGCGTCCGCCCCGATCCCGTAGAGGGTGTCGGTGGGCAGCACGACGAGCTCGCCGCGGCGCACTGCGGATGCCGCTTCGCGCAGACCCGTCTTGCGGTCCGTCGCGTCGTTGCAGTCGTATCGCCGGGCCATCAGCGGGACTCCTCGTGCAGCAGGGGGGTGGCGGTCAGGGGGTCTGTCACGGCAGGGCCTTGCGGGCCGTCGCGAAGCGCGGGCGGTTGTTGAGGTCGGGGTGGTCCGCGGCGTCGGCCCAGCCCCGCTCGTCCGCGAAGATCCACGGCACCTGGCCGCCCTGGGTGTCCGCGTGCTCGATCACGACGATGCCGCCGGGCCGCAGCAGGCGGTGGGCGGTGCGCTCGATGCCGCGGATGGTGTCGAGCCCGTCCTCGCCGGAGAACAGCGCCATCTCGGGGTCGTGGTCACGGGCCTCCGGGGCGACGTACTCCCACTCGGTGAGCGGGATGTACGGCGGGTTGGAGATGACCAGGTCGACCTGTCCGTCGAGCTCGGGCAGCGCGCTGAGCGCGTCGCCCTGGTGGACGGTGACCCGTGAGCCCTCGGCGTTCTTGCGGGTCCACCGCAGCGCGTCCTCGGACAGCTCCACGGCGTGCACGCGCGAGCGCGGCACCTCCTGGGCCATGGCGAGCGCGATGGCGCCGGAGCCGGTGCACAGGTCCACGATCAGCGGCTCGACCACGTCCATGGCCCGGACGGCCTGTATGGCCCAGTCCACGACCGACTCGGTCTCGGGCCGGGGCACGAACACCCCGGGACCGACCTGGAGCTCCAGGTAGCGGAAGAAGGCGCGGCCGGTGATGTGCTGGAGCGGCTCGCGCGCCTCGCGGCGGGCGACGGCCTCCCAGTAGCGGGCGTCGAAGTCCGCGTCCTTGACGTGGTGCAGTTCCCCCCGTTTGACGCCGTGCACGAAGGCCGCGAGCTCCTCCGCGTCGAAACGCGGAGAGGGCACGCCGGCGGCGGCCAGCCGCTGGGTGGCCTGGGCCACCTCGGCAAGCAGCAAGTTCACGCTGGTCCTCCGGGCTGCTGTCGTACGGGGGGGGTGGAGCAGGGTCAGTGCGCGGCCGCGAGCTTCGCCGCGGAGTCCGTGTCGACGCAGGCCTGGATGACCGAGTCGAGGTCGCCGTCGAGCACCTGGTCCAAGTTGTACGCCTTGAATCCGGTGCGGTGGTCCGAGATCCGGTTTTCCGGGAAGTTGTACGTACGGATCTTCTCGGACCGGTCGACGCTGCGCACCTGGCTGCGGCGCACGTCGGAGGCCTCCTGCTCGGCGGCCTCCTGGGCGGCGGCCAGCAGGCGGGAGCGCAGGATGCGCATGGCCTGCTCCTTGTTCTGGAGCTGGCTCTTCTCGTTCTGGCAGGAGGCGACCACGCCGGTGGGCAGGTGCGTGATGCGCACGGCGGAGTCGGTCGTGTTGACGGACTGGCCGCCGGGGCCCGAGGAGCGGTACACGTCGATGCGGAGGTCGTTCGCGTTGATCTCGACCTCGACCTCCTCGGCCTCCGGGGTGACGAGCACGCCGGCGGCGGAGGTGTGGATGCGGCCCTGGGACTCGGTGGCCGGCACGCGCTGGACGCGGTGCACGCCGCCCTCGTACTTCATGCGGGCCCAGACGCCCTGGCCGGGCTCGGTGGCACCGTTGCCGCCCTTGGTGCGGACGGAGACCTGGACGTCCTTGTAGCCGCCGAGCTCGGACTCGGTGGAGTCGATGATCTCGGTCTTCCAGCCCACGCGCTCGGCGTAGCGCAGGTACATGCGCAGCAGGTCACCGGCGAACAGGGCGGACTCGTCACCGCCGGCGCCCGCCTTGATCTCCAGGAGCACGTCCTTGTCGTCACTGGGGTCGCGCGGGACGAGCAGCAGGCGGAGCTTCTCGGTGAGCTCTTCGCGCTGGGTGCCCAGCTCCTTGACCTCGGCGGCGAAGTCGGGGTCGTCGGCGGCCAGCTCCTTGGCCGTCTCGATGTCCTCGGCCGTCTGCTTCCACGCGCGGAAGGTGGCGATGATCGGGGTCAGCTCCGCGTAGCGCTTGTTCAGCTTGCGGGCGTTGGCCTGATCGGAGTGGACCGACGGGTCGGCGAGCTTCTTCTCGAGATCGGCGTGTTCGCCGACCAGTTCCTCGACCGCCTCGAACATCGGGTGCTCCTGTGGTGAAAGTCAAAAATGGGCTGGGCTGGGCGACACGACGACAAAGGCGCCGGTCCGGCCGCCCCCGCGTGGTCAGGGGGCGGCCGGTGACCGGCGCCTGGGTCGCGCTACTTCTTGGCCGCACCCTTGCCGAAGCGGGCCTCGAAGCGGGCCACGCGGCCACCGGTGTCGAGGATCTTCTGCTTGCCCGTGTAGAACGGGTGGCACTCGGAGCAGACCTCGGCACGGATGGTGCCCTCGGTCAGGGTGCTACGGGTGGTGAACGACGCGCCACAGGTGCAGCTGACCTGGGTCTCGACGTACTCGGGGTGAACATCGCGCTTCAAGGTGTCTCCTAGATTCGGGAGGGCGCCGGGTCGCAGGAGCCGAATTGCGCACTGCGTGAACCGGGGCCGACAGACCAGTCTGCCAGGACCGGGCCGCCTGTCAAAATTTTGGGAACGCTCACCTCAACGGGGACGGCGCGGCATCTATTCCGGCCGGCGCCGGGGCGTCCCGGGCGGGCCGGAGAAGGCGCCCCGGGGCAGGTCACTGGACGATCGAGCCGGCCGTGCTCTTGTCACCGGAGGAGTGCTGGGTGGCCTCGGCGGGGATGGGGCGGTCGGCCAGCAGGGCGTCCCAGACCAGCTTGGAGTCCTTGGCCAGGGGCACCACGCGGTCCTTGTCGAGCGGGTCCCGTCCCACCGGCAGGGTGATCATGTGCATGTTCTCGGCGCTGATGCCCTGGAGTCCCTGGGCGAAGCCCGCGAGGGACTTCACGCCGCCGAGCGCCTTGTCGGTGGTGATCGCGCTGGTGGCGGAGTCCGCGAGGCCGTAGAGCTTCTTGGGGCTCTCGAAGACGCCGATGCCCTTGACCTGCTTGATCAGCGCCTTGATGAAGGCCTGCTGGAGCTGTATTCGGCCCAGGTCCCCGCCGTCGCCGACGCTCTTGCGGGTGCGCACGAGGCCCAGGGACTGCTCGCCGTTGAGCTTGTGGGAACCGGCCGGCAGGTCCAGGTGGCTGCCGTCGTCCTTGATCGGCTTGGTGGTCGTGAGCTGGACCCCGCCGAGGTTGTCGATGATCTTCTTGAAGCCGGTGAAGTCGACCTCGATGTAGTGGTCCATGCGGATCCCCGACATCGTCTCGACCGTCTTCACCGCGCAGGCCGCACCGCCGATCGTGAAGGCCTCGTTGAACTGCGCGCGCCTGCTGCCGGGGTTGGTCTTGCCCTTGCCGGTGTCGCAGGCGGGTCTGGGGAGCATGGTGTCGCGCGGTATGGAGACCACGCTGGCCTGCTTGTGGCCCTCGTAGAGGTGGATGATCATCGCGGTGTCGGAGCGGGCCGAGCCGCCGTCGTCGGCGCCGTACGCGCGGTTGGCCCCGTCGCGGGAGTCGGAGCCGAGGACCAGGATGTCCATCGAGCCGTTGTCGATGTTGGCGGGGCGGTCCTTGCCGAGGGCCCCGTCGATGTCGACGCTCTTCAGGTTGCCGTTGAGCTTGAAGTAGACCCACCCGAGACCGAGGCCTCCGAGCAGGACCACGCCCGCCGCGATCCAGGCGGCGAGGGTGAGGCCCCGGCGGCGCGGCGGTTTCCGTCGGCGCCGGGTGGCGGCACGCCGGCCGCGGCCCCTGCTTTCCTCGCTCATGCTCTCCTCAGTCCTGCCGTTCGGTGACCCGCTGCTCTTTCACTCAGACGGACGAGCGGGTTCCAGGGTTCCACGGCGCGCGGAGCGGGCGGAAACTCGCCGGGCCGGCCCCCCGTCGCGGACGACCGGCGCGTGATCGCCCGCTCACCTGCGGTTTCGACGGGGTCGCGCGGGGGCTCACGACGGCCGCGCGCCGCTCGTCGATGTGTCGAACGTCGCAGGTGCGCGCGACGCAGAACGGGCGACGCGGAACGCGCGACCGCCCCCGCCGCGGAGTGCGGCGGGGGCGGTCGCGTGGTGACGGTCGCGTGCGACGTCCGGTCAGTCGTCGTTCTTGCCGGCCGGGGTCGTCTTGGCGATCTGCATCAGGAACTCGGCGTTCGACTTCGTCTGCTTCATCTTGTCGAGCAGCAGCTCGATCGCCTGCTGCGAGTCGAGCGCGTGCAGCACCCGGCGCAGCTTCCAGACGATGGCGAGCTCCTCGCTGTTGAGGAGGATCTCCTCCTTGCGGGTGCCCGACGGGTCGACGTCGACGGCCGGGAAGATGCGCTTGTCGGCGAGCTTGCGGTCGAGCTTGAGCTCCATGTTGCCGGTGCCCTTGAACTCCTCGAAGATCACCTCGTCCATGCGCGAGCCGGTGTCGACGAGCGCGGTGGCCAGGATGGTCAGCGAGCCGCCGTCCTCGATGTTGCGCGCGGCACCGAAGAAGCGCTTCGGCGGGTACAGCGCGGTCGAGTCGACACCACCGGACAGGATGCGGCCGGAGGCGGGCGCCGCGAGGTTGTACGCGCGGCCCAGACGGGTGATGGAGTCGAGCAGGACGACCACGTCGTGACCCAGCTCGACGAGACGCTTGGCGCGCTCGATGGCCAGCTCGGCGACCGTGGTGTGGTCCTCGGCCGGACGGTCGAAGGTCGAGGAGATGACCTCGCCCTTGACCGACCGCTGCATGTCGGTGACCTCTTCCGGACGCTCGTCGACCAGGACGACCATCAGGTGGCACTCGGGGTTGTTGGTGGTGATCGCGTTGGCGATCGCCTGCATGATCATGGTCTTGCCGGTCTTCGGCGGGGCCACGATCAGACCGCGCTGGCCCTTGCCGATCGGCGACACGAGGTCGATGATGCGGGTGGTCAGCACGCCCGGGTCGGTCTCCAGACGGAGCCGGTCCTGCGGGTAGAGCGGGGTCAGCTTCTGGAACTCCGGCCGGCCGCGGCCGGATTCGGGCGCCATGCCGTTGACGGAGTCCAGGCGCACGAGCGCGTTGAACTTCTCGCGGCGCTCGCCGTCCTTGGGCTGACGGACCGCACCGGTGGTGTGGTCGCCCTTGCGCAGACCGGCCTTGCGGACCTGGGCGAGGGAGACGTACACGTCGTTCGGGCCGGGCAGGTAGCCCGAGGTCCGGATGAACGCGTAGTTGTCGAGGATGTCGAGGATGCCCGCGACGGGGATCAGCACGTCGTCGTCGGCGACCTGCGGCTCGTTCGGCGCGAACTCGTCGCGGCCACGACGACCGCGGCGGTCGCGGTAACGGCCGCGACGGCCGCGACGGCCGTCCTCACCGTCGAAGTCGTCCTGGGGACCGTTGTCCTGACGACCCTGCCGGCCCTGGCCGCCCTGGCCGCCCTGCTGCTGACGGTCGGCGCGGTCCTGACGGTCGGCGCGGTCCTGACGACCACCGCCCTGACCGCCCTGGCCGCCCTGAGCCGCCTGGCCGCCCTGCTCGTCGGCCTTGGCACCGCGCTCGCGACGACCCTGACGGTCACCGCGCTCGGCGCGGTCGCCCCGCTCGCCGCGGTCACGGCGGTCGCGACGGGTACGGCCCTCGCCGCCCTCCTGCGCCTGGCCCTGGCCCTGCGCGGACACCGCCGTGGCGGCCTCCGCCTTGGCCTCGGTCTGCGCGGCGGGGGCGGTCTCGGTCTTCTGCTCGACCTGCACGACGGCGGGGGCCGAGGACTCCGGGCTGCCCGAGGGAGCGGTCGCGCGACGGCGGCGACGCTCGCCCACCGGGGCGTCCTCGCTGGCCGGCTGGCCCGGGATCTCGATCTGCGCCTGGACGGCGGGCTTCTCGGCGGGCGCGGCGGCCTCACCCGTACGGGCCTTGCTGGTGGCGCGGCGCTTCGGCTTGGCCTCGGCGGCGTCCGCGGCGGGGGCCGCGGCCTTGGGGGCGCTGCCGCCCTGCGCCTCCTTGATGACCTCGATCAGCTGGCTCTTGCGCATGCGCGCGGTGCCCCTGATACCGAGGCCCGACGCGACCTGCTGCAGCTCGGCCAGGACCATGCCCTCAAGGCCGGTGCCGGAGCGGCGTCGCTTGGGTGCGGCGCCCGCGGCGGGAGCGCTGGTGTCGACGTTGGTGTCGGCAGCGCCCATCAGATCGGTGGTGTCGCTCACGAAGGGTCCTTCCCTGGAGCGGACGTCGGCCTGTCTGGCTCGGCGACCGGTTGTGCTGTCCGACAACGGTCCTAGGTGTGTGGACCGTGCCGGGGCGGTGGTCCGCCGGGAGATGTACGGCGGAAAGAAACGTGCGTGGTTCCGGCGAGAAGCCCCCGAGCTGGAAGCGTGGGAATGTCACGCCGATTCCGGAGCGTGCTCGAAACTGCTGGCAGCGATCAAAGCAGTCGGGGAGGCTCCCGGAAGAAAGGTGGTCCCGGATGGGGACACTGAGCACCGAGCCATGGCGGCTTCGGATGCGCACTTGAGATTAACACTACCGGATCCAACAGACATTCCCCCTCTCAATCACCGGCAATCGCCCCTTCCACGGGCCGGCGGCCTGCCCGGCCGCCCGCCCGGACGGGGCCGTGTCGTCACGACACGGACTGCCCGCCCTGGGTGCCCAGCGGAAGGACGCTCGCGCCCGCGGTGTCGAGGGCGAGCCGGTTCGCCGCCCACCCCTCGCCCGCGAGCCGCGCGACCTTGTCGGCCGCTTCGTTGTCGACCAGCGCGAGGACCGTGGGGCCGGCGCCGGAGATGACCGCGGGGATGCCGTCCGCCCGCAGTCGGGCCACGAGCGCGACGCTCTCGGGCATCGCCGGGATGCGGTACTCCTGGTGCAGCCGGTCCTCGGTCGCGGGCAGCAGCAGCTCGGGGCGCCTGGTCAGGGCCTCGACGAGCAGACCGGCACGGCCCGCGTTGACGGCCGCGTCCACGTGCGGCACGGTGCGCGGGAGCAGGCCCCGCGCGGTCTCGGTCAGGACCGGGTTGGAGGGGACGAAGACCACCGGAACGATGGAACGCGCCGGCTCCATACGGATCGCCCGGGCGCTGCCCCCGTCCATCCAGGCCAGGCTGAAGCCGCCGAGCAGACAGGCGGCGACGTTGTCGGGGTGACCCTCGATCTCCGTGGCGAGCTCCAGCAGGGCCGCGTCGTCGAGCTTGGCCTCCCCGCCTATGGTCACGGCGCGGGCGGCGACGATGCCGGCGCAGATCGCGGCGGAGGAGGAGCCGAGGCCCCGACCGTGCGGGATGCGGTTGGCGCAGACGACCTCCAGGCCGCGCGGCTGTCCGCCAAGCAGGTCGAAGGCGGTGCGCATGGAGCGTACGAGGAGGTGGCTCTCGTCGCGCGGGAGGGTGTCGGCGCCCTCACCCGCGATGTCGACGTTCAGGCCGGAGTCGGCGACGCGGACGACCACGTCGTCGTAGAGCCCCAGGGCCAGACCGAAGGCATCGAAGCCGGGGCCGAGGTTGGCACTGCTGGCGGGGACGCGCACTCGTACGGCGGCGGCGCGGAACGCGGGACCTGCCATCGGTCGATGACACTCCTTGTGACTGTGCGAGATCTGGCGGCGGTGCGGGATCTTCGCTGCGAATGTACTGGAGAACGTACGACACCCGAAGGCCCTTGGGGCAGCACCGCGGTCATATGCGCGGTGGCGGATGTAAGTACAGCGTATCGAAGGAAGGTTCTCTCGCGACATAGGGCGCACAGGAGGCGCACGACGCGTGTCGCGGATGGCCCACCGGTTCACATCGGATTCCGTCGACTTTTGATGTCGTACGGGTCGAGTTGCCGGGTTCCGGACACTTCCGGAACCCGGCAACGGGAGGCGCGCGGGGCCGCGGACGGCCCGCGGGTCAGATCAGGCCGAGCCGTACGGCGGCGGCCTCGGCGTCCACCGGAACGGTGACCGGCTGCGGAGCGCCGGCGACCGCCCAGTCGGGGTCCTTGAGGCCGTTGCCCGTGACGGTGCACACGATCCGCTGGCCCGGGTCGACGAGACCGGCCTCGGCCGCCTTCAGCAGACCGGCCACCGACGCGGCCGAGGCGGGCTCGACGAAGACGCCCTCCTGCGCGGCCAACAGGCGGTAGGCGGCCAGGATCTGGCGGTCCGTCACCTCGTCGATGAAGCCGCCCGACTCCTCGCGCGCGGCGAGCGCGTAGTCCCAGGAGGCCGGGTTGCCGATGCGGATCGCGGTGGCGATGGTGTGCGGCTCCTTGACGACCTCGCCGCGCACGATCGGCGCGGAGCCGGAGGCCTGGAAACCCCACACGCGGGGCGTACGGGAGGCCAGGCCGTCGGCCTTGTACTCCTTGAAGCCCTTCCAGTACGCGGTGATGTTGCCGGCGTTGCCGACGGGCAGCACGTGGATGTCGGGGGCGTCGCCGAGCGCGTCCACGATCTCGAACGCGGCCGTCTTCTGGCCCTCGATGCGCACCGGGTTGACGGAATTGACCAGCGCCACCGGGTAGTTGTCGGACAGCGCGCGGGCCAGGTCCAGGCAGTCGTCGAAGTTGCCGTCAACCTGCAGGATCTTGGCACCGTGCACCAGCGCCTGGCCCATCTTGCCGAGCGCGATCTTGCCGCGGGGCACGAGGACGGCGGAGACCATGCCCGCGCGCACCGCGTAGGCGGCGGCGGAGGCGGAGGTGTTGCCCGTGGAGGCGCAGATGACGGCCTTGGCGCCGTCCTCCTTGGCCTTGGTGATGGCCATGGTCATGCCGCGGTCCTTGAAGGAACCGGTGGGGTTGGCGCCCTCCACCTTGAGGTGGACCTCACACCCCGTGCGCTCGGACAGCACCTGGGCGGGGACGAGGGGAGTGCCGCCCTCGCGGAGCGTGACCACGGGAGTGGTGTCCGTCACCGGAAGACGGTGACGGTACTCCTCGATGATGCCGCGCCACTGGTGGGTGCGATTGCTGCTCATGGGTCCTTACTCCCCTTCAACACGCATGATGCTGGCGACACCGCGCACGGTGTCCAGCTTCCGCAGCGCCTCGACGGTCCCGGAGAGGGCCGCGTCGGGCGCGCGGTGGGTGACGACGACGAGGGAGGCCTCGCCGTCCTTGCCCTGCTGACGGACGGTGTCGATGGAGACACCGTGCTCCGCGAAGGTCGTCGCCACCTGGGCGAGGACGCCCGGCTTGTCCGCCACATCGAGGCTGATGTGGTAGCGGGTGACGACGTCCCCCATGGGGCTGACCGGCAGCTGGGTGTACGCCGACTCGCCGGGCCCCGTTGCCTCGGCGAGCTTGTTGCGGCAGACGGCGACGAGGTCGCCGAGGACCGCGGACGCGGTGGGCGAGCCGCCCGCGCCGGGCCCGTAGAACATCAGGCGCCCGGCGGCCTCCGCCTCGACGAAGACGGCGTTGTACGCCTCGCGGACGGACGCCAGCGGGTGGGTCAGCGGGATCATCGCCGGGTGGACGCGCGCGGTGACGGACTCGCCGTCGGCGGCGCGCTCCAGGATCGCCAGGAGCTTGATGGTGCAGCCCATGCGCTTGGCGGAGGCGAAGTCGGCGGCGCTGACCTCGGTCATGCCCTCGCGGTAGACGTCGTCGAGGCGGACGCGGGTGTGGAAGGCGATGCCGGCGAGGATGGCGGCCTTGGCGGCGGCGTCGTAGCCCTCGACGTCGGCGGTCGGGTCGGCCTCGGCGTAACCGAGGGCGGTGGCCTCGTCCAGCGCCTCCTGGTAGCCGGCGCCGGTCGAGTCCATCTTGTCGAGGATGAAGTTCGTCGTGCCGTTGACGATGCCCATCACCCGGTTGATCTTGTCGCCGGCGAGGGACTCGCGCATCGGGCGGACCAGCGGGATCGCGCCGGCCACGGCGGCCTCGTAGTAGAGGTCCAGCCCGTGCTGCTCGGCGGCGGCGTGCAGGGCCGCGCCGTCCTGGGCGAGGAGCGCCTTGTTCGCGGAGACGACGGAGGCGCCGTTCTCGAAGGCGGTGGTGATCAGGGTGCGGGCGGGCTCGATCCCGCCGATGACCTCGATGACGACGTCGATGTCGCCCCGTTTGAGCAGGGCGGTCGCATCGGTGGTGACCAGGGCCGGGTCGATCCCCTCACGGACCTTGGAGGGGCGACGCACGGCCACGCCGGCCAGTTCGACCGGGGCGCCGATCCTGGCTGTCAGATCATCGGCGTGCGTCGTCATGATGCGCGCCACCTCTGAGCCGACCACTCCACAGCCCAGCAGCGCCACCTTCAGCGGACGCGTACGCATCATTTGACCTACGCCTTTCGATCTTCTTCGCTCCCGGCGCGCGGTTTTGCGCGCCAGGTGTCAACCAGTCTCACTCAATGGACAGGACTTTCCATCCTCGGTCCATTGAGTGAGACACCTATTTTGAGGGCCGGAACCCCTGTTTCAGAAATATGGGTATCACCCCAGGTCGAGGCGCAGGAGATCTTCCTCCGTCTCGCGGCGGACGATCACCCGCGCCTGCCCGTCGCGCACGGCCACGACCGGCGGTCGCAGCGCGTGGTTGTAGTTGCTGGCCATGGAGCGGCAGTAGGCCCCGGTGGCCGGTACGGCGAGGAGGTCCCCCGGCGCCAGGTCGGCCGGCAGGAACGCGTCCTTGACCACGATGTCACCGCTCTCGCAGTGCTTGCCGACGACGCGTACGAGCATCGGTTCGGCGTCGGAGACGCGGGAGACGAGGGTGACGGCGTACTCGGCGTCGTACAGGGCCGTGCGGATGTTGTCGGACATGCCGCCGTCGACGGAGACGTACGTCCTGAGCCCTTCGAGGGGCTTGATCGTGCCGACCTCGTAGAGCGTGAAGGCGGTGGGGCCGACGATGGCGCGGCCCGGCTCGACGGAGATGCGCGGCGCCTTCAGGCCCGCGCTCTCGCACTCGCGGGCGACGATCTCGGTGAGCGCCTTGGCGATCTCGTGGGGCTCGCGCGGGTCGTCGGCGGAGGTGTAGGCGATGCCGAGGCCACCACCGAGGTCGATCTCGGGGAGCTCGACGCCGTGCTCGTCGCGGACGGCGGCCAGCAGGCGGACCACCCGCTTGGCGGACACCTCGAAGCCGGCCATGTCGAAGATCTGCGAGCCGATGTGGGAGTGGACGCCGAGCAGCTCCAGGCTCTCGTGCCCGAGCGCCCGGCGCACGGCCTCGGCGGCGGAGCCGTCGGCGACGGCGATGCCGAACTTCTGGTCCTCGTGGGCGGTGGCGATGAACTCGTGGGTGTGCGCCTCGACGCCGACGGTGACGCGGATCTGCACGGGCTGGCGCACGCCCAGCTCGCGGGCGATGTGCGCGACGCGCGCGATCTCCTGGAAGGAGTCGAGGACGATCCGCCCGACGCCGGCGGTGACCGCGCGGCGGATCTCTTCCTGCGACTTGTTGTTGCCGTGGAAGGCGATCCGGTCGGCGGGCATTCCGGCGGCGAGGGCGGTGGTGAGTTCCCCGCCGGAGCAGACGTCGAGATTCAGCCCCTCTTCCTTCAGCCACTTCACGATCGCCTTGGAAAGAAATGCCTTTCCGGCGTAGAAGACGTCGGCGTCCTTGCCGAAGGCGTGCGCCCAGGCGCGGCAGCGGGCCCGGAAGTCCTCCTCGTCGAGGAAGTAGGCCGGGGTGCCGAACTCCTGCGCGAGGCGGGTCACTTCGATGCCGCCGACGGTGACGATCCCGTCGTCGTTCCGCGTCACGGTCCGCGCCCAGACCTTTTCGTCGAGGGCGTTGAGGTCGGCCGGCGGCGGCGCGTAGTGGCCCTCGGGCAGGACGTCGGCGTGGCGGGGCCCGGCGGGATGGGCGGAACGGCTCATCGGTATCTCTCTTTACGGTTCACAGGAAGTCGGGTGCGTCCATGCCGAGGAGGGCCAGGCCGCCGGCCAGCACCGTCCCGGCGGCTTCGGCGAGGGCCAGCCGGGCGCGGTGGGCGGCCGAGGGTTTCTCGTCACCCGTGGGCAGGACCCGGTACTGGAAGTCGAGGAGGGCGTCGGCGACGGCGACCAGGTGCCGCGCGAGCCGTTCGGGCGCCCCGTGGTGGGCGGCGGCGTCGAGGACGAGGGGATGGTCGGCGAGCAGCGCGAGCAGGCGGCGCCCGTCGTCACCGGTCTCCCCCGGCTCCGCGCCCGCCTCCGCCCGGAACCCGAGGCGGGCTGCCTCGCGGGTCAGGGCGCGGGCCCGGGTGTACGCGTACCGCACCTGGAAGAAGGGGTTGGAGTCGTCCTGGACGAGCAGGCCCGGGCCGAAGTGGGGGGTCTCGCGGGCCGGCACGGTGAGCATGGCCCAGGCGGCGGCGTCGGCTCCGTAGCGCGCGGGGGCGTCGAGGTCGCGGTGCGCGAGGGGCGCGGCACGCGGGGGTGCGGGGGTGTGGGGCGCGGCCGGGTGGGGCGGCGCGGTCTCCAGCGCCTGGCTCGCCCGGATCCGGGCGACGGCCCCGGCGACGACGCGCTCGCGCGGTCCGGCGGCGGGGTCGCCCGCGCCGGCGGCCTCGTACGCCCCGGCGGCGAAGCCGTACGACGGGCCGCGGTCGAGCACCTCGCGCACGAGGGCGGCGGCGGGGCGGGGGGCGAGGGTGAAGTTCAGGAACCCGGGGCCGGTGACCTCCACCCGGGTGATGCCGGGCTCGACGGCCAGCCGGGAGGCGAGCGCGCGGGCGACGTCGGCGGGGCGGTGCGGCGTCCCCTTCGCGAGCTGGAGGGCGACGGGGCTGGCGTACTCCCCCACCCCTCCGGGACGCGTCCGCTCGACGACGATCCGCACGGGCGCGGGCCCGGACAGCTCCCCGTCCTCGACGGCGCGGCGTACGGCGCGTACGACGGCACGAGAGAGGTCGGCGGGGATCACGGCACCCAGCGTAGGGGAGAAGGCTCCGGGTGACGCATCCGGTTTCGCCATGTGAACAGGTGCCCTGCGCCGCCCCTGCCCCTACCCCCTCCGCGCCTCCCCTTCTTCCTCTCCCTCTCCCTCTTCCTCGCGCTCAGCCCCTTCCGCGTCCGGCGGGGGCCCCTTTCCTCTCCCACCGGTCCTTGCGCTCCACGAGCCGCCGCACGACCCGGACCAGCTCGGCGGGCTCGAACGGCTTGGCGACGAACGCGTCCACCCCGGCGGCGATTCCCGCCTCGACCTCGTGCTGCGTACACGCGCTGACGATGGCCACGGGCAGGTGCCGCGTCCGCGGATCGGCCCGCAACCGCGCGGCGGCTCCGAACCCGTCGAGCCGGGGCATGACCACGTCGAGGGTGATCGCGTCGGGACACACCCGGTGGACGACTTCCAGGCACTCGGCACCATCGCTCGCGGTCACGACCTCGAAGCCCTCCAGCTCGAGATTGACCTTGA
Organism: Streptomyces sp. NPDC048606; assembly: GCF_040650855.1. Classification (NCBI taxonomy): domain Bacteria; kingdom Bacillati; phylum Actinomycetota; class Actinomycetes; order Kitasatosporales; family Streptomycetaceae; genus Streptomyces; species Streptomyces sp. NPDC048606. The sequence continues at coordinate 300,313 of NZ_JBEZIB010000002.1, read as the reverse complement.
TCAGCTGCCGGATGACCTTGTTGTCGTCGACAACAAGCACCCGGCGCGGGGCGCCTGACACCCTTCGAGAGTAGGTCGCCCTAAGCCCCCGCGTCCGGGTTTTCGCCACTTCCACCCCCTCCGGGCGACCGACCTCCCCCTCCGACCCGAATCCGTTCCTGATCACCCCGGGGAAGCTGGTAGTGTTCAACCCGTCGCCGCACAGCGAACGACACGCCCCCGTAGCTCAGGGGATAGAGCAACGGCCTCCGGAGCCGTGTGCGCAGGTTCGAATCCTGCCGGGGGCACTTCGCAGGAAGTGCCCAAAGACCCCGCCGTCAGCGAGTTCGCTGAGACGGGGTCTTCGCGTATGTGGGGTCGGCTATTCCTCGGGGTCGGGTGGAAGGAAGTGCGCTCGCAGGCGCGCGGCTTCCTCGGATCGGCCCACCGACTCGAGCCAGCCTTCCAGGCGGAGGACGAACGACTCCCGCTCCGCGGACTCTCCCTCGGCGGGGTCGGTCGCCAGGTCGAGGAGCTCGAGGAGCGCCGTCACGCAGGTGACGATGTCCGGGGGCGGCTCGTCCGTCGCGGTCGTCGGGCCCTGCACCAGGTGCCGGAAGAGGGTGGCGATCTCGGTGTTGTTCGAGGCGGCCGAGAGCTGCGCGAACGGGCCGAGGAGGGACACGGCGCGCTCGATGTCCTCCTCGTGGCGTGCGAGCCACCACACCGCCGCGCTGCCCGGGGTCTGGAGGACCTCGTCGGAGAGGTACTTGCGGCGGCTGCGCTCGTACTGGCGTTCCTGCTCCCAGGTGTCCTCCTCCTTGCGCAGGCCGGCGAGCTTGCGAAGTCGGTCGCGGTCCTCGGGGACCAGGGCCAGGGTGACGTCCGTGGCCATCACGACCAGGGTCGCCGTCTCGTCCAGGGTGTGGCTGCCGAGGGCTTCCTCCAGGATGTACTGGACGGAACCGTGGCGTTCGGGACGCTCGTTGCGGGTGAACTCCCGGGCCCGCCTGATCACGTGGGCCGCCGCGATGCCGGAGCGGTTGCCGTGCGGGACCGGGCCCTCGGTGCCGGCCGGGCGCCACCAGACGGACGCCGAGAAGAGGAAGTCGTAGTCGGGCAGGGCGCTCGGGACGGCGATCCGGTCCAGATGGACCTCCTGGAAGGGCGGCTCGGCCGGCTGGACGGGTTCCGGCTCAGCGGCCGGTCGGTGGGCGTCGCGGGGGCGCGGGCGGCTGGGCTCGGCACGCTTTACGACGATCAGTCCGGTCGCGGCCGCCAGTGTCACCGCCAGGAAGGTCCACGGCAGGTAGGTACTCATCGCACTCCTCGCGACTCGTTCGAGGTGACGGTCTCGTCGCGGACGAGACCCTGGGCCACGTCGATTCCGTGGCGCAGCCGTGCCGCGGTCGCGGCACGCTCCGGTCGGCTCCCGGCCCAGTGGCACGTGACCGTGTACAGCTGGTTGCCATGCCGGTCGCTGCCCTCGACGGCCTCCACCAGGACGTCGAGGGCGCGTGCGCGGCGTTCCTCCGGAATCTTGAGGGCCGCGTCGAGCCAGCGGTGTGCGAGCGGGGCCCACGCCTGGCGCGGGCTGTGGTCCATCGCGGCACGCCAGACGTCGGGCAGTTCCCACCAGGGCAGGTCGGGGGGCATGGACGTCTCCGCGTAGAGGTCGAGGAGCAGGGAGAGGTCGCCCGGGGAACGGGGGCCGGCGTGCTTGACGATGCGGCGGTGCAGGTAGCGACGGAGTCTCGGGTCGCGTTCGACGAGGGCGAAGAGCACCTCGCGCGCGCTCGCACCCGTGGGTCGGTGCGCCAGATGGTGGAGCCGGACGACCGCGTGGTACGGGTGACTTTCGGACAGCGGACCCCGACAGACATCGGTCAGTACGCGGTGCAGACCGGCGGAGAGGGAGGGACTCTGTGACCAGTTCAGCATCCGGTCCAGGACCACTCTGACGTGGCGTTCGTCGTCGAGGGCCCGTTCGAGCGCGGTCGACGCCGCGGCGTACGGGATGTGGGGCGCGTCGGAGTCGGTCCAGCGCGGCACCCTCGCGAGGAGGTCTGCGGGTCCCGAGGTGTCGAGGACCCGCTCGACGAACCGCCGCACCAGGAGCGCCTTGTCCGCGTCGCTCGGTTCGCCCTGTTCGAGGACGTCCTCGACCCAGGTGCCGAAGGCCGGCCGCAGGTCCGGGAAGTGCAGCCAGAAGTGGCGGCGGATCGCCGTGTCGTATTCCAGGCGGTCGAAAGTGACCGCCCCGTCGGGATCTCGCGTGATGACCAGTCGTGTCAGTTCGTCGTGCAGGTCGTCCCGTACGAACCGGGCCGCTTCCGTGCCCTCGTCCTCGGGGCGGTGCCCGAGCGCCCCCAGGAGTCTGTTCCGCCCGTCGAAGACCACGTCGGCCGGGGCGCCGTGCAGCATCGCCGCACTCAGCAGGAGGGCGCGCCCCTCGGCGGACCTGACCGCCTTGATCTGGTCCGCCGCTTCCGTGGCCCGCTGTGTGACGGCTCCGAGGGCTTCCGCGGCCCAGGTGCGGAACACGGTGCCGTGTCGGCCTCCCTTGCGGGCACGGACGACCGTCTCGCAGAACCGGGCCAGCTCACCCATCGAGCCGCTCGCGAACAGCCGGGTCAGTGCCTCGACGCCCAGGTCCTCGTCCTTGAAGGGGACACCCTCGCGACGCAGGAAGCGCCGTACGAGGCCCTCGCCGTCCGGCCGTTCCAGCCGCACGGCAAGGGCCTCGAACTGCGGGTCCAGGAGGTGGTCGGGGGCGGCCGGCAGGACGACGGCCATCCGCGCCCCGGCGTCTTCGACGGCGGACCGGTACGGAGCCAGGGTGTTCAGCTGGGCCTCGACGTACTCGGCGGAGGCGACGGCGGAGAGGTTGAGGAGGAACCGGTCGCGGGGGCCGGCGTCGAGGGTGTCTTCGGGGGGCTCCGGCGGAAGTTCCTCGAAGCGGCCCGGCCGGTCGTCGTCCGGGTCGGCGGCCTCGTGCAGGAGTACGGTCGCGGCGGCGTGGCGCCCGATGCCGGGTGCCCCGTGGATCAGGACGACCGCCCCCGGCTCGGCGATCCGGCGGGCCGCCTCGCCGAAGCCGGGCGGGCGGACGAAGCGCCGGCGCAGCGAGCTTCGTCGTTCGTGGGCGACGGACAGCCGGTCCGGGCGCTGCCTGGGGGGTGCGGTGTGGAAGTGGTTGTTCTGGGTCCCGGAACCGTTGTGCGTCGGGCCCGCTCCCGCACGGCCCGCGCTGTCGTGGCCGGGGCCCTGGTCACCCTCGCCGGGGCCGTCCGGAATCACGCCTCGTCCCGACGGCGCTCGTCCCGGTCGCGGTCGTGCGGGGGTCGGTGGTCGGTGGCGCGTTCGACGGACTGGCGCATGCCTCCCGAGTTGTCTCCGGCGACGAAGTTCACGCCCATCCCTTCGCCGCTGAAGGTGGGGCCGTTGTACTGGGCTCCGGAGCCGGTGTGCAGGGGGGCGTTCGGCTCGCTGATGAAACTGCCGAGGTCGCCGTTGAGGTTCCCGATCCCCCCGCGCTGGTCGTGACGGATGTCGCGGACCCTCATGCGGGTGGTGCCCGCGGGTCCGGCGTCGGTGCCGGCGTCGGCCGGTCGCCTTCGGTCCGCCTTGGCCAGCTCCGGAACCCGATCGGCCAGTTCGTCGCCGATCCGCCGTAGGTCGCTCTCGGCGTCGCGGTGGTCGAAGCGGAGGTACTGATGGTCGGCCAGTCCCGCCAACTCGGCGGGCAACATGCCGCGTTCAAGTCGGGTGGAGCGTCCCACCAGGACGGGGACGACGTCCGCCCCGCAGGCCATCGCCTCCTCGATCTCGACCCGCGTCCAGTCCTCGGGGTCCTCCAAGGCCGGACGGCCGGATCGGCCCGGGGCCTCGACCCACTTCTCGCCGATCACGGCGAGCAGGACGCTGCTGCGGCGCACGGCCTTGAGCAGTTCCCGCGGGAAGGGCTGTCCGGGCCGGATGGACTTGCTCGCGAAGAAGACGTTCTCGTTTCCGAATCGGGCGGAGAGGTCGCGTTCGATCAGGGTGGCGGTGGCCTCCTCGTCGCCGGTGCGGTAGTTCACGAAGATTTCGGGCATGGCGGATTCCTCTCCTGGCGGGAATTCGTGAAATCGAACGCGCGGACGTGTCGTCCGGCGGGTTCAGATGAGAGTCGGCTTGAGCGCCCAGGCCAAAGCGGGTTGCAGTTCCCGGACGGCGCGGTTGACGCGGTAGCGGCCGAGTTCGTCGGACAGGCGTCGGATATCGGTGCGGACCGTCGCCGACGGGGCGGCCACGCTCATGTCGAGCAGTTCCCGGGCGATGGCGCAGGAATGCTCGATCTCCCCCGACGCGGCGTGGGCGAGGGCGCGCCTGAATCCGTATCTCGTGCGCGCCCTGAGGGCGTTCGCGGGGATGCGAAGGAATTCTCGGTCCAGGACCTGGGCCGCCTCACGCGGGCTGCCGAGGTCGTACAGGCACCATCCGGTCACCATGGCGGCCGGGTCGGCGAGGTTCGTGGTGCCGATGACGGGGCCGGGCGCGGCCTCGTCCCGCGCGGCGGCCAGGCTCCGGCCGGCCTGCTCCAGTGCCCGCATGCAGGCGAGTTCGTCGCCGGCGAGGGCGTGCCCCTGCGCCTCGCGCTGGGCGGCCAGGCCGCGGATCCTCGGGGGCAGTCGCCGGTCGTGCCGCGCCTGCCCGGCGAGGCCGACGGTGGCGGCGTGGTCGCCGTCGTACAGGGTGACGAGCGCCCTGCGGACGAGGGCGTACGAGGCCAGGTGGGGATCCTCGCCGGCCTGGGCGAGCAGCACGGCGTCGGCGGTCCAGGCCAGTGCCGCCCGGACCCGACCGGCCTCCTGGGCCATCCAGCCGGCGAACTCCGCGAACCGTGAGGCGAGGACGAGCAGCGGCCGACGTTCGCGCGGGGCCCCCGTGGACAGCAGCGCCACGACGGCGCGCGTCTGGGATTCCAGGACGGGGAGCAGGGTGGCGGGGTCGCAGCACTGGCCGAGGGCTCGGGACTGTTCGAGTTGCGTGGTGAGCGCCTGGACGAGGGTGGCCCCGTCCGGCGCGGCGGCGTGTCCCGGCCGCTTGAGGACCCGGCCGATCAGGGTGTCGGCGCCGACGCGGACGAGGTCGGCCGGGTCGAGTTCCCAACCGCGTTCCCCGGGCCCGTCGCCACCGTTCGTCCCGGCGGCGGAACGCGGCGTGTGCGTCGAGGTCGGTTCGAGCAGTCCGCACAACGCTCCCCCGGCGCGGAGAAACGCGTCGACCCGTCGAATGACATCGGGTGACGGTTTCACCTTCCCCCGTTCGACTTTGCTCAGATAGCCCTTGCTGTAGTTCACCGCGCGACCCAATTCGGTGAGCGTGTATCCGGCCTCTTGGCGTAATCGGCGCAGTTCGGGTCCCACTGCGGGCCAGGTATTCATCGGAAGGCAACTCCCAAAAGATATGGCGCCCTTGGAGATCGATTCAGTGGCGAGTGTGACATGTGGGTGTGGGCGGTGGGCGGCATCCCGGAGGTTTCCTGTTGCCTGTACGGAGCGTGAGGAAAGGGCGCTCGCCCTGTCACGTTGCGCGACCGGTGTTCCGGTGGTCCGTACGAGGGGGGTGGGGCGGGGTCTGTGGGATTGGGGGGTGGGTGGGGGGCGAGGGCGTGCGTAGGGTGGAAGGTCAGGCCGCATCGTGCCGTTGACCAGGCGCTTTGCGGGGAGACAGCGTGACCGGGATGGGGCGACGAGGATGCGTGAGCTGGCGGAGACGGCACGGCGTTGGGTGGCCGAGGGGCGGGTGGCGTTCCTGGCGCGGCCGGTGACCGAGTCGGGGTTCGGGCCGCGGGATCCCGCCGGGGCCGTGCTCGTGGACGCGGGCGGGGAGTGTGTCGGGGCCCTGTACCGGGGTGTCTTCGACGCCGAACTCGTCGCCGAGGCCGGGGCCTTGGAGGGGGCCGGCCGGGACGGGGCGCGGGTGTGCGAGGTGTCCGTGGGGCGGGCCGAGGCCGAGGAGGCGCGGCTGACCTGCGGGGGTCAGGCGGAGGTGTTGCTCCAGCCGCTGTCGGCGGTTCCGGCGGAGTGGTGGGAGCTGCTCGGCTCGGGGGCCGGGGTGGCGCTCGTGACCCGGCTCGGGGAGGGTGCGGACACCGCCGTGAGCGAGGTCGTACGGGCCGGGGAGCCGGCGGCGGACGACGCCGCGCGGCGGGCCGGGGAGCTGCTCGGGACGCGGCGGCCCGGTCGGGACGCGCTGTACGGGGGTTCCGGGCTGGTGCTCGTGGAGGCGTATCCGTCGGCCCCGTACGTGGTCATCGGCGGCGGCGGTGAGCTGGCGCGGGTGATCGCGCGGCAGGCGGAGCTGCTGGGGTGGGAGGCGGTGGCCGTGGAGGACGCCGTCGAGGCCGAGAAGGTGCTCGGGGCGCACCGGGACGCGGCCTGCCTGGTGATGTTGAGCCACGAGGAGGACTTCGACGTGCCGACCCTGCGGACGGCGCTCGCGCTGGAGGTGCCGTACGTGGGGGCGCTCGGCTCGCGGCGGACCACGGCGCGGCGCACCGACGGGCTGGTGGCGGCCGGCGTGACGGGTTCGGAGCTGGCCCGGGTGCACGGCCCGATCGGGCTGGACCTGGGGGCGAAGACGCCCGCGGAGACGGCGCTCGCGATCTGCGCGGAGATCCTCGGGGTGCTCGGCGGCAAGGAGGGTCCGGGGCTGCGGGATTCGGACGGTCCGCTGAGGTAGTTGCTCCGTTCGGGGTGGTGTCGGCCCCGCGTCCGCGGCCCGTCGTGCGCCGCGAGGGCGGGGCCGACGCCGTTCGGGGGTGACCCGCCGGGGCGGGGTTCGGGGTGGCCGAGTGGCGCATATCTCATCAAAGTGCGGGAAAATGGGGCGTATGAACACGACCCTGACCTACATCGCGCTGGACAGGATCCTGACCGACATCGCGTGGTTCCTGGTGGTCGGAATCATCGTGGCCGGATTCCTCCTCGGGGGGTTCAAGCTGGGCCAGCGCGTGCGGGCGAAGGAGCCCCCGCCCCCCACCGCCGAGAGCCAGCCGCACCTGCCGGAGGGCGGTGCGGTGTACGAGGTCCGCGAGGAGCGCGAGCACGTCGAGATCCCCGAGGGCGGACTGCGCCCGCACGAGATGCAGGGTTACGGGAACTTCGGGTCCCGCACGCACAGCCACCAGGACGAGGCCCGCGCCGAGCGCGAATCGGGCTACGAGCACCCGCAGGGCCCCGGCCCCCACCCCCAGCCCGGCGCTCCCCCGGACGCGGGACGCGGCGCCCACTCCTGACGGCCCCCGACCGAAGCCTCCCCGCGGCCCGCGCCCCCCGGCGCGGGCCGCGGGCGCGTCAGGGGTCCGTCAGCGGTCCGTCAGAGGTCCGTCAGAGGTCCGTCAGAGGTCCGTCCGCAGCCGGAGCACCTCCGGCGGCGGGTGGCGGGTCGAGGCCTGGCGGATCTCGGCGGCCAGGGGCGGGTCCAGCGGCCGGAAGGGCAGTTCCCCGAAGCCGATCGCGACGATCGTGGCCGTCGGCGCGGAACCGCCCGCGGCGCCGGCCGCCGCTTCCCCGCCCGCCGCTTCGCCGGCCGTCCCGCGCGCCGCCAGTGCCGCCACCAGCTCCGCCCGCAGCCCGGCCGACAGCGGGCTCGACACCAGCGGGGCGTCGTCCTCGGTCCCGGCCGGCACCAGGACGAGCGCCAGCGGGCGGCGCGGGGTCCCGGTGTAGCCGACCACGGCCGCGTCGCGGACGTCGGTGTGGCGCAGCTTGCGCCACACGCGCCGCCCGGTCGGGTACGCCTGGTCGAGCCGCTTCACGACCAGGCCCTCGATGCCGCTGGCGGGCAGGGTCTCGTACCAGGTCTCGGCGAGTTCGGGGTCGGTGGTCATCGGGACGGGCTGGAGCGGCGGGCCGAGCGGGAGCAGCAGGTCGACGAGGAGGGCCCGGCGGCGTTCGTACGGGCGCCCGCGCACGTCCACCCCGGCCAGTTCGAGCACGTCGAAGGCGGCGTACGAGGCGGGCAGGCTCTGCGCGAGCACGGCCGCCCGGGTGCTGGTCGCCGCGGCGGCCCGGCGCTGGACCAGGGCGAAGTCGGTGCGCCCGGCGTGCCAGACGACCACCTCGCCGTCCAGCACGGTCCCGGCGGGCAGCCTGCGGGCGGCCGCGGCCAGGTCGGGGAAGGCTCCGGTGACGATCCGCCCGGAGCGGGCCTGGAGGACGACGTCCTCGGCCGTGCGCCGGATGACGAGGCGGTGGCCGTCGAACTTGGGCTCGTACGCCAGACCCGCCTCGCGCGGCAGGCTCCGTACGGCGACCGCGAGGGCGACGCGGATCGCCGGGCCGGTGGCGCTCACGGCAGCCTCCCGGCCCGGTCGGGGTCGTTCAGCGGAGCGAGGAGGTCCCCGTCGGCGGCGAGCCGGGGCGGCACGTCCTCGGCGAGGAACACCAGGTCGGAGGGGGTCCGGCAGGCGGCGACCTCCGCCCAGGAGACGGGTGCGGAGACGGTCGGGAGGGCGCGGGCCCGCAGGGTGTAGGGGGCGGCGGTGGTCTTGGCGGCGGCGTTCTGGCTGTGGTCGACGAAGACCTTGCCGGGGCGCAGCGCCTTGGCCATCCGGTGCGTGACGAGTTCGGGCATCACCCGTTCGGCCTCCTGGGCGAGGTCCTTCGCGTACGCCGACACCCGCTCGGAGGGAGTGGGCTCGATGGCGACGGCCAGGTGGAGGCCCTTGGAGCCGGAGGTCTTGGCGTGGGCCTCCAGGCCGTCGGCGGCGAGGCGCTCGCGCAGCCAGAGGGCCGCGTCGCGGCATTCGACGACGCCGGCGGGCTCGCCGGGGTCGAGGTCGAAGACGATCCGGTCGGCGACGGCGGGGGCGGAGGCCCGCCACTGGGGGGTGTGGAACTCCACGACGAGGTTCGCGGCCCACATCAGGCTCGGGAGGTCGTCGACGACCACCTGTTCGGCCCGGGGGTCGTCGGAGCGGGGCACCGGGGTCCGTCTCACCCAGTCGGGCGTACCGGGCGGCGGGTTCTTGGTGAAGAACAGCTGCCCGTCCGGGCCGTCCGGGTAGCGCAGGAAGGAGACCGGGCGGTCGCGGACGTGGGCGAGGAGGGCGTCCGCGACGGTCGCGTAGTAGTGCAGGACCTCGCCCTTGGTGAAGCCGGTCCGGGGGTACAGGACCTTGTCCAGGTTGCTGAGGGCGAGGCGACGCCCCTCCACCGTGGTGATCGGCGTCATACGATGAGATTGCCACGAATCAGGAGGAACCGTGCGATCCATTTGGAACGGGGCGATCTCCTTCGGCTTGGTCAGCATTCCGATCAAGCTCGTGAACGCCACCGAGAGCCACTCGATCTCCTTCCGTCAGATCCACGTGACGGACGGGGGCCGCGTCCGGTACCGCAAGGTGTGCGAGCTGGACGGCGAGGAGGTGCCCGGCGCCGAGATCGGCAAGGGGTACGAGGAGGCGGACGGGTCGATCATCCCGATCACGGACGAGGACCTGGCGCGGCTGCCCATCGCCACGGCGAAGACGATCGAGATCGTGTCCTTCGTCCCGGCGGACGAGATCGATCCGCTCCAGATGGACGCGGCGTACTACCTCGCGGCGAACGGGGCGACGGCGGCGAAGCCGTACACGCTGCTGCGGGAGGCGCTGAAGCGGAGCCGGAAGGTGGCCATCGCGAAGTTCGCGCTGCGCGGGCGGGAGCGGCTGGGGATGCTGCGGGTCGTCGGTGACGTGATCGCGATGCACGGACTGCTGTGGCCGGACGAGATCCGTGAGCCGGAGGGGGTGGCGCCGGAGGCGACGGTGTCGGTGCGGGACGCCGAACTGGACCTGGCGGACGCCCTGATGGCCACGCTCGGCGAGGTGGAGATGGCCTCGCTGCACGACGACTACCGCGAGGCCGTGGAGTCGATGATCGAGGCGAAGTCGAGCGGGGCGTTCGAGCCGGCGGAGGCGGTGGTGGAGCCGGCCGGCGGCAAGGTGATCGACCTGATGGCGGCGCTGGAGAGCAGCGTGCGGGCGGCGCGGGCCTCGCGGGGCGAGCCGACCCCGGACGACGGGGAGGAGCGCGAGGCGGAGGTGACGCCGATCCGCCGCGGGGCGAGGAAGACGGCCTCGGCCTCGACGCCCAAGGCGGTGGGCGGCAAGAAGACGACGGCGTCGGGCGCGCGCGCCACGGCGGCGGGCGCCCCGAAGAAGAGCACCAGCCGGTCGGCGGCCTCGAAGGCGACCGCGTCGAAGACGACGGCCACGAAGGCGGCGACGAAGACCACGGCCACGAAGAGCGCGGGCACCAGGGCCGGCTCCGCCGGGGCCGGGACCTCGAAGGCGACCGCGGCCAAGGCCTCCGCCGGCGGGTCGTCCGGCGCGAAGTCGGCCGCCGCCGGGGCGACTTCGAAGGCGACCTCGAAGTCGACGTCGGCCTCCGCGAGGAAGACGTCGGCCGCGGCGGCGAAGAAGGCGGCGCCCAGGAAGCGCAGTTCGGCCTGAGCCGACCGTCTCCCGATCCCGGGTCGGGCCCCAGGTCCGGATCGGGCCCCGGTCGGGCCCGGGTCGGGCCCGGGTCAGGTCCGGGTCGGGCCCCGGGTCAGGTCCAGGTCGGGCGGGTGCGGGCCAGGGTGAACAGGGCGTCGACGTCCGGGAGTTTGAGGGAGCGCGGGATCGCCCTCAGGGTGGTCGCGGCGGTCGGGGGCTGGAGGATCAGGATGTCCCGGACGGTCGGGGCCACCTCCACCCGGGAGGCGTCGGTCAGGGCCAGGACGGGGGTCACCGGGGCGGTCAGCAGCCGGGCCGCGCAGGCGGCGGCGCGGCGGATCCAGCGGGGGTCCGGGCGCGGGTCGGCGCGGCCCACCGTGAGCAGCAGGTCTCCGACGCGGGCGCGCTGTCGGCGGCCCGGCACGGTGCGGACGGCGAGCACCCCGGACGGGCCGACGAGCAGGTGGTCCAGGAGTCCGAGCCCGGGCAGCGGGACGTCGTGCAGGGCCCGCCAGTCGGGGGACTCCCGTTCCAGGGCGTCGAGTTCGGCCCCCACCCGTTGCCGCGCCAGGAGGTCCTGGCGGAGCCGGTGGCGGGCCCGGCCGCCCGGTGCGCCGTAGGCGAGTTCGCCGATCAGGGTCTCCCCCGGCCGGTTCGGGGCCAGGTCCTCGTCGGGCGGCAGGACGAGCATGCGCAGCTCGGCGGCGGTGGGGACGGGCGGCGGGCCCATGGTCCAGCCGCCGGTGAGGTACGGGCGCAGGGCGGCCAGCACCGCCTCGCGCTGGTCGTCGGACAGTACGCTGATCCGGTTGGCCGGGCGGTCGTACCAGGCCACCGCCTGCCCGTCGGCCCGGTTGACGTATAGCCTGCCGCGGCCGGGCCGGCCGCTCGGAAGCACCTTGAGTCCACGCATCGGCGTCACCCCCGCCGTCCATGGGAGCAGGCGCCGCCGCCCGCGGCAATCCCTCGGTTGTGTAACGACTCCGTCGGCTCGCTGCTGCCTCGCTGTTACAAGGTCACGGTCATACCGCAACGGCGGGCCCCTACGTTGGTGCCCTCAGGACCCGCTCGACCCTCCGGGTCCTCCTGCCCCGTGTCGAAGGAAGCCCGTGAACACCGTCAGCCGCCGCACCCTCGTTCGCGCCACCGCCGTGACCGCCTGCGCCGCCGGTCTGCTGGCACTGCCCACCGGCGCGGCCGTCGCCGACGCCGTTCCGGTCACCTCCACCTCGGCCGTGCAGCGGACCCTGGTCAAGAGCGTGGCCCTGGCCGACGGGCGCTCCACGGCGCGGGTGTACCGGATCGCGAAGAACGCCTACCAGGCCGACATCCTGCGCTCGGGCACCACCGTCGCCACGCTGACCAGCCGCGACGGGTTCACCGGTTTCGGGAACACCGGCGAGCTGCACGCCGCGCTGCGGCCCGACGGCCGGCTCTCCTCGTGGGTCGGCGACACCGGCCCCGAGGACGGCTCGCACCTGGTGGCCGGCGACGGGCACAAGACCGGCACGCGGGGCGGTACCCACGTCACCCCCGTCTCCGACCGGGGCCCGGTCGGGACCGCCGACACCCTGCGGCTGAACACCCTGGCCGACGGTCCGGGCGAGGGCGTGCTGCTGCTCGCCGCGGGCGGCGGCATCGCGGCGATCGGGGCCGCCGGGCTGGGCTTCGCGATGCTGCGGCGCGGGCGTACGGACGGCTGACGCACCCCCTGCGGGGCGGGTGCGGTACGGCCCGGACCCGGGCGGGTGCGGGGGCGGCGGGGACGGCCGTACGGGCAAAAGGTGCGTAGGTCTGCATAAGGTTGGTCGAACCCGACCGCCGCCGCGGGCCGCCCGTACCGCGCGGCCCGCACCGCCCGAAGGAGGCCACCCCGCCGTGGACCAGCGCCTGCCGCGCGCGTGCGCCGCCCTGCTGCTGCCCCTCGCGGCGGTGGTGGCGACGGCGGGGTGCGGGGACACCGGCGGGCTGGCCGCCGCCGGGCCGACCCCGACGGCGAGCGGTCCCGTGCACCTGTGGCCGGAGCGGCGCGGGGCGGACGTACCGCCCGCCGATCCGGGGGGCGCCCCGCCCGAGTACGTACGGGGACTGCCGCCGGTGCGCGACCAGGACGTGCACGGCGTCGATCCGGTGGCGCTGGTGCGGGCGGAGCTGGACGCGCACCCGGACATCTCCGTGGGGGCGGACGGGATGCCGCGCGAGACGGCGGACGCGATCAGGGCGTGCGGGACGGCGGGGCGGGCGCCGGGGGCGTGCCCGGTGCTGAAGCCGTACTACCGGGACCTGACGGGCAACGGCAGTGACGAGCTGGTCGTCGGGATCGAGCTGCCCGACCGGATGATGTCCGTACGGGCCTACACGGCGGACGCCGACGGCCGGCTGAACCGGATCATGGCGACGACGGAGACGGTGGTCTCGGTGGAGCTGGCCGGGCGGGACGTGGTCCTGCGCGTGCCGAGCGGGAATCCGGGTTACGCGCTGATCACCGCCTGGTCGTGGGACGCGCGGCAGCGGACGATGCTGCCCACGCGCGAGCAGATCGTGCGCGTGCCCGGTCCGGGTGCCTCGGCGACGGCCGCGCCCTCCGGCGCGGGAGCGCCGTGAGACCTCGACTGCCGGCCTGGACGGCCACGCTGACCTGGAAGTCCGCGTGTTTCATCGTGGTGATGTGCTGCTCGCTGGCGGCGGTGCTGGGCGCGTTGGTGCACGTGGAGGTGACCCGGCAGACGGTGGCGACGGCCCGCGACAAGGCGTTGGGCAGGCTGCACGACGCCTCGCGCGCCTACGAGGCCGGGGAGGCGCTCCCACCGAACGCGGGGGTCGACCCGGCGGGGCTGCCGCCGGAGCTGCGGGCCCTGGCGGTGCGCGGCGGGCAGCGCGGCACGGTCGTGGCGGAGTACCGGGGACGGTCGTTGATGTGGGCCGCCGCCCCGGCGGACGGGCGGGCGCTGGCGGTGGCCGTGGACTACGGGCAGAGCGCGCGGACGATCCGGGGGCTGGACAACGCGATCATCTGGTCGTCGGTGCTGGCGATCGGCGGGACGCTGCTCGTGGGGGCGTTCGCGGTGACCCGGGTGACGCGGCGCCTGCACCAGACGGCGACGGTCGCGCGGCGGATCAGCCAGGGTGACCTGGACGCGCGGGTCGGGGACCCGCGGACGAAGGACCCCGCGCGGCGCCAGGACGAGGTGTCGACGGTCGCGGGGGCGTTGGACACGATGGCGGGAACGCTCCAGGGGAAGCTGCTGAGCGAGCAGCGGTTCACGGCGGACGTGGCGCACGAGCTGCGGACGCCGCTCACGGGTCTGCAGGCCGCATCGGAGCTGCTGCCCGACGGGCGGCCGACGGAGCTGGTGCGCGAGAGGGTGCGGACGATGCGGCAGCTGACGGAGGACCTGCTGGAGATCTCCCGGCTGGATTCCGGCAGCGAGGTGACGGAGACGGACCTGCACCAGCTGGAGCGGCTGGTGCGCCGGGTGGTGCGGGCGTCGGGGACGGACACGGCGGTGGTGGTCCTGCGGGACGCGCACGTGGAGACGGACCGGCGGCGGTTGGAGCGGGTGCTGGGGAACCTGGTGGCCAACGCCCACAGGCACGGGCGGGCGCCGGTGGTGGTGACGGTGGACGGGCCGGTGGTGTCGGTGCGCGACCACGGCGACGGGTTCCCCGAGTACCTGATCGCGCGCGGGCCGCAGCGGTTCCGCAGCGGGGGCAAGGGGCACGGGCTGGGGCTGACGATCGCGGTGGGGCAGGCGCGGGCCATCGGGGCGCGGCTGGAGTTCCGCGAGGCCGAGGGGGGCGGGGCGGAGGCGGTGCTGCGCCTGCCGTAGGGCCGGCGGCCCGCTCGGTGTGCGGCTCCCCGGGGCGCGGGCGCCCCCGGTCGGCCCACGGATCCCGGGGCGCGGGGCGCCGTACGGGCCCCGAGGCCCGACGGCACACCCGACGCGGCCAGGTGCCCGGGTCAGTCCTGCGGGGACTGCGGGGGCTTCGGGGGCTTCGTCCAGGGCCAGCGCGGGCGGGGCTTCACGCCCGTCGGGGAGTAGGCGTACTTCCAGCCCTTCTGGAGGTGCAGCCGCTTGGTGTAGCCGGCCGGGACGCGCTCGTAGAGCAGGACCGTGGCGGGGCCGCCGTCCGGGGACGGGACGGGGATCTCGTACCACTTCGGCGGGTGTCCGGTCGGGCCGACGAGGATCGGCAGGACCCTGCCGTCCATCGGTCCCCCCTCGAAGGGGGTCGGTTCGCTTCTCACCCCACCAGTGTCACAGCAGGTGAGCGGCTTCGGAGACCACCGGGACCACGCGCCGGGCGAGGACGCCGACGGGGCCGTCGGCCGGTTCGAGCGCGAGGGCGGCGCGGGCGGTGGCCGCCGTCTCCGGGTCGGTGGCGGCGGTGGCGGTGAGGAGGGCGATGAACTGGTCGACGAGCCAGTCGCGCAGGGACGCGACCTCCGGCTGCTTGCCCTCGTCGATCCAGATCAGCGAGGCGGCCTCGACGGCCGTGATCCAGGTGCGGACCATCATCCGCAGGCGCGGACCCGGGGTGGGCACGCCGAGGTGGAGGAGGATCTGGTGCGCGGCGGCGCGGCGGATGCCGTCCACGGTCGCCGTGGTGCGGGAGGTCTCCACGACGCTGCCGCCCTGGAGGAGGGCGGCGAAGCCCGCGTCGTGTTCGTCCACGAAGGCCAGGTAGCGGTCCAGGGCGCGGGAGAGCCGTCGGGTGAGCGGGCCGGACTGGGGTTCGGCGAAGCAGAGTTCGAGCATGTCGGCGGCCGAGCGCAGGGCGGCCTCGTAGAGCTGTTGCTTGCCGCCGGGGAAGTAGCGGTAGACCAGCGGCCGGGACACCCCGGCGGCCTCCGCGACGTCGTCGAGGGAGACCTCCTCGGGTGCCCGGTGCGCGAACAACGTGAGTGCGGCGTCGAGGAGTTGGGCCCTACGCTCCTCGACGCCCAGTCTGCGGTAGGCCCGTACGGTCATGTCCGCAGCGTAGACGACCCCTTCAGGCGAGGAGGCCGGACATCTGCCAGAGTCGGCGGCCGACTCCGCTGAGCACCCCGATGTCGTCGAGGAAGTCGGTGAGCCGCTTGGCTCCCGTCTGCATCACCTCGCGGCGGTGTCCGCTGGCCCTGACCTGGGCGACGGCCTCGCGCCGGTCGAGGCCGACGTTGTCGTAGACGGCCGGGTTGACGAAGGCGCGGGAGAAGACGCGGGCGGCCTCGCCGCAGCTGACGCGGGTGAGTTCGCGTTCCCAGCGGGGGGCGGTGAGCATCTGCCGGCGCAGTTCCTCGCGGGCGTAGCGGACGTGGCGGGCCTCTTCGATCACGTGGATGCGGGTGACGCCGCGCACCAGGGGCTGGATGCGCTCGTCGGGGAAGGTCAGGCGCTGCATCCAGTCGAGGACCTCCTCGCCGAGGAGGGTGCAGGCGAAGGAGCCGGGGGTGGTGGAGACCGTCTTGAGGACGCGGCCGAGGTTGTGGTGGACGCGGGAGACGGGGTACTCGGGGGCTCCGTGGTGGCGGATCATGCGGGCGAACATCATCGAGTGCCGGCACTCGTCGGCGATCTCGGTGAGGGCGTAGCGGACGTGGTTGCTGGTCGCCGACTTGTCGTAGATGTGGCGGACGAGGAGCTGCATGAGGATGATCTCGAACCAGACGCCGAGCGAGCCGAGGGCGGCGGCCTCGTGGCGGGAGAGTTCGATGCGCTGTTCCTCGCCGAGCCTCTTCCACATCGGGGTGTCGTAGAGGGAGATCAGCTCGGGCGGCCAGTAGTACTTGCCGTCGATCGGCGGGGCTTCCCAGTCGAGTTCGGTGTCCGGGTCGAAGGAGTGTCTGGCCGAGGATTCGAGCAGTCGCTCGGCGACCTGTTCGCGGTCCTTGAGGAGGCCGAGGGCGTCCCTCAGCGCGGGTCGCTGCGTCACTGTCGTCATGGCTTCGGGCACCTCGCGTCTGGGTTACCGGCGGTCACCTCTTATGAGACTGCTTGTCAGCAAGGCCGTCAATCCCCCGCGGCCGACTTGTTGACCCCGCGTCTACCAACGTGTGACGCTGCCAACTGTCCAGTCCTGTACGGAAGTACGTGAGACCAGGAGGCGTCAGTGTCGACGCACGAGCTCTACACCGAGGACCCGGGCGAGGGCGTCTGGCGGATCCCCGCCTCCGGTTCGGCCCGCTTCAGCTGGGAGTACGACGGCGGCCGCGAACGGCTCCTCGCGCTGTACCAGAAGGGCAAGGACAAGCAGTGGGACGGCGCCAAACGCATCGACTGGGACATCGAGGTCGACCCCTACGACCCGCTGGGCACCCCCGACGAGGTCCTCACCCTGTACGGGACGCGGCACTGGGCGAAGATGACGGAGAAGGACAAGGGCGAGCTGCGCCGGCACTACAGCGCCTGGAACTTCAGCCAGTTCCTGCACGGCGAGCAGGGCGCGATGGTGTGCGCGGCGCGCATCGTGGAGTCCGTTCCCGACCTCGACGCGAAGTTCTACTCCGCCACGCAGACCATGGACGAGGCCCGGCACGCGGAGATCTTCGGACGCTTCCTGCACGAGAAGGTCGGGATGCTCTACCCGGTCAACGACAACCTCAAGGAGCTGCTCGGCGACACCCTGCGCGACTCCCGCTGGGACATGCCCTACCTCGGCATGCAGGTGCTCATCGAGGGGCTGGCGCTGGCCGCGTTCGGCATGATCCGCGACACCACCGACAAGCCGCTGCCCCAGCAGATCCTCGCCTACGTGATGCAGGACGAGGCCCGCCACGTGGCCTTCGGGCGGATGGCCCTGCGCGACTACTACCGGCAGCTGACGGACGCCGAGCTGCGCGAGCGCGAGGAGTTCGTGATCGAGGGCTGCCACCTGATGCGCGACCGGCTGCGCGGGGTGGAGGTCCTGGAGAACTTCGGGATCCCGCGGAAGGAGGCCGAGGAGTTCAGCGAGCGCTCCGACTTCCTGCGGCTGTTCCGCAAGCTGCTGTTCAGCCGGATCGTGCCGTGCGTGAAGGACATCGGCCTGTGGGGCGAGCGGTTGCAGAAGGCGTACCTGGAGATGGGCGTCTTCGACATGGGCGACTCCAACCTCGACCTGCTGATGAGCCAGGACGAGGAGATCGCCGAGAACCTCGACCGGGAGCGCTTCGCCGCCGAGGAGCGCGAGCGCGTGGCGGAGGTCGAGGCCGCCATCCGACAGGGCGCGGGCGACGCGCCGGCCGAATCCGACACCTGAACGAGGCGACCGGCGCGGCGTGATCCCGTACGACACTGTGATCACTCGGGATTACTGTGATTACTCTCAGTGAGAACAGGACGTGTGGCGCGGCGCGGGGCGGGCATGCCAGAGGAATGGAACCGGAAGCACTTGGATGGCTGCGGCGCCTCACCCGGCGCCTTGTGACGGGTGGTGAGGGCGGGGGCGGCGTGCTGCCGCTGTTCGCCCCCCGCCGCGCTCCCGTCTTCACCGCCGACTTCTCCTCGCCGTCACAATGGGTGGCCGGCCGCTCGTGGGCCTATCCCGGCGGCGGCCCGGTCAACCCGGGCGACAACAAACTCGACCACCTCACCGCCGACCCCGCCTACAGCCGTGGCGGCACCTTCCGCGCCACCCCGCGCCCCGACGGCAACTGGGACGCCGGGCTGCTCACCACCGAGGGCAGCGACGAGGGGTTCATGGTGCGCACGGGCGACGTGCTGGAGGCCCGGGTCCGCCTCCCCGTGGAGGTCGGGGCCTGGCCCGCGATCTGGACCTGGCGGGACGGCGGCCAGGAGATCGACGTCTTCGAGTACCACCCCGACAACCCCGACCTGCTGGAACTGTCCAACCACGTCCACGAGGCGCACCGCTACCACCGCGACGCGAAGGTCCGGCCCGGCGGCTGGATCGACCTGAAGTGCGAGTTCGGCAGAAGGTCCGTGGTGTGGTGGCTGAACGGCGTCCGCGTCTTCGCCGACCGTCGCGGCGTGGGCCGCGGCTGGCACGCGTACCTCATCGTCAACCTGTCTGTGTCGGCCGGGCGTTACCACCCCTCGCCCGGGCCGGGGGTCGCCGAGATGTCCTACGAGGTGCGGGAGCTGCGCGTGTACCGGTCCTAGGTCGGATACGGCGGGCCGCAGCCGCGTGCGGCGCGGTCCGGTGCGGCGCGGTGCGACACGGTGCCGCGCCGGCCCGTGCGGTGCCGCCCCGTGCGGTGCCGTCCGCCCGCGAGGCCCCGCGGGCGGACGGCGTTCCCCCACGGCCGACCCTCGGCGGGGGTCAGCCGGTCCTCAGGGCGGCCTCCATGACGGCGCGCGCGATGGGCGCCGCCGCGCTGTTGCCGCTGATGTCCCGGCGGTCGGCCGCCGCGTCCTCGACCACCACCGCGACCGCCACGGCCGGCTGCGGCGCGCCCTCGGCCCTGGCCCAGGCGATGAACCAGGCGTACGGGGTGCCGGCGTTGCCCACGCCGTGCTGCGCGGTGCCGGTCTTCCCCCCGACGACCGCGCCGGGGATGGCGGCGTTGCGCCCGGTGCCGTCCTCGACGACCTGCACCATCAGCTCCTGCATCCGCAGCGCCGTCGCCGGGCTCATGGCACGGCCCAGCGTCCGCTGGTCGGTGCGGCGGACCGGGGAGCCGTCGTCCCGGGTGGTGCGCTCGACGAGGTGGGGGGTGCGCAGCTCTCCCCCGTTGGCGACGGCGGCCGCCACCATCGCCATCTGCAGGGGCGTCGCCCTCGTGTTGAACTGCCCGATCGAGGAGAGGGCCAGTTGGTCCCGGCTCATGTCCGTGTCGAAGCCGGACCGGGAGACCCACGACGGAACCCGCAGGCCGGCGTCGTTGAAGCCGAAGCGCTCGGCCGCCTCCACCATCCGTCGCAGCCCCACCTGGACCCCGATCTTCGCCATCACCGTGTTGCAGGACCACCGCACGGCCTCCGCCATGGAGGCGTCCTCGCAGCCGGTGCCCGCGTTCGGCAGCAGGGTGTGGGTGCCGGGCAGCGGGTACGGGTCGGGGGTGCGGGTGGGGGCGTCCACGTCGGTGACCACGCCCGCGTCCAGCGCCGCGGCCGCCGTCACGATCTTGAAGGTGGAGCCCGGCGGGTACGTCTCGCGCAGCGCCCGGTTCAGCATGGGCCGGGCCGGGTCGGCGTTCAGCCGCTCCCAGGCGGCCTTGACCCGCGATCCGGTGCCCGACAGCAGGCCCGGATCGTACGAGGGGCTGCTGACCAGCGCCAGGATCCGGCCCGTCGCCGGCTCCAGCGCGGCCACCGCCCCGCGCTTGCCGCCGAGCCCCCGGAAGGCGGCCTCCTGGAGGGCGGCCCGCACGGTGGTCGCCGCGTCGCCGCCGCCGGGGCGGCCGCGGGACAGCTCGTACCAGAGCGGGAAGGCCGACAGCGCCGGGTCGTCCCCGGCGAGGACCGCGTCCTCGGCGCGCTCGACGAAGCTGGTCCCGTAGCTCTGGGAGGAGAAGCCGGTGACGGGCGCGTAGAGCGGGCCGTTGACGTAGGTCCGCTCGTGGCGCAGCAGTTGGCCGCTGTCGCGGGAGCCGGTGACGGGTCTGCCGTCGACCAGGATGTCGCCGCGGGGTTCGGCGTACCGGGCGACGGCCGGGCGCTTGTTGGCGGGGTTCGCCCCGTAGGCGGCGGCCTCCCAGACCTGCACCCGGGCCACGTTGACGAGCAGGGCGAGCAGCAGCAGGGCGCAGAAGTACGCGCACCAGCGGATGTAGCGGATCACTCGACCCCCTCCCGCTCGGGGCGGGGTCTGCGGGCGCTGTCGCTGAGCCGGACCAGCAGCGCGACGATGATCCAGTTGGTGACGACGGAGGAGCCGCCCTGGGCCAGGAAGGGCATGGCCATGCCGGTCAGCGGGATGAGCCCGGTGACGCCGCCGGCGATCACGAACACCTGGAGGGCGATGATCGAGGCGAGTCCGGTGGCGAGGAGGCGGCCGAAGGGGTCGCGCAGGGCGAGGCCGGCGCGGAAGCCGCGGGAGACGAGCAGGCCGTAGAGGAGCAGGATCGCGGTCAGGCCGACGAGGCCGAGTTCCTCGCCGGCGGTGGCGAGGACGAAGTCGGACTTGGCGGCGAAGCCGATGAGGAAGGACTGGCCGTGCCCGAGTCCGGCGCCGAGCAGGCCGCCGGCACCGAAGGCGAAGAGGGACTGGGCGAGCTGGCCGGGGCCTTCGCCGCGCTCGATGGAGGCGAAAGGATTCAGCCAGTCGTCGACGCGGCTGTTCACATGGGGTTCGAAGGTTCCGACGGCGTAGGCGCCGAGGGCGGCGAGCAGCAGGCCGATGGCGATCCAGCCGATCCGGCCCGTGGCCGTGAACAGCATGATCACGAAGAGGCCGAAGAAGAGGAGCGAGGTGCCGAGGTCCCGTTCCAGGACCAGCAGTCCGACGCTGAGCAGCCAGATCGCCAGGATCGGGCCGAGGACCCGGCCGGGCAGCAGCCGCAGCTTCCAGAACAGGCGGCGGCCGGTGAGGGCGAGGGCGGTGCGGTTCGCGGCGAGGTAGGCGGCGAAGAACACCGCGAGCAGGATCTTGGCGAACTCCCCCGGCTGGAACGAGAGGCCGGCGAACCGGATCCAGATGTGGGCGCCGTTGACCGCCGGGAAGAACACGGGGACGAGCATCAGGGCGAGGGCGGCGGTGACGGCGAGGTAGGCGTAGCGCTGGAGGACGCGGTGGTCGCGCAGGAGTCCGACGACGAGCACGAAGAGCGTCACTCCGAGCGCGGACCACCGCAGCTGGTCGCCGGCGCCGCTCTCGCCCGGGGTGGCCAGGTCCAGGCGCTGGATGAGGACGAGGCCGAGGCCGTTGAGCAGGACGGCGATGGGGAGCAGCAGCGGGTCGGCGTGGGCGGCCCGCAGCCGGACGGCGAGGTGGGCCAGCAGCGCGGCGACGCCGAGGCCCGCCGCGTAGGGGGCGACGGGGCGGGGGGCGGGAGCGGGGGCGCCGGGGCCGGGCGCGGGGGCGCCGGCGGCGAGGCCGACGTAGACGTGGCCCAGTACGGAGATCAGGACCGCGCCGACGAGGAGGGTCAGCTCGATGCCGCGCCGCTTGGGGGCGCGGGCGGGGGGCGGGAGCGGAGCGGGTTCCGCCACCTTCGCCGTCAGAGCGGTCATGGGGGAAACGTAGCAAGGGTGAGGCGAGTATGTCCGGTTATGTCATAGTGTGCCGAAGAGTCGTCAGAAACGGTCAGGAGTGAGGGAGCCCCGCCCCATGGGACCTGTGGAGTTCATCGTCCTCGCCTTCCCCGAGGAGCAGCTGCGGGTCCCGGCGGTCGAGGCCGTCATGGGGCTGAGGAAGACGGGCGTGGTGCGCCTGATCGACGGCCTCGTCGCGACGAGGACGGCCGCGGGGGAGGTACTGGCCGCCGAGTTCGACGAGTTCGTGGAGCTACGGGGCATCCTGGCCGGCCGTGACGCGGCCCGGCTCATCGGCCCCGAGGACGTCCGGGAGGCGGCGGAGCTGCTGGAACGCGGCAGCTGCGCGCTGCTGCTGGTGGTCGAGCACGTGTGGGCGCAGGACGCGGCGGTGGCCGTACGCGCGGCCGGCGGGCGGATCGTGGGCTCGGTGCGGATCCCCGCGGAGCGGGTGGGGGCGGGGGCGGCGTGAGCGCGAGCGGCGGCGGCGCGGGACGCGTCCTGTTCATCCGGCCGGTGGGCACGAAGGTCGCGGCGGCGACCCGCGCCCCGGGCAGGCCATTGCTGCGGGGCCTGCTGCGCAGGGCGGCGGGGGCCGCGGAGTGGGGGGAGGCCGAGGACCGGGAGGAGGGCCGCGCCGAGGTCCTGGCGGAGGTGCTCGCCGAGGACGAGGCCGAGGCCCTGGCGGACGCGGCGCGCTACGAGGACCCCTTCCCGGAGCCCGCGCCGTGGGAGGAGGTCGAACCGCCCCCGTCGGCGAGCCCCGCGCGGCGCCCGGCGGAGCGGGAACAGCCGGCGGCCGAGCACACGGAGGCCGAACACCCGGCGGCGGAACACCTGGTGGCGGAGCTGACCCAACTGGCCGACCTCGCCCGCGAGGGCCTGTTGACCCCGGAGGAGTTCACGCGGGCGAAGGAACTGCTGTTGGGGCGGTAGCGGCCCCAAGGCGGTTCGAGCCGGACGCGCCGGCCCCCCGGAAGCGGGCGGCGCACCCCGGGGGCGGGGGGCGGTTCGCGGCCCGGAACCCAAGCGCGGCCACACCGCGAGAGCGCACCCCGGGGCGGGGGACGGTTCGACCCGGACGCGCAGGCCACCGCGGAAGCGGGTGGCGCACCCCGGAGGGCGGGGGCGGTTCAGAGGGCGTCGGAGAGGACCTGCGCGACCGCGCGGTGGGCGACGGCGGCCAGAACGGGGTTGGTGACGCGGTAGTAGTGCTCGGCGGTGAGGCCGAAGGCCAGGGCCCAGCCGCGCCCCCGGGCCCAGGTGGCGTCGTCCACCTCGACCGCCTCCCGGAACGCGCCGCGGGTCTCGGGCGTCAGCAGGGTCCAGGCGGCCATCGTGTCGCAGGCGGGATCGCCGACGCCCACGCAGCCGAAGTCGATGACGGCGGCGAGCCGGCCCTCCCGACCCAGCAGGTTGCCCGGCAGGAGGTCGCCGTGGAGCCAGACGGGGGCGCCCTCCCACTGTGGGAGAGCGAGGGTCTCCTCCCACACCGCGCCGGCCGCGTCCGCGTCGAGGACTCCGTCGGCCCCCAGGTCCCGGATCGCGGCCCGGACACCGGCGTCCCGCGCGGCGACCGGCCCTCCCCGGAACGATCGCGGTCCGCCGGTCGTGTCGATCCGCCGCAGCGCGGCGACGAAACGGCCCAGCTCGACCGCCGCGCCGCCCAGGTCCGTCAGGGGCGCGTCGAAGAGGTCCTCGCCGTCCAGCCATCCGTAGACCGACCACGGGAAGGCGAAGCCCTCACCGGGGACGCCCGCCCCCACCGGCGCCGGAACGGCCAACGGGAGGTGCGGCGCGAGCCGCGGCAACCAGCGGTTCTCCCGGGCCACTTGGTCCACGGAGCCGGGAACGCGCGGCAGGCGCACGGCCAGGCGCGAGCCCAGCCGGTACATCGCGTTGTCCGTGCCCGCGGACCGCACCGCGGTGACGGGCAGGTCCGCCCACTGCGGGAACTGCGCGGCGACCAGCCGCTCGACGAGGGCCTCGTCGATGTCGACCTCGTCGGCATGCATCCTCACGCCGGCTCCCCCCTTCCTCGGCACCGGAGCCGGCAGCGTAATCCGATCCCCGCCCGGCCTTCCAGAGGTTTTCGGGCGGCCCCACGGGCGCTCACCGACCCCTTCCGGGCCCCTCCGCGCCCCCTCCCCGCCCCCATCCGGGTGAGAGCGTCCACCCCGCCGGCCCGGGTCGGCCGCGCGGGGCGCGGGGCGTGGAAACATCGGGCCCCACGGAGGGATTACATGACAAAACGACTATTGCGGGTCGCCTGTCTCGTCACGCTCCTCGTCGCCGCCGGCCCCCCGGCCGCCGTACGGGCCGACCCCGCCCCCGCCCCGACCCCGACGCCTTCCCCGACCCCCGCCGCCACCACCACGCCCACCGCCCCCGCGGCCGGCACCACCGCGACCACCACCCCCGCCGCCGGCTCCGCTCCCGTGACGGAGTCCGTCGGGGAGCTGCTGACCCGGTTGCAGGGGCTGTACCAGAAGGCGGAGGAGGCCACCGAGGCCTACAACGCCACCGAGGTGGCGCTCACGGCGCGGCAGGACGAGGAGCGGCGCCTCACCGCCGAGCTCGGGCGGGCCCGTACGGCCCTGGGCGCCGAGCGGGCGGCCGCCGGACGGTTGGCCCGCGAGCAGTACCAGGGCGCCCAGGGGTTCTCGCCGTACCTGCGGATGCTGCTCTCCGGCGACCCCCAGCAGGCCGTCGACCAGCGGCGGCTCGCCGCCCGCGAGGGGGCCCGGCGGGCCGGGGTCGTGGCCCGGCTGGAGCGGGGCGAGCAGCGGGCCGACGTCCTGGCGGCCGGGGCGCGCAAGGCCCTGGACGCCGAGCGGTCGTTGGCGGCCGAGCGCAAGCGGCGGCAGGTCGAGGTGGCCGGGCGGCTCAAGGAGGTGGAGGCGCTGCTGGCGGCGCTGACCCCGGAGCAGTTGCGGGGGCTCGGGGCGCGCGAGGCGGCGGTGACGGCGGGGGCCCAGCGGGAGTTGCTGGGCTCCGGGCGGCTGCCGGCCCGGACCGGGACGCCGACGGCGGCGGGCGGTGCGGCCCTGCGCTACGCGGCGCGCCAGATCGGCAAGCCGTACGTGTGGGGCGCGGAGGGACCCGCGTCCTTCGACTGTTCCGGGTTGACCTCCCGGGCGTGGGAGGAGGCGGGGCGTGCCATCCCGCGCACCAGCCAGGAGCAGTGGGCGCGGTTGCCCCGGGTGCCGCTGGACGAGCTGCGGCCCGGGGACCTGGTGGTGTACTTCCCGAAGGCCACGCACGTGGCCCTGTACGTCGGCGACGGCAAGGTGATCCAGGCTCCGCGTCCGGGGGCCCGGGTGAAGGTCTCCCCCATCGCGGCGAACCCGCTGCTGGGGGCGGTGCGCCCGGACCCGGAGGGCGAACCGCTGACGGAGTTCACCCCGCCGCCGCTGCCGGGGGCCGCGACGGCGGGGGACGATTCCGGTTACTCGGCCGAGGAGGCGCCGGAGCCCGCCGAGGAGGCCGACACCCGGGCCGACGCCCGTGCGGGCACCCGGGCCGGCACCCGGTCCGACACCGAGGACGACGCCTAGGCGGACACCTGGACCGCCACCGAGGCCGACACCTCGGCGAGGTAGTCCGCCGCGTCCTCGGGGTCGTAGAAGTAGGCGTTGAAGTCGGCCGGGTTGTCGAAGCCGTTGGCGAATCGATCCGCCACCCGCTGGTGCTCCCCGGCCGCCCGGATCAGGTCGAGGACGTGCTGCGGCGGGGTGCCCAGCATCGTGTTGGTCCAGTCGGTGACGTGCTTGCCGGTCGTGAACCAGAACTTGTCGAAGGTGGCCTTCATCCACGCCTCGTCGAACGGCTTGTCGCCGTGCATGAGGATCGAGGAGAGGTACGAGGCCGCGCACTTGGCCGCCGCGTTCGTGCCCTGGTTGGTGATCGGGTCGTTGGCCACCACCACGTCGCCGACGCCCAGGACGAGGCCCCCGCCGGGCAGCCGGCCGACCGGCTTGCGCACGACCGGCGCGTAGCGGCCCGCGAGCGTGCCCCCCGCGTCGGTCAGCTCGACCCCGGTGGCGCGCTCGTACTCCCAGGGGGTGAACCTCTCCATCAGGTCGAGCGTCAGCTCCAGGTGGTCGGAGGGGTCGTTGACCCCCCGGAACACGTCGAGCGGGCCGCCCGGCACACCCTCCCAGAACAGGATGTCCGCCCGGCCCGAGGTGGTCAGGGTCGGCATGACGAACAGCTCGCCGACGCCCGGGACCAGGTTGCAGCGGACGGTCTCCGCGTCGGGGTGCTCGGGACGCGGCCGCAGTCCGCGCACGTAGGAGACGGCCAGCGCGCGCTGGGGGGCCGCGTACGGGGAACGGGCGGCGTCCCGGTCGAAGAGGGAGACCAGCTCGCCCTTGCCGGCGGCGACGAGCACCAGGTCGTAGGTGCGGGAGAAGTAGTCGAGGTCGGCCACGGAGGCGCCGTGGATGACCAGCTGTCCGCCGCGCTGGGTGAACACGTCCAGCCAACCGGCCATCTTCAGGCGCTGGTCGACGGATTGCGCGGGGCCCTTGAGGCGGCCGAGCCAGTCGACGGCGCGGGAGCCGTCGGGGGCGGCGACGGAGAAGCCGAGGCCGCGGATCGACGGGGCCTGGCGCTCCCAGAAGTTCAGCCGGAGGTCGCGCTCGTGCCGGAGGGCGGAGTCGAACATGACCTGCGTGGACATGACACGACCGGTGCGGATCTCGTCCGCCGTCCGGTTGGACATGAGGGTGACCTCGTAGTCCTTCGCCTGGAGGCCGAGGGCCAGCTGAAGGCCGGACTGGCCCGCCCCCACGACAAGAATCCTGCGCATTTCACGTTCTCCATCCGGACCGCGCCGGGGAGGACGGCGGCGGCTTCGAGTGTCGCTACGGCTTCGACTTCGACTACGGCGTACGGCTCGGCTACGGCTCGGCTATTCGGGGGTGCTGTCCAGCGCGTGGCCCACCAGCGTCAGCAGGGACTCCACGACCGTGTCGCGGCGCCGCGCGTCCATGATCACGACGGGGACCTCGGCGGGGATGGTCAGCGCCTCCCGCACGTCCTCGACGGCGTAGGAGCGCGAGCCCTCGAAGTGGTTGACGGCGACGGCGTAGGGGAGCCCGCAGCTCTCGAAGTAGTCCAGCGCGGGGAAGCAGTCGCGCAGCCGGCGGGTGTCGGCCAGGACGAGCCCGCCGATGGCGCCGCGGACGAGGTCGTCCCACATGAACCAGAACCGCTCCTGGCCCGGCGTCCCGTACACGTACAGCACGAGGTCGTCGGCGAGGGTGATGCGGCCGAAGTCCATGGCGACGGTCGTCGTGCTCTTGTCCGGGGTCCCGCTCAGGTCGTCCGTGGGAGCGCCGGCCTGGGTCATCACCGCCTCGGTGCGCAGCGGGGCGATCTCCGAGACGGAGGAGACGAAGGTGGTCTTGCCGACGCCGAAGCCGCCGGCGACGAGCACCTTGACGGCCACGGGCGCGCGGGAGCGGTCGTACTGCCAGGGCTGGACGGGTTCGTCGTCCAGGAGGGCGGCGGCCGGTTCAGAGACGGCGAAGACCACTGAGCACCCTTTCCAGCAGTGCGCGCTCGGGGCGGCCGGAGCCCTGCCCCGTGCCGTAGACGCGTACGCGGCCCTGGTCGGAGAGGTCGCTGACGAGGACCCGGACGACGCCGAGCGGCAGCTTCAGCAGGGCGGATATCTCGGCGATGGTCCGCATCCGGCGGCACACCTCGACGATGGCGCGCATCTCGGGCATGCGGTCGGGCGTCTTGGCCGGGCCGCTGTCCAGGGTGGCGACGAACGTCTCCACCCGCAGGACCTGCGTGAAGCGGGTGCGACCGCCCGTGAGGGAGTACGGGCGGACGCGGGCGGGGCGCCGGTCGGCGCCGCGTATCGGCAGCCGGTCGGAGGCCGTACTCCTCACGGGGTCTTCTCCATCGACTGGCGCAGCTCACTGCGGACTTCGGGGGTCAGGACGTGGCCGGCGCGGCCCACGAACAGGGCCATGTGGTAGGCGACGACGCTCATGTCGCAGTCGGGCGTGGCGTGCACGCCCAGCAGGGAGCCGTCGCTGATGGCCATGACGAAGACGGAGCCGTGCTCCATCGCGACCATGGTCTGCTTGACGGAGCCGAACTCCATGAGGGCGGCCGCGCCGGTGGTGAGGCTGCCGAGCCCGGAGACGATGGTCGCGAGGTCGGCGGAGGCTCCGCGCGGGCCCTTGGGGCGGCCTTCGTCGGCGGGCCGCGCCGCTCCTGGTTCGGAGGAGAGCAGCAGCAGCCCGTCCGAGGACACGACGGCCACGGAGTTGACCCCGGGCACCTCCTCGACCAGGTCGGTCAGCAGCCACTGCAGGTTGCGGGCCTGGGTGCTCAGTCCGTACGTACTGGGCGCGGTCATGTGCGTGCCTCCTGTGCGGTGTCCCCCTGGTCGGTCTGCCCCTGCCCCTGGTCCTGCGCGAGTTCGGCGGCCACGACGCGCCGCCCGTCCTGGGCGCCCTGGTAGAAGCCGCCGAGCCGGCGGCGCAGTTCCTCGGCGTCCACGCGGCGCGGCGCCTCGGGTCGGGCCGCGGCGGGGCGGGCGACGGGGGCCTTCGAGGCACGGGGGGTGCGCTTGGGCAGGCCCTTGTCGGTGACGGCCTCGGCGTCGTGGCCGGGGTGGCTGCCCTGACGCGGGACGAAGCCGTCGTCGGCGTCGGCGGCGCGCCGGTGGGCGGGCTGCTCGACGTCGGGGACGGGGATGGTGAGGGTCGGCTCGTCGACCTCGGCGGCGGCCGGGGCGGGCGCCGCCGGGGGCAGGACCGTGTCCTCGAAGGCCTCGGCCAGCGGGACCACCCTGGCCTGCTCCTCGGGCACCTGGTGGGGCTCGACGGGCTCGGGGGTCGGCTCGGGGGCGTCGGGGTCGGGCACGACGCGGGCGAGGAGTTCCTCGGCGGCGTCGGCGACGGCCTCGGCGGCGGGCTCCGGGGCGGGGTCGGTCGTGGGCTCGGGGGCCGGGGCCGGCTCCGGGTCGGCGAGGGTCCCGGCGGGCGCGGCGGCCTCGGGGGCGAGCGCGGTGAAGACCTGGTCCGCGGGCGGCAGCGCCTCGCCGTCGGCGGGCTCCTCGGCCCGTACGGCGGCCTCGTGGGCGTCGTCGGCCTCGTCGGCGTCGGTCGCGGCCCGCGCGGCCTCCTCCCGCGCGCCCCGGGCCAGCACGGAGTCCAGGTCCATGCCCAGGTCCATGCCGAGATCGGCGTCGAGGTCGGCGTCGGGTTCCGTACCCGGCTCGGCTTCGAGGTCGGACGCGGCGTCGACCTCGGCTTCGGCACGGGGCGCGGACGGGTCGGCGTCGGACGTCTCGACCTGCGTCTCGACCGCCGTGTCGACCGGCGTCTCGGGCTGCGGGCGCAGCCGCGGCGGGAGGGTGTTCTCGTTGGCCTCGGCGACCACGCCGGGCAGCTGGTAGGCGGGCAGGCCCGTCACGTCCAGGCTGTGCAGCGGGGAGGCCGGCGGGGTGGTCGGGAGCAGCGTGGCGGGGATGACGACCAGGGCCTCGGTGCCGCCGTGTTCCCCGGCGCGCAGCTCGGCGGTGACGCCGTGGCGGGCGGCGAGGCGGCCGGCGACGTAGAGGCCGAGTCCGAGTCCGTGTTCGGCCTCGGGTTCCTCGTCGTAGGCGTCGGGGGTGGCCAGGCGCTCGTTGAGGGAGGCGAGGCGGTCCTCGGTGACGCCGATGCCGGTGTCGACGACGGACAGGACCACGTCGCCGGAGTCCCGGAGCCGGCCGGAGACCTTCACCTTGGCGTCCGGCGGGGAGAAGGTGGTGGCGTTCTCCAGCAGCTCGGCGAGGACGTGCGAGATGTCGTCGGCGGCGTGGCCGGCGACCTGCGTGTACGAGGGGAGCTCGGTGAGGTCGACGCGCTCGTAGCGCTCGATCTCGCTGACGGCGGCCCGCATGACGTCGACCAGCGCGACGGGCAGGCTCTGGCCGTGGCCGTGTTCCTGTCCGGCGAGGACGAGCAGGTTCTCGTTGTGGCGGCGCATGACGGTCGCCAGGTGGTCCAGCTTGAAGAGGGTGGCGAGCCGGTCGGGGTCGCCCTCCTTCGACTCCAGCTCCTCGATGACCGCGAGCTGGCGTTCGACCAGGCCGAGGGTGCGCAGGGAGAGGGAGACGGAGGTGGTGGACATGACGCGGCGGTGCTCTTCGAGGCTCGCGCGCAGTTCGGCGAGTTCGGTCTCCATGGCGGCGCGGCCGGAGGCGAGTTCGTTCTCCAGGGCCTCGCGGCC
This sequence comes from Streptomyces sp. NPDC048606, assembly GCF_040650855.1. Lineage (NCBI taxonomy): Bacteria > Bacillati > Actinomycetota > Actinomycetes > Kitasatosporales > Streptomycetaceae > Streptomyces > Streptomyces sp. NPDC048606. Next base: position 270,502 of record NZ_JBEZIB010000002.1, on the reverse strand, counting down.
CGAGGCGAGGGCCTCGTTGCGGCCGATGAGGCGGCGGCGGTCGGCGTCGAGGCCGGCGACGCGGGTGTGCAGGGCGACGGTCTGGTCGCGGACCGCGTTGAGGTGGCGGACGACCTCGGCGAACTCGTCGTTGCGGCCGGTGAACCGGACGGGCTCGACGGAGCCCTCGGGGGTGGTCAGACGTTCGGCGCCGCGCCGCAGGACCGACAGGGGTCGGGTCAGGGAGCGGGCGATGGCGGTGGAGAAGCCGACGACGAAGAGGAACAGGACGCCGAGTCCGGCGACGAGGAGCTCCAGTCGGGTGACGTCGTCGTCGCGCAGGGTGGCGAGGGCGGTCGCGCGCTCGCCGGCGAGGGTGGCCTCGACGGACCGCATGCGGTCGACGCGGGCGGTGAGGGCGGTGCCGACGGCGCCGGCGTCGACCTTGCGGTCGGCGGGGGTCAGCACGGGCCGGTCGGTGAGCCGCTTGAGGTAGTCCTCGGCGGTCTTGACCTCGGGGCCGGTGACGGTGGCGGCGAGGGTCTGGCGCACGTCGGGGCGCGCGGCGCGCGCGAAGTCGTCGAGGGCGGCCTGTTCGCGGACGCGGGCCCGCTGGGAGGCAGTGGTGAGCTCGTCGACGATCGCGGAGTTCGGGGGCGTTTCGCCGCGGGGGACGGCCAGTGCGGCGAGCAGCAGTCCGCGGGTGGCGGCGGCCTGTTCCACGGCCCGGCCCAGGGGGGCCAGGGGGCGGGTGACGGCGAGGGCGGCCTCGGCGCGCGGCGGGGTGAGTTCGGCGAGCCGGTTGCCGGGGGCCAGGAGTTCGTCCATGAGGCCGGCGTAGGCCTGGTGGGCGGCGAGGGCGCTGCCCTTGCCGTCGACGGCCTCGGCGCGGACGGCGACCACCTTGCCGAGGGCGCGGGTGAGGTCCTCGTCGGCCTCGGGGCGGAGTTCGCCGATCTGCCGGTCGGTCCGACCGGTGCGCTCGTCGACGGGCGCCTTGGCGCCGCCGGGGCGTCCCTTGGCCACGTAGTCGACGACGGCGTCGCGCTCGTCGCCGAGGAGGTGGGCGAGGGTGAGGGCCTGCTGCGACTGCTGCGCGAGGGTGACCAGGCGCTGGGAGTCGTTCAGTTCCCTCGTGGCGGAGACGACGGCGGGGGTGCCTGCCGCGAGGACGGTGAGTCCGGCGACGGCCACTCCGACCACCAGCCGACTGCGGACGCGTACGCGTCTTCCTGCCTGGGCGGGAACGTCGGCGCTGGCGGTGCCGTTCTTCCGAGACCGCTTCTTCTGCACCGGTGCTCGCAATCCTGTACGTGTGCTCGTGCTCGTCTACTCGTGTGGCCGAGGTAACGGCCGGTCAACAAGTAAACGCCCCCTGCCCCCTCGTACCGCCTCAGACCTTCGCAGTGTGTTGGGAGGAGAGCCGCACATCGCCCACCCGGCCACTCGAAGGAGTGAACATCACGGAGGAGTGGCCGACCAACTCGGACATCCCGTGTCAGGGGCCCGTCGTGGACGGGCGGTTGAAACATCGAGCCGGCCTTTGGCAATATGCGCGCCCACATCGCGATCGGACCGCGGGTAACGCCGTCCCCGGGGGCGCCCCCACCCCCCGCATATTGGTCCGGACCATTCGGTCCACACGGGGCTCCGGCGGGGAGAATGTCCCCATGCGCATCGACCTGGCCACGGCCCCGGGCGACCCGGAACGCCCCAACGAGGATTGGGTGTCGGCCGCGACACCTGCGCCGGGAGGCGGCGTCCTGGTCGTCCTCGACGGGGTGACGCCCCCGCGCGGCGGCGACGGGTGCGTCCACGGCGTGCCCTGGTTCTCGACGCGGCTCGGCGGCCGATTGACCGAACTGTCCGGATCGCGGCGGGACATGCCCCTGGACCGCGTGCTCGCCGAGGCCATCGCGGACACCGCCGAAGCCCACCGCGAAACCTGTGACCTTTCTCACGTCCGCACTCCGCAGGCGACGGTCGTGATGGTGCGCTGGGACGACGCGTACGTGGAGCACCTCGTCCTCTCCGATTCCGTGCTCCTGCTGCGCGGGCCCGACGGGGAGGTCACCGCGGTGCTCGACGACCGGCTCGACCGGATCCCCTCCCGGGTGCTGCGCTCCACGCGGGACACCGACGCGCTGCGCAACGCGGACGGCGGCTTCTTCACGGCGGCGGCGGACCCGGCGGTGGCGGACCGGGCGGTGACCGGGCGCACCCCGCGGGCCCGGGTGCGGGCGCTGGCCGCGCTCACGGACGGGGCGAGCCGCTGGACGGACACCTTCGCGGAGGGCGGCTGGGCCGCGTGCCTGGACGTGCTGCGCAAGGAGGGCGCGCAGGGGCTGATCGGGCGGGTCCGCACCCTCGAATCCGATCCGCTGCGCCCGCCGGCGCGGGGCAAGCGGCACGACGACGCCTCGGTGGTCTACGCGGAGCTCTGAGCGCCCGGGGGCCCTACTCCTCGCCGGAGTTCAACTGGCGCAGGAGCCTCGCCAGTTCCGCCACCTCGCCGCGGTCCCAGTCGGCGAGCTTGCGCATGTACTGCTCGCGCCGGGCGCCCCGGACCCGCAGGAAGCGCTCCCGGCCCTCGGCGGTGAGCCCGACGAGGAATGCACGGCCGTCGGCCGGGTCCGGCTCGCGGGCCACCAGGCCGAGCACCTCCAGGGCCCGCAGCTGGCGGCTCATGGTGGCCTTGCCGACGCCGAAGTAGGCGGCGAGCTCGGTGGCCCGCTGGCGGCCGGCGGCCTCCAGCCGGACGAGGAGCCCGTACGCGGCCGGCTCCAGCTCGGGGTGCAGCGCGCGGGCCATCTCGCCGGAAGAGGCCCGGGCCCGCCGGAGGAAGACGGACAGCTCCCGCTCCAGGGCAAGGAACTCCTGGTCTTCGCTCCCGTGCACGTCCCGCTCCGTTTCGTGGTGAGTGTCGGGTGGCGTGTGGCTTCCCCGTACGGGGTCAGTATTTCGCAGCGGGTACGCCGAGGGCCCGGGGCCCCGCCGAAGCGGGTTCCCGGGCCGGGTGCGTGGACGTCCCGCGCGTGCCCCTCGGGACGCCGGCCGCCGCTGCGTGCCTCAGGCGGCCTTGGTGAAGGAGATCTCCGCCGGGGCGAGGGCGAGCTCCAGCACCTGGCGCACGTCCGTCACGGGGTGTACCTCCAGTCCCTCCAGCACCTCGGCGGGGACGTCGTCGAGGTCCGCCTCGTTGCGCTTGGGGATGATCACGGTGGTCAGACCGGCCCGGTGCGCGGCGAGCAGCTTCTGCTTGACCCCGCCGATCGGCAGGACCCGTCCGGTCAGGGAGACCTCGCCGGTCATGGCCACGTCGGTGCGGACCGGGCGGCCCGAGAGCAGCGAGGCCAGGGCGGTGGTCATGGTGATGCCCGCGCTCGGACCGTCCTTGGGCACGGCCCCGGCCGGGAAGTGGATGTGCACGCCCCGGTCCTTCAGGTCGGCCACCGGGAGTTCCAGTTCGGCGCCGCGCGAGCGCAGGAAGCTGAGCGCGATCTGCGCCGACTCCTTCATGACGTCCCCGAGCTGGCCGGTGAGGGTGAGCCCGGCGGCCCCGGTCTCGGGGTCGGCGAGGGAGGCCTCGACGAACAGCACGTCGCCGCCGGCGCCGGTCACGGCGAGGCCGGTGGCCACGCCGGGGACGGCCGTACGCCGCTCCGCCGGGTCCTGGGCGGACTCGGGGACGTGGTGCGGGCGTCCGATGAGGGCGCGCAGGTCGCCCGCGCCGATGGTGAGGGGCAGCTCCCGCTTGCCCAGCTCGTGCTGGGAGGCCACCTTGCGCAGCAGGCGCGCCAGGGACCGCTCCAGGGTGCGCACGCCCGCCTCGCGGGTGTACTCGCCGGCGAGGCGGCGCAGGGCGTCGTCCTCCAGGGTGACCTCGTCGGCGCCGAGTCCGGCGCGCTCCAGCTGGCGGGGCAGGAGGTGGTCGCGGGCGATGACGACCTTCTCGTCCTCGGTGTAGCCGTCGAGCCGGACCAGCTCCATGCGGTCGGCGAGGGCCTCGGGGATGGCTTCCAGGACGTTGGCGGTGGCGAGGAAGACCACGTCGCTGAGGTCGAGCTCGACCTCCAGGTAGTGGTCGCGGAAGGTGTGGTTCTGCGCCGGGTCCAGGACCTCCAGGAGGGCGGCGGCCGGGTCGCCGCGGAAGTCGGAGCCGACCTTGTCGATCTCGTCGAGCAGGACGACCGGGTTCATGGACCCGGCCTCCTTGATGGCGCGGACGATGCGGCCGGGCAGCGCGCCGACGTAGGTGCGGCGGTGGCCGCGGATCTCGGCCTCGTCCCGGACGCCGCCGAGGGCGACGCGGACGAACTCGCGGCCCATGGCGTGCGCGACGGACTCCCCGAGGGAGGTCTTGCCGACGCCGGGCGGGCCGACGAGGGCGAGGACGGCGCCGCCCCTGCGGCCCCCGATCACGCCCATGCCGCGCTCGCCGCGCCGCTTGCGGACGGCGAGGTACTCGGTGATGCGGTCCTTGACGTCCCCCAGGCCCGCGTGTTCGGCGTCGAGGACGGCGCGGGCGCCGCGGATGTCGTAGCTGTCCTCGGTGCGCTCGTTCCAGGGCAGTTCGAGGACGGTGTCGAGCCAGGTGCGGATCCAGGAGCCCTCGGGGGACTGGTCGCTGGAGCGCTCCAGCTTGTCCACTTCCTTCAGGGCGGCCTCGCGGACCTTCTCGGGCAGGTCGGCGGCCTCGACGCGGGCGCGGTAGTCGTCGGACTCCTCGCCCTCCTTCTCGCCGCCCAGTTCGCGCAGCTCCTTGCGCACGGCCTCCAGCTGGCGGCGCAGGAGGAACTCGCGCTGCTGCTTGTCGACCCCGTCCTGGACGTCCTTGGCGATGGACTCGGCGACGTCCTGCTCGGCGAGGTGGTCGCCGAGGGCCTTGACGGCGAGGCGGAGACGGGCGACCGGGTCGGCGGTCTCCAGCAGCTCCACCTTCTGGGCGACGGTCAGGAACGGGGAGTAGCCGGAGTTGTCGGCAAGGGCCGACACCCCTTCGATCTGCTGGACCCGGTCGACGACCTGCCAGGCGCCGCGCTTCTTGAGCCAGCTGGTGGCGAGGGCCTTGTACTCCTTGACCAGCTCGGTCACCGAGCCCGGCAGGGGGTCGGGCAGGGGCTCCGCGACGGTCTCCCCCTCGACCCAGAGGGCCGCGCCGGGGCCGGTGGTGCCGGCGCCGATGCGGACCCGGCCGCGGCCGCGGATCAGGGCCCCGGGGTCGCCGTCGGACAGCCGGCCGACCTGCTCGACGGTGCCGAACACTCCGGTGCCCGCGTACGTGCCGTCGATGCGGGGCACGAGCAGGACCCGGGGCTTGCCCGTGCCCGCCGCCGCCTGCGCGGCCTCGACGGCGGCCCGCACCTCGGCGTCGGACAGGTCCAGCGGGACGACCATGCCGGGCAGCACGACCTCGTCGTCAAGCGGCAGCACGGGCAGAGTGAGCGTTACGGACGTCGAAGCCATGATCTTCCCTCCGGCAGTGAAGTTGAGCTATGCCGACTCAATGCTTCTGCGCCCGCCGATGTTCCCCGACGGCCGTTCGCCGGGGGCGAACGGCCGTTGAGGGCTGGTCAGAGGGGTGTTCAGAGGGCCGAGACGCGGATGTCGCCCGAGGTGGTGCGGATCGCGAGGCCGGAGGGTGCGCTGGGGGTGGAGGGAAGGGTGAGGTCGCGGGTGCCGGAGTCGGTGGAGGTCTCCAGCCGGTACGGGGCCCTCGGCACCTTGAGGGTGACGTCGCCCGAGCGCGCGGTGACCGACACCGCCGCGGGGGCCCGCGTGAAGTCCAGGCGGGAGTCTCCCGAGGTCGAGCGGACGTCGGCCTCGGCGCCCAGGGCGGTGCCCGTGACGTCCCCGGAGGCGGTGCGGATCCGCAGCGGCCCCGCGATGGCCTCGGCCCGTACGTCGCCGGAGTCGGACTCGACCTCGGCGGCGGCCACGCCCGTCAGCGCGACCCGGCCGCTGCTGCTGACGACCTTGACCTTCGCCGAGGCCGGCACCTCCAGTCGGTAGTCGATCCGGCAGGTGTCCGCGCAGCCCTCGGTGAAGGTCAGGACCCCGCCGGACACCCGCTGGCCGGGGCGGGGCTCGGTGTCGCCCCGGTAGCGCACGGTGCGGTGGACGCGCACCCCCGGGCCGCTGCCGACGGTGACCTCGACGGAGCCGCTGCGGACGTCGCCGACCTCCACGGCGGTGACGGCCTCGGCGACCGAGGCGTCTGCGGCCACGGTCCTGGTGGCCACGGGTTCCACCCAGGAGCAGCCCGACACGAGGAGGGCGGCCGCCGTCAGGGTGACGGCGAAGGCGGAGGCGCCGACTGCGGCGCGGACGGGACGCTCTGACGGGGTGTGGGATGCCATGCCCCCACCCTGGCCGCGTACGTCGCGGCCCGCGATGGGGCCGGTACCCGGCCGGTGGTGGGGTTATCCCCCGCCACGGGCGTCCGGCCCCTCTACGTCCCCGTGGTCACCGGGCGGGTGGGCGAGGGCAGGCCCCACTCGCTCCAGGAGCCGTCGTAGACCGCGGTGTCCCGGTGGCCGGCGAGGGTCGCGCCCAGCGCGAGGACGCAGGCCGTCACCCCGGAACCGCAGCTGAAGTAGAGGCGCTCGCGGTCGCCGGCCGCCGCCGCGAACAGTTCCCGCAGCTCGGCCGCCGGCCGCATCAGCCCGTCGGGCCGCCTGAGTTCCCCGAAGGGCAGGTTCACCGCGCCCGGCATGTGGCCGCCGCGCAGTCCGGGCCGGGGCTCGGGCTCCGTGCCGGCGAACCGGCCCGGGGTGCGGGCGTCGAGCACCGCGGCCGCCGGGTCGCCCAAGGCCCGGGCGACGGTGTCGGCGTCGACCAGCAGCCCGGGGCGGGGCCGGGCGGTGAAGGAGCCGGGCGGGCCCTCGTAGCCGGCCGGGCGGTCCTCGACGGGCAGCCCGGCGGCGGTCCAGGCCGGCAGGCCCCCGTCCAGGACGGCGGCCCGGTCGAAGCCCATCGCGCGCAGCATCCACCAGGCCCGGGCGCTGGAGTAGATCCCGGCGGCGTCGTAGACGACGACGGTGTCGGTGTCGTGGACGCCGAGTTCCCGCAGGGCCGCGGTGAAGCGGTCGGGGCCCGGCATGGTGTGCGGCGCGGGGGCGTCGTGGTCGGACAGGGCCCCGTCGAGGTCGAAGGGCCGGGCGCCCGGCAGGCGCGGGGCCCTCGCGCGGTGGGCGCCGACGGAGGCGTCGAAGAGGACCAGCCCGGGCGCCCCGAGGCACGCGGCGAGCCGCTCCACCGCGATCAGCGGCCCGACCGCAACCGGCACGGCGGACGGCCCGGGCCCGCCGGCGCCGGGAGGCCCCACCGAGGCCGCCGGGCCGGCCGGGGTCGCCGGCGAGGCGGGAGCGGCCGGGGTCGCTCCGGCGACCGAGGGGGCCAGAGCGGCGGGAACGGCCGGGGTGGCTTCGGAAGTCGAAGCGGCGGGTGCGGCCGGGGGCGCCGGGACGGCCGGGGTGGCCGGGACGGCCGGGTGCCCCGGCGAGGCGGGAGCGGCCGGGGTCGCTCCGGCGGCCGAGGGCGCCAGAGCGGGGGAAGCGGGCGGGCCGGCCCCGGCGGCCGAAGCGGCGGGTGCGGCCGAACCCGCCGGGGCGGACGGGGAGGCGGGGGGTTCGGGCGGGGGCATGGGGCGGACCTCCTGGGCCTGGGGCGTGTTCCGTGGATCATGCCCGACCCGTGCGCGGGAGGGGTCAGCCGCAGCCGCCGGGGCGGGCGTAGACGGCGACCCTGGCCCCGTGCACCCGGGTCTCGGAGCAGCGCTCGAAGCCGGCGGCCAGGGTGTCGCGTTTGACCGCCTCGACGGGCTCGCGGTCCTGCGGCTGCCCTGCCGGGTCCAGCAGGGCCACCACCCGGGGCGAGCGCAGCAGGGCCTCGCGGATGGCCCCGGGCGGCAGTTCGGTGCCGTGGAGGGTGTGCGAGGCCGTCGGGGCGCGATCGAGGGCGATGTCGCGCAGGCCCGCGTGGACCTCCGGGGAGGACAGCAGCCACTCGCGCCGGCGGGAGGGCAGGAACAGCACCGCGTCCCCGGGCCGGGCGTGCTCGCGCACGGCGGCGGCCACGGCGAGGACGTCGTCCTTGCGGGCCTCGGGGGTGCGCAGGTGGACGGACCACCAGAGCAGGGGCACGAGCAGCGCGGCCACCACCGCCCACGACCGCGCCGGGAGCGGGCGGGCGAGCCGCTCCCCGGCCAGGAGCGCGACCCCGATCAGGGCGTAGAGGACGTACCGGTCGACGTACAGGGGGCGGACGAGGGAGACCGTCAGGAGCAGGGCGGGCGGCAGCAGCGCGAGGGGGACGGCGACGCGGACGAGGTCGCGCCGGGGGCAGCCGCGGGCGAGGAGCAGGACGGCGGCCGCGAGCGCCCCGTAGCCGGCCCAGTCCTCCAGGCCGGGCCCGGCGAGCCGGCCCAACTGGGCCGCCGCCTGCCGCGAGCTGAGCCAGACCAGGGGGGCCGACGCGACGCAGACGGCGGCGGCGCCCCACCGCCAACCGCGCGAGCGGTGGGCGGTGGGGGCGTGCGCGAGGAGGGCGAGGAGGGCGAACTCGTGCAGCCAGCAGCCGAGCAGCAGGACGGTCGCGTAGGACACCCACCGTTCGCGCAGCATGAGGTACGTCGCCCAGGCCACGGCGGCGGCGACGAGGGCGTACGAGCGGCCCTCCTGCGCGTACGCCTGCACGGGCGGCAGCAGCGCGTAGGCGCAGCCGGCGAGGAGCGCGGCGCGTTCGCCCGCGAGGTGGTGGGCGAGGGCGGCCACGCCGGCGGCGGCGAGGGCGGTGGCGGCGACCGAGGGCAGGCGCAGGGCCCACAGGCCGCCGTCCCAGAGGGCGAAGACGCCGTGGGCGAGGAGGTAGTGGAGTCCGTGGACGGCGTCGACCTCGCCGAGGAGGCGCCACAGCTCGGGCAGGGGGCGGTGGGCGACCTGCCAGGTGGTGGACTCGTCGCGCCACATGCTGCCGCCGCCGGGGCCGCGTTCGAGTCCCACGAGGCCCAGGAGGAGGGCCAGGAGCGGGGGCGCCGCGCGCCAGGGGGCCAGGTGGCGGATGGCGGCCTCCGGGGTGCTTTCCGTGGCGGGACGGGGCCTCCATACTCGGGGTTCGGTCCGAGACCCGCGGAGGTGGGTGTGCGAACGGTGCGAACGGCGCGGGCGACAGGGGCGGCACGGGGGGCGCGGGCGGCGCGGGAGGCGGCGACGCGAACCCTCCCGACGGACCGGGCGGCGGCAACGACGGCAACGGCGCGAGCGGCGGCGACGACGCGTACGCTCCCGGCGGCGCGGGCCGTGCGCGCGGCGGGCGCCGTCACGGCGGCGGTGCTGGCGGTGGCGCTGCTGGGCGGCTGCGGCTCGGGCGGCCCGTCCGAGGCCTCCGGACCGGCCGGCTCCTCCGGGGCCCCCGCGACCTCGCCCCCCGCGCCGACGACCCCTGCGACGACGACCCCCTCGGCGTCGGCCCCGGGGAGCCCCTCCGCGTCGGCCCCCGGCGGCAGTCCCGGCCCCACCGGCTCGCCCGCCCCGACGGCCTCCCCCGATCCCCGGGCGGAGCACCTGGTCACGGTCATCCGTTCCGGCGGCTTCGCCGGCCGCTCGACGGGCCTGCTGGTCCGCGGCGACGGCTCCTGGAGCCTGGTGGACGACAAGGCCGCGGTGCTGCGGACCGGGCGGCTGGCGCCGGCCGCGCTGGAGGAGCTGCGGCGCGCGCTGGGGGCGGCGGACTTCGCCCGCCTGCCCCGCGAGGCGAAGGCCGATCCGCCGATCCACGACGGCTTCCGCTACGCGTTCACGTACGGCGGCCACACCGTGAGCGGCGACGAGGAGGCGCTCGCCCCGGCGCTGGGCGAGGTCCTCGAACACCTGCCGAGCTTCTCCGCGACCCCGTAGGGTCGCGGCCGTCATCGGACGTCAGCCCGTCCACCCCTGTCCGAACCCCGCATAGCCGCAGGCCGGTGGCTCCTCTACGCTGCACCCCATCACGCGGGATCTTCAGGGGCGGGACATGGAACAGACACACACCACCCACAACGGCGCCGCGGCCACCCCGGGCGCCCAGCGGCGCGTTCTCGTGGTCGAGGACGACCACACCATCGCGGACGCCATCGCGGCCCGGCTGCGGGCCGAGGGCTTCCAGGTGCAGACGGCCTACGACGGCCCCGCCGCGGTGGCGGCCGCCGAGAGCTGGCTGCCCGAGCTGCTGGTCCTGGACGTCATGCTGCCCGGCTTCGACGGGCTGGAGGTGTGCCGGCGCGTCCAGGCGCAGCGGCCGGTCCCGGTGCTGATGCTGACCGCCCGGGACGACGAGACCGACATGCTGGTCGGCCTCGGCGTCGGCGCGGACGACTACATGACGAAGCCGTTCTCCATGCGGGAGCTGGCCGCCCGGGTGCACGTCCTGCTGCGCCGGGTGGAGCGGGCCACGCAGGCCGCGACCGCCCCGCGCGGGGCCACGCTGCGCCTCGGCGACCTGGAGATCGACCACGCGCAGCGCCGGGTCCGGGTGCAGGCGGAGGACGTCCACCTGACGCCGACGGAGTTCGACCTGTTGGTGTGCCTGGCGGGCACACCGCGCGCGGTGCTCTCGCGGGAGCAGCTGTTGGCGGAGGTGTGGGACTGGGCAGACGCCTCGGGGACCCGTACGGTCGACAGCCACATCAAGGCGCTGCGCCGGAAGATCGGGGCGGAGCGGATCCGTACGGTCCACGGCGTCGGGTACGCCCTGGAGACCCCGGCCCAGCCGTGAGCGGGGCCCGGCCCGATCGCAGGCGCGGGGACGGCCGCCCCGGCGGGGCCGCCGCGCGCGACGGGGGGCTGCGGCCCTTCTCGCCGTTCTCGATCAAGACGAAGCTGGGCACGCTCGTCGTGGTGTCGGTGTTCATCACGACGGGGCTGCTGCTGGTGGCCCTGCGCACCGACACCGAGCTGCGGTTCATCACGGTGTTCTCGGTGATCGCCTCGATGTTGATCACCCAGTTCGTGGCGCACGGTCTGACGGCGCCGCTGGACGACATGACGACGGTGGCCCGCGCGATATCCCACGGGGACTACACGCGTCGGGTGCGGGGCGCGGGGCGCCGCGACGAGCTGGGCGATCTGGCCGTCACGATCAACCTGATGGCCGACGATCTGGAGGCCGTGGACAGGCACCGTAGGGAACTGGTCGCGAACGTCTCGCACGAGCTGCGGACGCCGATCGCGGCGCTGCGGGCGGTGCTGGAGAACGTGGTGGACGGGGTGTCGAGCGCCGATCCGGAGACCATGCGCACGATGCTGAAGCAGACGGAGCGCCTCGGCCGGCTGGTGGAGACCCTGCTGGACCTGTCCCGGTTGGACAACGGGGTGGTGCCGCTGCGGGCCCGCCGCTTCGAGGTGTGGCCCTACCTGTCGGGGGTGCTGAAGGAGTCGGGGCTGGCGGCGGCGGGGCGGCCGGGGCTGACCACCGGTTCGGGCGGGCACACCCGCAACGACGTGCACCTCCACCTGGACGTGTTCCCCTCGGACCTGGCGGCGTACGCGGACGCGGAGCGGCTGCACCAGGTGGTGGCCAACCTGATCGACAACGCGGTCAAGCACAGTCCCCCGCACGGCCGGGTGACGGTCCGGGCGCGGGCCGGTGACGCGCCCGGGAGCCTGGCCCTGGAGGTCGTGGACGAGGGGCCCGGCATCCCGGAGGCGGAGCGCCACCGGGTCTTCGAGCGCTTCAACCGGGGTTCGTCCGGGGGCGGCGACGGGGGCACGGGGCTGGGGCTGGCGATCGCCCGGTGGGCGGTCGCGCTGCACGGCGGGCACATCGGCGTGGCCGAATCGTCACGGGGTTGCCGAATCCTTGTCACTCTTCCGGGCAGCTCATCGGCGCCGTCTTGACGTAGGGTTCGAGGTGTAGGGACATGATCTCGGCCACACGTGCCCGCGATCGTCAGGGGTGCGAAGCCAGCAGGCCGCAACCTCGCTGTGCCCTACCCGAACCAGGCTGGTTTCCCGCCATTCAGGGCGACGAAACCCGCCGTTCGGTGTGACCTGCGTGACGGAAGTCCCGCCCGGCCTGCATGACACGGCCCGGGAGGCGTAGCCTTTATTCCCGCTGTCCATACCTTGTGAAGCGGAAGAGGGCGGTTGCCGCCGTGTCGCCACAGTCCCCCAGTAACCCGAGCACCACGACCGAAGCAGCAGAGGGCGGGAAGAACCCCGCCTCAGGCTTCGGCGCGAACGAGTGGCTCGTCGACGAGATCTATCAGCAGTACCTCCAGGACCCGAACTCGGTCGACCGGGCCTGGTGGGACTTCTTCGCCGACTACAAGCCGGGGGGCGCTGTCGCTCCGGTGAAGTCGGACGGTCCCGAGAAGCCCGCGACGACGGAGGGCGCCTCCGCACAGGCCGCCCCTTCCGCCGCCGGCGCCCCGCAGGCCATCGACGCCGCCGCCACGGGGGCGGCAGGCGCCGTGACCGCGCCCGCGCCCGTCGCGCCGACCCCTCCGCCTGTGTCAGCTCCTGCCCCTGCTCCTGCCACCCCCTCTGGTGCCCCTGCTGTGACTGTCACCTCCCAGGCCCCGGCCGCCGCACCGGCCGCGCCCGCCCCTCAGGCCCAGGCTCCGGCCGCCGCCACCACGCCGGCCCAGAAGGCCGCGCCCACCACCGAGGCCCCCGCGGGCCCCGAGCTGGTGACGCTCCGCGGCCCCGCCGCCGCCGTGGCCAAGAACATGAACGCCTCCCTCGACGTCCCGACGGCCACGTCCGTCCGCGCCGTCCCGGTGAAGCTGCTGTTCGACAACCGCATCGTCATCAACAACCACCTCAAGCGCGCCCGGGGCGGGAAGATCTCCTTCACCCACCTCATCGGCTACGCGATGGTGCAGGCCATCAAGGCCATGCCGTCCATGAACCACTCCTTCGCGGAGAAGGACGGCAAGCCGACCCTGGTCAAGCCGGAGCACGTGAACTTCGGCCTCGCGATCGACCTGGTCAAGCCGAACGGCGACCGCCAGCTCGTCGTCGCCGGCATCAAGAAGGCCGAGACCCTCAACTTCTTCGAGTTCTGGCAGGCCTACGAGGACATCGTCCGCCGCGCCCGCGTCGGCAAGCTGACGATGGACGACTTCACCGGCGTGACGGTCTCCCTCACCAACCCCGGCGGCCTCGGCACCGTCCACTCCGTGCCCCGCCTGATGCCCGGACAGTCGGTCATCATGGGCGTCGGCTCCATGGACTACCCCGCCGAGTTCCAGGGCACCTCCCAGGACACCCTGAACAAGCTGGGCATCTCCAAGGTCATGACCCTGACCTCGACCTACGACCACCGGGTCATCCAGGGCGCGGCCTCCGGCGAGTTCCTGCGCGTCGTCGCGAACATGCTGCTCGGCGAGAACGGCTTCTACGACGACGTCTTCGAGGCGCTGCGCATCCCGTACGAGCCGGTCCGCTGGCTCCGGGACATCGACGCCTCGCACGACGACGACGTCACCAAGGCCGCCCGCGTCTTCGAGCTGATCCACTCCTACCGGGTCCGCGGCCACGTCATGGCCGACACCGACCCGCTGGAGTACAAGCAGCGCAAGCACCCCGACCTCGACATCACCGAGCACGGCCTCACCCTGTGGGACCTGGAGCGCGAGTTCGCGGTCGGCGGCTTCTCCGGCAAGTCGATGATGAAGCTGCGCGACATCCTCGGCGTGCTGCGCGACTCGTACTGCCGCACCACCGGCGTCGAGTTCATGCACATCCAGGACCCGAAGCAGCGCCGTTGGATCCAGGACCGCATCGAGCGCCCGCACTCCAAGCCGGAGCGCGAGGAGCAGCTGCGGATCCTGCGCCGGCTGAACGCGGCGGAGGCCTTCGAGACCTTCCTGCAGACGAAGTACGTCGGCCAGAAGCGGTTCTCGCTGGAGGGCGGCGAGTCGGTCATCCCGCTGCTCGACGCCGTCATCGACTCGGCCGCCGAGGCCCGCCTCGAAGAGGTCGCGATCGGCATGGCCCACCGCGGCCGCCTGAACGTGCTCGCGAACATCGTCGGCAAGTCGTACGCGCAGATCTTCCGCGAGTTCGAGGGCAACCTCGACCCGAAGTCCATGCACGGCTCCGGCGACGTCAAGTACCACCTGGGCGCCGAGGGCACCTTCACGGGCCTGGACGGGGAGCAGATCAAGGTCTCGCTCGTCGCGAACCCCTCGCACCTGGAGGCGGTGGACCCGGTCCTGGAGGGCGTGGTCCGCGCCAAGCAGGACATCATCAACAAGGGCGGCACGGACTTCACGGTCCTGCCGGTCGCCCTGCACGGTGACGCGGCCTTCGCCGGCCAGGGTGTGGTCGCCGAGACGCTGAACATGTCGCAGCTGCGCGGCTACCGCACCGGCGGTACCGTCCACGTCGTCATCAACAACCAGGTCGGCTTCACCGCCGCCCCGGAGTCCTCGCGTTCGTCGATGTACGCGACCGACGTGGCCCGCATGATCGAGGCGCCGATCTTCCACGTGAACGGCGACGACCCGGAGGCCGTGGTCCGCATCGCGCGGCTCGCCTTCGAGTTCCGTCAGGCGTTCAACAAGGACGTCGTCATCGACCTCATCTGCTACCGCCGCCGCGGTCACAACGAGTCGGACAACCCGGCGTTCACGCAGCCGCTGATGTACGACCTGATCGACAAGAAGCGCTCGGTGCGCAAGCTGTACACCGAGTCCCTGATCGGTCGCGGCGACATCACCCTGGAAGAGGCGGAGCAGGCGCTCCAGGACTTCCAGGGCCAGCTGGAGAAGGTCTTCGCGGAGGTCCGCGAGGCCGCCACGCAGCCCGCGGTCGCCGCGCCGGCCCCGGTGGACCAGGCCGACTTCCCGGTCGCCGTGAACACGGCGATCTCGCAGGACGTCGTCAAGCGGATCGCCGAGTCCCAGGTCACCATCCCCGAGGGCGTCACCGTCCACCCGCGTCTGCTGCCGCAGCTCCAGCGCCGCGCGGCGATGATCGACGACGGCACCATCGACTGGGGCATGGGCGAGACCCTGGCCTTCGGTTCGCTGCTGATGGAGGGCACCCCGGTCCGGCTGTCCGGCCAGGACTCCCGCCGCGGCACCTTCGGTCAGCGTCACGCGGTCCTCATCGACCGGGAGACCGGCGAGGACTACACCCCGCTGCAGTACCTGTCGGACGACCAGGCCCGCTACAACGTCTACGACTCGCTGCTCTCCGAGTACGCGGCCATGGGCTTCGAGTACGGCTACTCGCTGGCCCGTCCGGACGCGCTGGTCCTGTGGGAGGCGCAGTTCGGTGACTTCGTCAACGGCGCGCAGACCGTCGTCGACGAGTTCATCTCCTCGGCCGAGCAGAAGTGGGGCCAGACCTCCGGCGTCACGCTGCTGCTGCCGCACGGCTACGAGGGCCAGGGCCCGGACCACAGCTCCGCCCGCCCGGAGCGCTTCCTGCAGCTCTGCGCGCAGAACAACATGACGGTCGCGATGCCGACCCTGCCGTCGAACTACTTCCACCTGCTGCGCTGGCAGGTCCACAACCCGCACCACAAGCCGCTGGTCGTCTTCACCCCGAAGTCGATGCTGCGTCTGAAGGCCGCGGCGTCGAAGGCGGAGGAGTTCACGACCGGTTCGTTCCGTCCGGTCATCGGCGACACCACGGTGGACCCGAACGCGGTCCGCAAGGTCGTCTTCTGCGCGGGCAAGGTCTACTACGACCTGGAGGCCGAGCGGGAGAAGCGCGGCATCACCGACACCGCGATCGTCCGCATCGAGCGGCTGTACCCGCTGGCGGGCGCGGAGCTCCAGGCGGAGATCGCCAAGTTCCCGAACGCGGCGAAGTACATCTGGGCGCAGGAGGAGCCGGCGAACCAGGGTGCGTGGCCGTTCATCGCGCTGAACCTGATCGACCACCTCGACCTGGCGGTCGGCGCCGAGGTCCCGGCCAACGAGCGGCTGCGGCGCATCTCGCGTCCGCACGGTTCGTCCCCGGCCGTGGGCTCGGCGAAGCGTCACCAGGCCGAGCAGCAGCAGCTGCTGAACGAGGTCTTCGAGGCCTGATCCCAGCGCCGCGTGCGAACGCGGAAGGCCCGGCTCCTTCGGGAGCCGGGCCTTCCGGCGTTCCGGGGCCCCGCGCCCCTACGGTTGGGGTTCGAAGTCCCAGTAGGGGCGTGCCTGTTGGCGGGCCGAGACGGTGTGGACGTGCTGCGGGCCGAGGGTGCGGGTGAGGGCCTTGAGGGCGGCGTCCTCGTGTTTGGCGGCCTCCGTGTCCTCGCGGACGGCCCGCAGGTCGGCGGCGAGCGCGGTCCGGGCGCTGAGGGCCATGGGGTGGTCGGGGCCCAGGATCCGTTCGGCTCCGCGCAGGGTCTCCCGGCTGAGGTCGAGGGCGTCCTCGAAGCGGCCGGTGATGTTGCGGTGCCCGGTGGCGTTGAGGGCGCAGCCCAACGTCCAGGGGTGGCGGTCGCCGAGGGCTCCGCGCATGCCGACGAGGGCCTGTTCGGCGAGGTTGAGGGCCTCGGTGCGTTCGCCCTGGGCGCGCAGCACGAGGGCGAGGTTGCCGACGGTGCCGATGCTGTACGGGTGGGCGAGGCCGAGTTGGGACTGGTAGCCGCGGACCACCTCCTCGGAGATCCGGCGGGCCTCCTCGATGTCCCCGTACTCGCGCAGGTAGGTGGCGTAGTCGGAGGCGACCATCAGGGTCCAGGGGAATTCGGCGCCGAAGACCCGGGTGGAGCGTTCCAGGACGCCGCGCAGGCGGGATCCGGCTCCGGTGATGTCGCCCGAACGGCGCAGGCACATGCCGAGGTTGTGTTCGGCGCGCAGGGTCTGGGGGTGGTTGGGGCCCAGGACCTGGGTGTTGAGCTTGAGGCCCTGCTCCTGGCGGGCGAGGGCCTCGCGGTAGCGGCCCATGAGGCGCAGGCCCATGGCGCAGCCGATGCCGGAGGAGAGGGTGGCGATGTGCCGGACGCGCAGGACCCGTTCGCGGCGGCGCAGGGTGTCCAGGTCGGTGTCGTAGGCCTCCTGGTAGCGGCCGAGGAGGCGCAGGACGACGGCGACGTTGTTCTGGGCGCCGAGGGTGGTGGAGTCGTCCTCGCCGAGGAGTTCGCGGTAGGTGGCGAAGGCGTGTTCCAGCAGGACGCGGGCCTCGTCGAACTTGGCGGTGCCCAGGAGGACGCCGGCGTAGGTGCTGGTGGCGCGCAGGGTCTCCAGGTCGCGGTCGCCGCGTTCGGCGAGGAGGCGGTCGGCGACCTGGCGGGCGAGTTGTTCGGCCTGGCGGAAGTGGCCGAGCATGCGCAGGGCGCCGCCGTGGTGGTAGCTGAGTTCGCGGACCTGGTCGTGGTCGTCGCCGAGCATGGCCCGCCAGACGGTGTCGGTCCGTTCGGACAGGCGCAGGCAGGTGCGGTACTCGCCGGCGAGGATGAGGTAGCGCAGGCAGTGCAGCAGGAAGTTCTGGATGCGGGGGTTGGTGCTGGTGAGGACCCCGGCGGACTCCAGGTGCGGGACGAGTTCGGCGTAGCGGGGCCACAGGCGGGAGTCGGTGGGGCGGCCGGGGTCGGCGGCGGCGAGCACCTGGCGGACGGCGCGGGAGAGTTGCTCGGCCTCCTCCTCGGCGAGGTTCTCGCGGACGATGTTGTGGACCATGCGGTGGAGTTGCACGGTCTCCAGGCCGCCGCCCTCCTCCACGGACAGGTCCGAGTACTCCAGGCGGACCACGGAGAACTGGACGAGCTTGTTGAGGGCGGCGTTCCAGCGGATCTGGTCGTTGACGATGCCGGCGAGGTGCTCGGGCACGTCGTCGGCGGGGAACTCGCGCAGCAGGCGCAGCGGGACGCGGCCGGGGGCGAAGAAGACGAACAGCCGCAGCAGGGCGAGGGCGTCGGGGAAGTTCTCCCGGACGTTGTTGAGGAGTATGGCCAGCGCGGTGGGGAAGGGCAGCGGGTAGTCGTCGGAGAGGGTGACGGCCTCGTGGGAGTCGAGGCGGCGCTGGAGCAGGCTCAGGTACTCGCCGACGCCGATCGGGGAGTCCGCGAGCCAGCCGGCGGTCTGGTCGAGGGCGAGGGGGTAGTCCTCCAGCGCCTCGGCGAGCTGGTCGGCCTCGTCGGCGGTGAGCCGGCGGGCCCGGCGGCGGATGAAGGTGAGCGACTCGGGGCGGGCGTACAGGGGGACCTCGACGAGGCTGGTGTGGCGGGTGGCCCACTCCCGGTTGCGGGAGGTGATGATCACGTCGCCGGCGCCGGAGGGCAGCAGGTCGGTGAGGTCGTCGGGGTGGTCACAGCCGTCGAAGACCAACAGCCAGCGGTGGTACGGGTTCCCGCGCCGCAGGGCCTCCAGTACGGCGCGGATCTGCTCGCCGTAGCTGCCGGCGCCGCGCGGCAGGTCGAGGGCGGGGGCCAGGTCGGCGAGGCGTTCGCGCAGGGTGGGCCGGTCCTCGGCGGGGACCCACCACACGACGTCGTACTCGGAGGCGAAGCGGTAGGCGTACTCGGTGGCGACCTGGGTCTTGCCGACGCCGGACAGGCCGAGCAGGGTCACGGTGGAGGCGCCGGGCGGGGCCTCGGCGAGGGCGGACCGCAGCCGGCCGATGACGTCGTTGCGGCCGGTGAAGCGGGGGTTGCGGCGCGGGACGCGGCCCCAGACCTCGGGCGGGTCGTTGGGGAAGCGGGGGCCGCGCCGGCCGGACTCGGTGCCGATGCGGTCGGTGGGCAGCTCCAGGCGGCGCAGCACCCGGTACTCGGCCTCGTAGGCGTCCAGGCCCCACAGGTCGGTCTTCTCCAGGGCGGCGACGGCGCTGGGCAGCGGGGCGTCGGTGAGGCAGACGGCCGCGAACCGGCCGGGGTGGGCCTCGGTGACGGTGCGCAGGGCGGTGTTCCACTCGTCGTCGGCGTGGGTGCCCAGCGAGAAGTAGCGCTCGCTGAGGACGAGGAGGATCCGGCCGCCGGCCCGGGCCAGGTCGTCGAGGGCCTCGGCCAGTCCGGGGCTGGTCTGGGGGTCCCAGCGTTGGAGGACGACGCGGTGGCCGTGTTCCTCCAGGCGGTGGGCGATCCACGCGGCCCAGGGCCGGTTGAAGCCCGCGAAGCTGATGACGAAGCGGCGCGGTCGGTCGGCTCCGTCGCGGTCGTGACGCGTACCGGTGGCGGTCATGGCTGCCGTCTCCCTGTGATCCCGGCGGTGGACTGGAAGGGGAGGGGGTGGAGCGGGACGGGGCGGTGCGGGATTGAAAGGTACCGCAGCCCCGGGGGTCCTCAGCCGTGGCGGGGCGGGGCGATTTCGGGGTGCGCCTCGTACCAGGCGCGGCGTTCCCGGTCGAGGGCGCGGCGGGCCGTGGCGTGTTGGTCGCCGGGCGGCGGCAGTTCGTCCATGGCCCGCTCCGCGCAGGCCATTCCTTCGACGAACTCCCTTCCGGTGACGGTCAGATGGGGTTCGGCGCGCAGGGCGGGCAGCACCGCCGCGACCTGGGCGCGCAGGCGGGCGTGCTGGGCCCACGCGCCGCGGGCCCCGTACAGGGCGGCGCGCTGCCAGTAGCCGGCGAGGGCCAGGTGGGCGTACGTACCGTGCAGCAGCCCCTCCAGGGGCCTGGGGTCCTCGCGCCAGGGGGCCCAGTGGCAGGGGGTGCGGTCGGCGGTGTGCAGGGTCAGGATGTCGGCGAGCGCGGCCAGTTTGCCGTGCTGGACCTCGTGGACCAGGGTCGCGGCGAGCGCGGGCGGGGCCTGGCTGCGGGCCAGGAGCGAGCCGGCGGCGGCGGGCAGGGTGGCGCCGGTGGAGCGGGAGCCGCCGGCCAGGGGCACGACGGAGCGCAGCAGGGCGTCCACCTCCTCGGCGCGGGTGGAGTCGTAGCGCTCCAGCAGGGTGAGGGCGCCGGACCACTGGATGTCCCAGCGCTTGTGCCCCTTGGGGGTGAGCCGGCGGGCGGCGCGCACGGGCTCGGTCCGGAGCTCGACGGGATGGCCCGGGGCGGGTCCGCCGGGGGGCCGGACCCGGTAGGGGTCGAGGTCGTCGAGGGAGGCCCGGCCGCCGGGCAGGGGGTGCAGGGGCAGGGCGTCGGCGCTGTCCCAGGAGCGTTCGGTCAGGGCGAGCGGGCCGGGGCGGTCGGGGCGCAGCAGGCCGAGGGTGGGCAGGACGAGGCGGCCGTTGACGGGCCGCAGGGTGGCCTTGAAGCCGATCCCGGCGCGCAGCGCGGCGGCGACGGCGAGGGCGCCGAGGTGGGCGAGGTCGGGGGCCGGACCGTAGGGGGCGTGCAGCCGGCGCAGGGTCTCCTCGGCCCAGACGCCGGTGGCGGGGTAGTGCAGTACGTCGCGCACCGCGTCGGGGTCCTGTCGTTCGGCCTCCTCCAGGAGCGCCCACCGTTCGCCGGTCTCGCCGCCGGGGCCGTCGGGGGCGGCGTCGAGGACGGCGCGCAGCAGGAGCAGCCGCTTGGAGCGGCGTACGTCGCGCACGAGGCGGGTGCCCTCGGGGGTGGGTTCGGTGGAGGCGAGGGCGCGCAGGGTGCGGGAGCTGACGGCGAAGGAGTCGAGGCCGGAGTCGGGGGCGTCGGCGGCTTCGGCGGCGGGCGCGGCGGTGGCGGGCGGCGCGCCGAGGGGGTCCGTCCCGGGGGTGCGCGGGGTGGGGACGGCCGGATCGCCGGGGCGCGCGGTACGGGTGGGGTCGATGCGGGTGGGGTCGGTGCGGCCGGGGGTGGCGCGGCCGGGGTCCGTGCGGTGGTTCACGAGGCGGCCCGTCCCGTCGTGGCGGCGGTGTGCAGCGCGTCGGCGACGTGCCGGATCAGTCGCTGGAGGTCGGCGCAGTACACGGACGGCTGCCGGAACCCCTCCCCCTCGCGGTAGCGGTGCGGGTAGTGCCCGCCGCCGCACACCTCCACCAGTTCGCAGGACCGGCAGGCGTCGGCGAGGGCCTCCCGCCCGAGCTGGCGGGCGACGAAGCCGGGGTGGTCGAGGAGTTGGTCGAAGCTGTGGGTGTCGAGGTTCATGCCGGTCGCGGCGGCCCCCTCGTACGCGGACTTCAGCGAGTCGGCCTGTTCGATGCTGCCGTCGGTCTCGACGACGGCGGTGGTGACGGGCGCCAGGCCCAGGGTCTCGGTCGCGGCGGGCAACCCCAGCAACAGCGCGATCACCTCCTCGAAGACGCGGACCCGGGTGCGCCGCGCCCCGTCGTGCCACCAGCGTTCGAAGACGGCGACGAGCCAGTCCCCGTACGGGGCTCCGGTGCCCGTGTGGCCGGGCGGCGGGGCGGACCGGTTGGCCAGCGGCAGCAGCAGGCCGATGACGGGCGGGGCGAACTCCAGCAGGGACTCGTACGTCTCCACCGGGTCCTGCGCGAGGTCCACGACGCACAACACCCCGGCGTACCCGGCGGGATGCCGGGCGAGCAGCCGCAGGCCCCGGGCGGCGGCGGCGAACGCGGGCCGCCCGGTGTGGTCCACGCGGCGCGCGTTGTGCGCGGGGAGCCCGCCGTCGAGGCTGACGCCGACCCGGATCCCGGCGGCGGCCAGCGCGGCGACGCGGCCCCGCGTCAGCAGGGTGGCGTTGGTCTGCACGCTCGCGGTGAGCCGGGTGCGGGGGGCCCGGCGGGCCAGCGCCTCGCGTACCGCCTCGACGGGCGCGGCCAGCCGGGCGGGGGCTCCGAGGAGGGGTTCGCCGCCGTGCAGGACCAGGTCGACGCGGCTCAGATCGTGGGCGGCGGCGTGCTCGGCGATGCGTTCGGCGGCGCGCGCGGCGACGGCGGGCGCCATGACGGCGGGACGGTCGCGCCAGCTGCGGTCGGCCATCTCGTAGACGTAGCAGTAGGTGCAGGCGAGGTTGCAGCGGCTGTGGGTCTTGAGCACGAACTGCCGTACGGGGTGCGGTGCGTGGCCGGCGGAGCGCAGGGCGGGCACGTCGAGCCGGGCGTAGGGCCAGGGGGCGTGACGGGCGTGCGCGACGGGCGGGGGCGGTTCGCCCGGTGCGCCGGACGCGGCCGGTTCGGCGGGGTCGCCGACGACCGGCGGTCGGTGCGCGGGCAGCACGGGAACGCTCGTCATCGCTTGGCCCATCGCCTGTACCTCTCGCCGCGGACGGTGCATCCCTGCCCTGCGCAGAGCCCCCGCTAACGGCGGAAAGTGGTCAACTCCGGCCGGTACGGACCCGGTCCGGTGGAAACCGGGGGCGGCTAGACGACGCCGGAGTCGAAGGCGTTGAGGATCTCGGCCGGGTGCGTGACGCGGTCGACCATGCCCTCGATGACCTCGGCCAGGACGGGATGGTCGATCCCGCGCAGGGCGGCCAGGTCGAGGCCGGACAGGTCGGGCAGTCGGGCGGGGCAGGGGCGGGGCGGGGCCGCCTCCCGCGCGGGGGGCCGGCCGGGGGCCGGGGCCGGGGCCACGGGGGTCACCGGTGTGGTCGTGGCCGGAGGTGCCGGCGTGGTCGTGTCCCGACGTCCCGTCACCATGGGCAGCCCGTCCCCCTGTCGTATGCGGTGGTCCACTGCCCCTTCCCGTCGCCGGGCGGGCGGAAACGGCCGGGGCGCACCCGCGGCGGGCATCGCGGGCCCGGCAGGGTCCGGCCGCACGACCTAACCCCCCGTCTCCAGGGCGTGGACGCGGGCCCGGACGGTGCGGGCCCGTTCGTCGTCCGGGGTGCCGAGGCGCTGCCACAGCTCCAGGGCGGCCCGGTAGGCGTCCAGGGCCGCGCGGGGGCGGGCCAGCCGTTCCAGGACGTCCCCGCGCAGTTGTTGGACGCGGGCCGCGAGCCGCAGGGCGGCGCCGTCGGGGCGGCGGTCGGCGTGGTCCTCGCGGGCGTCGCGGTCGGCCTCCAGGGCGGCGCGCCAGGACCGCCGGTAGGAGTCGGCGGCCCGGTCGAGCCGGTCGGCGGTGCCGGTGTGGGCGTGGATCTCCTGCTGCACGTCCCCGTGTTCCCGCCAGGCGCGGGCCCGTTCGAGGGGGCCGTGGCTCTGCCGGACGGCCAGCTCCAACAGGTACTCCGCCTCCCTGAGGTCGACGAGGTCCCCCTCGTAGGCGTGCCGCAGCCGCAGCCCGGCGGCCAGCCTCAGCAGCCGGTACGCCGATCCGGGGTCGGACTGGGGCACCGCCGCCCGGCTCTCGCGCAGGACCCGTACGGCGAGGGAGGCGAAGCGGCGGCCGTCGCCGGCCCGGGCCCGGTCCAGGAGCGCGTCGCCCCACTCGGGGAGCAGCTCCGCGAAGGCGTCCGCGTCCCGCGGGATCAGCCCCCGGGCCCGGCCGTAGGCCTCGCCGGCCTCCTCCAGGGCCGCCGGGTCGCCGTCGCGCGCGTACCGGGCGCGGTGCACCCGGGCCAGGCACAGCAGGGCGGCCAACCGCAGCTCGGGGTCCCCGACGGACTCCTCCAGGGCCCGGGCCAGTTGCGCGGCCGCCTCCTCCAGCCGCGCCGGGAGGTGGCGCAGCGCGGCGGCCAGCTCCACGCGCACGCGCGCCCGCGTCCCGCGTGCCTCCGCCGGGCCGACGGGCCGTGCGACCCGGCGTTCCCGGATCCCGGCCGCGCCCGCCCCGGCGTCGGTGTCGGTGTCGGCGTCGGTCGGGGCCCCGTCGTGCCCGTCGTGCCCGTCGGCGCCGTGCCCGTCGGCGCCCCGCCCCTGCGGTTCCGGCGCGTCGGGGTCGGTGGCCGAGGCGCCGTCCAGCAGGGCGGCCAGGGCGGTGCCCAGGCGGGCGGCGGCCCGTTCGGCCAGGGCGGTGCGTTCCGTCGGGTCCGGGGTGTGGGGCAGCAGGGCCAGCAGCACCCGGCCCAGGGCCAGCAGCAGTTCGGGGTGGGCGCCCGGGCCGCCCGGGGCCTCCTGCGGCAGGACCGCGGCCTCCAGCGCCACCCGCGCCTCGTGCAGTGGGCCGGCATCGCCGCGCAGCTCGCCCAGCCGGATCAGGGTCTGCGCCCGCCGGACCGCGCAGTCCCGGCGCAGGCGGGGGTCGGCGGCGGCGCCGGCCTGCGCGAACTCCCGCTCGGCGGCGGCCAGCAGCTCCGCGTCGGGCCGGCCGGCCAGGGCCCGTTCGTACAGCACCCGGCCCAGGGCGGCGCCGGCGGCGGGCGTGCGCAGGCCGGTCAGGGCCCGTTCGGCCTCGTCGAGGAGTTCGGGGTCGCGCTGTTCGGCCCACAGCCACAGCAGTACCTCCGCGAGCGCGGTCTCGGCCTCCTCCGGCGGGTCCTGGGGTCCGGGCGGGGCGGTGACGGCCCGGCGCAGCAGGGCGGCGGCCTCGTACAGGGCCCGCGCGTCGCCGTCCACGAGCCGGTCCAGGGCCGCGCGCAGGGAGCGGGCGCGGTCGGGGACGGGCGGTGCGGGGGGCGCGGTCGCGGCGTGGGCGGGGTCCTCTTCGGGCGGGCCGGGCAGGTAGCGGCGTACGACCTTGGCCGACACGTGGGCGAAGGCCTGCGGGGGGCGCAGCGGGGGCACCCGGCCGGCTTCGGCCCCGGGTTCGGTGAGGGGGACGCCGGTGAGCTGGGAGACGGCGAGCGCGGGGAAGTTGCGCACGCCGCGGCCGAAGTGC
Source organism: Streptomyces sp. NPDC048606 (assembly GCF_040650855.1). Lineage (NCBI taxonomy): Bacteria > Bacillati > Actinomycetota > Actinomycetes > Kitasatosporales > Streptomycetaceae > Streptomyces > Streptomyces sp. NPDC048606. Next base: position 246,080 of record NZ_JBEZIB010000002.1, on the reverse strand, counting down.
GCGAGGACGTACTCGGAGCAGTGGGTGAGCACGAGCGCGGCCTCGTCCCGTCCCAGGGGCCCCAGCAGCACGTCCTGCACCCCGGGGACGAACTCGTACCACTGGCCCGGCGCCTCCCCGGTGCGCCTCAGGAGCCCGCTGAGCAGGACCTCGGCGAGGTCGGAGGGTTCCGAGTCGGGGAGCATCGTGCGCTGGACGAGCCGCATCACGGGCAGGGTGAGCGGGGCCGCCGACAGGTACACGGCGAGCCGGACGGCGTCGGGCGCGGCGGAGGAGCGGAAGCGGCGCACGAGTTCGCGGGGCGGTCGGGCGGCCCTGGGCAGGGGCTGGGGGGAGGCGGGGTGGCGGGCGAGGACCCGGCCCACCTCGGCCGGTACGGGGCCGGTGCCCAGCCCCGCGACGAGCCGGGCCCACGCCCCGAGGGCGGTGGCGCTGGGCGGCAGCACCGGGACGGTGAGCCCTCCGGTGGGCCGGCCGGGCCGGGGCGCCCGGTCGGAGCGGAAGCGCAGCAGCGGGCCGGCGCCCGCGCCCGCGCCGCCGTCGGCGCGCTCCAGCACGCCGCGTTCGGTGGGCAGCCAGCTGCGGCTCCAGAGGCGCTGCGGGAGGGGTTGGACGACCACGCAGGGCGCGCACTGGGCCCACCGGTGGAGCAGGCGTTGGGCCTCTCCCTCGCGCCACAGCGGTCCGGCGCAGTCGGAGACGACCATGGTCAGGGTGCGTCCGGTGGGGTCGCGCAGTTGGTCGCCGGAGCGCAGGGCGGTGCCGGGGGCGGGGCCGCGCCCGATCGCGGCCGTGCCGTCGGCGGGCCGGTGGAGGTAGTGGACCTGGACGTCGCGGAAGGCGCCGAGGCGTTCGCAGACGGCCCGCAGCTCCTCGAACATCTCGTGCCAGACGGCCATGGACGGGGAGGCGTCCATCACCAGCCGTACGGTCGCCTCGCGGCGGGTCTCGGGCCGGAACACGGGGATGAGCAGGCCGAGGGCGCGGGCCCCGGCCTCCGCGGTGGCGGCCTCGTCGAGGACGTGTCGGGTGGGCGGGCCGGGCGGGCGGTGGCGTTGCAGGGCGCGCAGGGCGCGTTGGACCTCCAGGATGCGCGGCAGCGCGGCCGCCGCGGGCACCCGTACGGGGATCCCGCCCGGCGTCTGCCCGCCGCCGAACGGTTCGCCGTCGGCGTCGGGGTCGGCCCCGGTCCCCTCGTCCGGGTCGGTCCCGGGGGCGGGGGCGCCGGCCGGGTAGAGGCGCAGCGCCTCCTCGGCGTCGGTCTCCTCCCGGGGGCGGGTCGGGCGGGGTCCCCCGCCGGTCTCCTCGTCGGATTCGTCCTCCTCCCGGTCCGGTCGGGGCGGGGTGTCGCGCGGGCCGTCCGGGGCGGCGGCGCGGGCCGCCTCGCGGGTGCGGCCGGCCAGCCACAGGGCGTCGGCGAGTTCCTCGGCGGAGGGGTCGAGCCCGACGGAGCGCAGCAGGCCGGCGAGGGCGCGGATCACCGGGTCGGGGGATGCGGCCACGGGCTCACCTCGGACGGTCGAGGCGCTGGATGAGCAGGTCCGCGAGGTCCTCGCGGGTGGGCGGGGCGGCGTAGTGGGTGAGGTAGATGGCGTTGAGGAGTTGGTCGGCCGCGACCAGCTCGGAGCGGGAGCGGCTGAGGAACTCGCGGATCAGGTCGGCGCCGAGTTGCGCCGCCTCCTCCCCGAGGTGGGCGCGGACCATGCCGGCGAGGCGCTTCTCGCCCGGGGGGCCGAGCTTGAGTTGGATGCAGCGGCGCAACAGGGCGGCGGGGAAGTCCCGTTCGCCGTTGCTGGTGAGGATGATGAAGGGGAAGGCCCGGCAGCGCACGCGGCCGTCGCGGACGGTGACCTTGGTGCCGTCGTCGGTGAGGACGCGCACCTCGGGTTCGGAGTCGGCGACCCGTTCCAGTTCGGGCAGCGTGAACTCGCCCTCCTCCAGGACGTTCAGGAGGTCGTTGGGCAGGTCGATGTCGCTCTTGTCGAGTTCGTCGATGAGCAGCACGCGCGGTCGCGCGGTGGGCAGCAGGGCGGTGCCGAGCGGGCCGAGGCGGATGTAGCGGCCGATGCCGCTGTCGGCTCCGCCGTGGACTCTGTTGTCGGCTCCGGCGTCGGCTCCGCCCTCGGCTCCGGCGGCCGGGGCCCGGTCCGACCGGCCGGCGCCCGCCGTGATCTGGACGTCCTGGAGGCGGGCGAGGGCGTCGTAGCGGTAGAGGCCCTCCTGGAGGACGGTCCGCGAGACCACCGGCCAGCGCAGGACCCGCCCCAGTTTCAGTTCGTGGGCGACGGCGTGCGCCAGGGTGGACTTCCCGGTGCCCGGGTAGCCGGTGACCAGCAGCGGCCGGCGCAGGTAGAGGGCCGCGTTGACCGCCTCCAGCTCCTCCGGTTCGGGCCGGTGCAGGGCGGCGGCCCGGCGGTGGGCGCCCAGCCTGCGCGCCACGCTCCCGTCGACGGCCGCGGCGGCCCCCTCCGGTTCGGCGAGGGGTCCGCCGTCGAAGTCCCGCCACGGCGGCGGGTCGGGCAGCGCCCCGATCCCGTCGTGTGGTTCGCCCACCCCCCGGTAGATCAGCCATTCCTCGCTCACGCCCGCTCCCTCCCACGACCCCACACCCGTACGGACCCGCTCCGTACGGGTCCCGCGCTCCGTGCTCCCCCGGACGCCGTGCCCGCCGTCGCCCGGCTCCCCCGCGCCCCGGGCGCGGCGCCCGGGGCGGTCGTCCGCCGCCCGCTCACAGGTCCCCCTGGAGCGGCTCGTCCTCGGGCAGGGGCCGCGCCGGGTCGTCCCAGACGAGGGTCACCCCGGCCGCCCAGTAGGCGTCGGGGTCCGCCCCGTACGCCCGGGCCCGCAGCGCCCGCAGGCGCTGCGGCAACACCGCGGCGCGGCCCGCCTCGGCCAACTCCTCGCGCAGCCCGCGGTGGAAGGGCGCGCAGGACACGGGCGGGCCGGGCGGCGGGCGGCGGCCGACCAGCACCCCGTAGCCCGTCTCCCGTACGGCGCGCAGCGCGCCCAGCGTCGGTTCGGCGTCGGCGGCCCGGCAGAGCACGGGGACGGTGTTGTCCAGGAGTCCGGCCAGCCAGCCGGGCGAGGGGCTGCGCGGTCGCCCGCGCGCGCAGTCGGCCCGCTGGTCGAGGAGCGGGCCCTCGCGCACCCGCGCCCACCGGACGGCCGCGGCCGGTCCCCCGTCGCCGTCCGGGTGGCGGAGCACCACCGGGCGCTGGACGCCCAGGGGCACCCCGCCCGACAGCGTCCAGGCGTCCACCGGGAGCCCGAACAGCTCGGGTTCCACGGCCACTTCGAGGAGCGATGCCGCCTCGTGCGTGTCGCAGCGCCGGAAGCCCTCGGCGAGCGGGGCCCGCAGGGCCTCGGGCAGGTCGTGGGGGCGGACGCGGACGCCGGACGCGATCGGGGTGACGTGGCCGGGGCGGGCGGGACCGGCCAGGACGGAGACCCGCCAGTCGTGGACGTCCTCCCAGCCGTGCGCCCACACCTCCAGCAGTACGGAGGGTCCCGACGGGGGGCCCGTGGCGGTCCTGGACCGGCCGCGCGCCCCCGTCGCGGCGTGGGCGCGGCGGCGGCGCTCGCGTTCGACGAGGCCGCGGTCGCGCTGCTCGCCCAGTTCGCGCCGCAGCGGGCGCCACAGTCGCTCCGCGGTGGTGCGCACCCAGTCCCACAGTTCGTCGTCCGCGCCGGGCGAGGGGGGCTCGCGGTGGTCGGCGACGCTCACGCCGGTCGCGTAGCGGAGCATCGCCGCGGCCTCACCTCCGACGCCGGGCGGATCGTGCAGCAGGCCGAGGCCGTCGCGCCAGCCGAGCGGGGCGGGTACGGCGGTGTCCGGTTCCTCGCCCCGGGCCTGTTCGACGAGCTCGCGCACGGCCTCCGAGGAGCCGGGCGGCGGCAGCTCGGCCAGCAGCCCGCACAGGGTGGTGAACTCCCCGGGGGTGAGCCGGCCCCGGCCGCCGTGGCGTGCGCCGTACCGGTCGGGCTCGGCGGAGGCGAGTTCGTCGTGGACGTCGGTCCAGGTGCGGCGGCTGTCGAGATCGCTCAGGTGGCGGTCGTGGTGGTAGAGGTCGTGGGCCTGCATCACCCTGCGGTACAGGCCGGTCTGGCCGGTGGCGGCCATGGGCAGGGTCCGCAGTTGGGACACCGAGACGGCGAGGCCTCCCCCGCCGCCGTGCCGGCGGGCCTTGACGACGCCGACGACCTCGCCGCGCGCGAGGTCCACGACGGGGCCGCCGGACATGCCGGCCTCGATCTCGTCGTCGTCCCCGAGGCGGATGGCGGCGCCGTGGGCGGCGATGCCGCGCAGCCGGGTGGTGCGGCCGGTGATCTCGGGGACGCCGAGTTCCTCGGTGCAGCCGAAGTAGGCGGCCTCGTCGAGGTGGGGGCCGGCGCGGTCGGTGAGCCAGACGCAGGCGTGCGAGACGGGGGCGAGGACCCGGACCAGGGCCAGGTCGGGCAGGTCCCACAGGGCCCGGCGGCCGGGGCGCCGTTCCTCCAGCCGTTCGGGCAGGACGCATTCCACCCGGCCCGCGACGGTTCCGGTGGCCCCGTCGGGGCCGGACTGGAAGGTGATGCCGAGCTCGCGCCCCGCCAGCCGCATCGCGGCACCCCCTTCGCCGACCACGTGCGCGCACGTCAGGACCCAGCCGGGGGCGATGAAGAAGCCGCTGCCCCAGGTGGGTCCGGACCAGTCGCTGCCGGGGTTGTCATACCCGCCCCGGGGCGGATGGACGCGTACCGTCGCGGCCCGGACCAGGGGTTCCAGGAGCGCGTAGGCACGCGCCGAACCGGTGCCCAGCCCGTCAGGCATCCCGCGCCCCCCGCCCACCGTCAGGCCCTGTCGTCCCATCGTGGCCGTCCAGGCTAGCCCCGGGGACGGACGTGGCGGGAGGGTGTGGTCGTAAGGCGGATTATCCTGGCGGGAAACACCCCCACCACGACACGGCACGGAGCCCGACTTGTACTTCACCGATCGCGGCATCGAGGAGCTGGAGAAGCGGCGCGGCGAGGAGGAGGTCACCTTCGAGTGGCTCGCCGAGCAGCTCCGTACGTTCGTCGACCTCAACCCGGACTTCGAGGTCCCGGTGGAGCGCCTGGCCACCTGGCTGGCCCGTCTCGACGACGAGGACGAGGACGACGAGTAACCCCGCCCGCCCGGCCCCGGGCCCGGCGCGCACACCCCCGAGGGGCCCGACCACACCCGGTCGGGCCCCTCGGCCGTCACCCGGACCGCCGCCCGCCCGGCGACCGAAAAGCTTCGGACCGCGCGGCGAGCCGGGCGCACGGTGTCCGGGGCCGCGCGCACAGTCCGTCGGGGTGCGCGTGCGACGCCGCGACCTCGATCATCCGCCCGACCCGCCGGGCCGGGCCTCCCCGAGCCGGGCCTCGCCGACGCGGACGAGCAGGCGGACGGCGGCGGTGCGGCAGAACCAGTCCCCGGGGACGGGGGGCGCGGCCCAGTACAGGGGCCGCCGCTCCTCGCCCCGGGCCCGCAGCGGGTCGGGCACCCCGAGGTACGTGCCGTGGCCGAGGCACTCCGCGCCGGCGCGGGCGCCCCACCCCCGCGCCGTGCCGGGCTCGACGAGGGCGTAGTGGTTGCGCCCGCGCGCGTCGTGGATGACGGGTCCCTCCAGGGCCACGGCGAGGACGAGGCCCACGACGTCGTCCCGGTCGCTCAGGGTCGCGGCCCGGGCCAGGGCGTCGGGGATCCGCACGGCCTCGAACCGCGCCCCGAGCGGCAGCACGGCCACGCCCCGCTCCCGCCACTCGGCGTGCGCGACCGCCGGATCGTCCAGACACCGCGCGTACCAGTCGGCCGTTCTCCTACAGGACACGGCGGCTCCCTACCGTCGTCAGCGAGTGGTGGCACGAGTGTGGAGGCACGGCGAGGCCCCGACTGTCCGGAGTTCCGGATAGTCGGGGCCACGGTTTCGCGGAGGGTCAGGCCCCGAGCCAGGAGCCGTACGACATGAAGGAGTCGGGCAGTTGGCGGCGTGCCGCCTCCAGGCCCGCGTAGGTCTCGCGGACGGTCTGGTGGTACCGGGCCTGCTGGGGTGCCGCCTTCCGCGCGTGCAGGAGGTTCTGGAAGCTGCCGTCCAGGTCGCCGGTCCACAGCTGAGCCCGGGCCAGCTCGGCGTGGTGGTGAGAGCGCCGCGACCTGGGCCAGTCCGCCGGGATGTTCAGCCCGCGCCCGCTCTGCGCGGCCTGCCCGTACTCGTCCAGTTCGGCCAGTACGCTCACCCGGTGCACGGCGACGTTCGTGGGCCCGAAGGTCAACCAGTGCACGGTGACGGCCTCGCCGGTGGAGTCCGCGATCCGCTCCGCCTCCCCGAGGTGCCCCTCGGCCCGATCGCCGTCCTTCGACCGTCCCGCCAGCACCGCCGCGCCCAGGTGGAGCTGACCGGTGACCACCTCTCGTTCCCGGCTGGGCTCGGACTGCGCCAACGTCCGCAGCCCGAGGTCGACGAGCCGTGCGCCGGTGCGGTATTCGCCGGCTCGCAGGTAGGTCAGGGCCCGCATGTAGCGGTACATGGCGCCGAACACGGCGTCGGAGCCGCGTTCGGCCGCCCAGTCCATGCGGGCCAGGGACAGCGCGGCGAGGTCGTAGTAGCCGAGCTTCGAGGAGACGTCGTAGGCGGTGCGGTAGAGGCCGGCCAGGAGCAGCCAACGCTCGCGGGCCGGCGCGGCGTGCGCCGCCGTCGTCGCCTCCTGGAGCAGGCCGGGGAGCCGGCCGGCGACCTGCTTGATCTCGCCGGCGCGGACGGCGACGAGGAGGGATTCGGCGTCGGCGGCGAGCAGGTGGTCCGCGCGCGGCGCGACGTCCGGGTCGGCGCCGAGGTCGTACAGGTCGAGCGCCTCGCGGATCGGTCGGATGAGCACGTCCAGTTCGTCCGCGCGCAGTTCGGTGACGTACGGCTGGCCGGTGACCGTGGCGACCTCGACGCGCAGGGCTCTGGCCAGGGCGGCGATGACGTAGGGCGTGGCGGGCGTGACGCCCTGTTCCACCTTGATGAGCGTGCCATACGGCACGAGCGAGAGGTCGGACAGCGCCTTCTGCGTGAGGTGGCGTTCCAGGCGCAGTCGTTTGACGCGCGTTCCGGTGTGGTCGTGCGATAGAGAGTGCATGATGGCTCCCGTTCAGACTCGACATCCGAACAGTAGCGGGACGCCGGGCACGCCCCCGAGGCCCCGACCGGGGGCGGACAGCCCAACGGCCCGGCCGCTCGGAGCGGTCGGGCCGTTGTCGCGTGCGCGCTGAGCGGCGCGGGGGGATCCCCCGGGCACCGGGATCAGGCGGCCTTGGTCTCCCAGAAGATCCGGTCGATCTCGGCGATGAGCTCCAGGGCCTTGGCGCCGGTCGCCGGGTCGTTCGACGCCTTGGCGGCCGAGAGGGCCTTCAGGGTGTCGTTGACCAGGGTGTGGAGCTGCGGGTACTTCTCGAAGTGCGGGGGCTTGAAGTAGTCGCTCCACAGCACCGACACGTGGTGCTTCGCGAGCTCGGCGCGCTGCTCCTTGATGGTGATGGCGCGCGCGCGGAAGTCCGCGTCCTCGTTGGCCTGGTACTTCTCCTGGACGGCCTTGACCGACTCGGCCTCGATGCGGGCCTGGGCCGGGTCGTACACGCCGCAGGGCAGGTCGCAGTGGGCGGAGACCTTCACCTTGGGGGCGAAGAAGCGGGAAAGCATGGGCTTGTCCTCCTCGTGATCGTCTTCTCAAGGGTGGAGATTACTCGCTGAGAAAGGGGATATCGCGGGCGCCCCCATGGGCTTGGGACAAAAGTCCAGCCCCGGACGAGGAGTGGTGAGCGAACGTACGGCGCCGTACGGCAGCATGCGGGGAGGGACGAGGAGGTCGGACATGACGGAGAACAGGCGCGAACGGGTGCGTTTCGGTGTCGCCGAGGTGACGGGCCCGTCGATGGTGCCGACGCTGTTGCAGGGGGACCGGCTCGTGGTCCGCCACGGGGCGCTGGTCCGACCGGGTGACGTGGTCGTGTTCCGGCATCCGTTCCAGCAGGACCTGCTCGTGGTGAAGCGGGCGGTGGAGCGGCGCCCGGGCGGTTGGTGGATGCTCGGCGACAACCCGTTCAACGAGACCGGCGACAGCACCGTCTACGGGGCGGTGCCCGAGGACCTGGTCCTGGCGACGGCCGTGCTGCGCCTGCGGCCGCGCGACCCGGCTCAGCGCTCGCTCAGGGCCCGGCTGTCCTGGCTGCTGTCGGCGGCGCGGCCGCTGCGCGCGGACTCCTCGGCCTCCAGGCGCTTGCGGGCGCGGTAGGCGGCGACGTTGGCGCGGGTGGCGCAGCGGTCGGAGCAGTAGCGCCGGGAGCGGTTGGTGGAGGTGTCGAGGTAGGCGTTGCGGCAGGGCGCGGCCTGGCAGAGGCCGAGCCGGTCGGGGCCGTGTTCGGTGAGGTGGAAGGCGAGCCCGAAGGACGCGATGGCGGCGTAGCCGGCGGAGGCGTTGGAGGGGTGGTCGGCGAGGTGGATGTGCCAGTCGGGGCTGCCGTCCGGGCCGACGGTCTCGTGGCCGGAGACCTGGGGGCTGACGGGGAACTCCATGAGCAGGGAGTTCAGCAGGTCGACGGCGAGGACGTGGTCGCCGCCGTCGGCGGCCTCGAAGACGGAGCGCAGCCGGCCGCGGACGTTGCGGAAGCGGGTGACGTCGGTGTCGGTGACCCGGCGGGCCATCTGGACGCTGGCCCCGAAGAGGGCGCGGACGTCGTCGGCGGAGGTGAGGGAGTCCTTGCCGCGGGCCGGCTCCTCGGTGTTGACCAGGCGCACGGCATAGTCCGAGTAATGGGCCAGTTCCACTTGTAGTCCTTACGGCTGCGGGTTAGTGTCTACGGGGGCCGGCTGTAACGGCCGATATACGTTCGAGGGTATTACGTGGAGGAGGGTTTCGGGATGACGGATGCGCGGACCGACTCGATCGGCACGGACTGGCAGGCCTGGCAGGACAGCTGGGACCGCCAGCAGGAGTGGTACATGCCCGACCGCGAGGAACGGTTCCGGGTCATGCTGGACATGGTCGAGGCACTGGTCGGTCCCACCCCCCGGGTCCTGGATCTCGCGTGCGGTACGGGAAGTATCACGGACCGGCTCCTCAAGCGGTTCCCTGAAGCGACGAGCACCGGGCTGGATCTCGACCCCGCGCTGCTGACGATCGCCCGGGGCCACTTCGAGGGGGACGACCGCGTCACCTTCGTCACCGCCGACCTCAAGGACCCGAACTGGCCGGCGGCGCTCCCCCACGACTCCTACGACGCCGTCCTGACCGCCACCGCCCTGCACTGGCTGCCCAGCGCGGACCTGTCGGTCCTCTACGGGCGGATCGCGCCGCTGGTGCGCCCCGGCGGGGTGTTCATGAACGCCGACCACATGCCCGACCCGAGCACCCCGCGCATCGACGCCGCCGAGCACGCCCACCGGCACGCCGGCATGGACCGGGCCCGCGCGCAGGGCGTGCCCGACTGGCGCGAGTGGTGGGCCCTGGCCGCAGCCGACCCGGTGCTGGCGGAGCCCACGAAGGCCCGGTTCGAGATCTACGGCGAGCACGCCGACGGCGACACCCCCGACGAGGCCTGGCACGCCCGCACGCTGCGCGAGGCCGGTTTCGCGGAGGCCCGTACCGTCTGGCGCTCCCCCTCGGACGCGCTGGTCCTCGGTCTGAGGTAGCGGGACCGAAGGAGGAGCGGCGCCCGCCCGCCCCGCCGGGCACGGGGCCGGGGTCGGGAACGCGTGAGAGGGGCGGTACGGGTCTTCCGTACCGCCCCTCTCGCGTGTCGCGGGGACCGTGCCTAACGCGCCGGGACCGGTCACGACGGTCACAGCACCTTGGACAGGAACGCCTTCGTGCGGTCGTGCTGCGGGTTGCCGAGGACGTCGCGCGGGTTGCCCGACTCGACGACCACGCCGCCGTCCATGAAGACGAGGTTGTCGCCGACCTCGCGGGCGAAGCCCATCTCGTGCGTGACGACGACCATCGTCATGCCGGACTCGGCCAGGTCGCGCATGACGTCGAGGACGTCACCGACCAGCTCCGGGTCCAGGGCCGACGTGGGCTCGTCGAAGAGCATCAGCTTCGGCTCCATGGCCAGCGCGCGGGCGATGGCCACGCGCTGCTGCTGGCCGCCGGAGAGCTGCGTCGGGTAGTTCCCGCCCTTGTCGCCGAGGCCGACGCGGTCGAGGAGCTTGACGGCGCGCTCCCGCGCGACGGCCTTGCTCTCGCCCTTGACCATGACGGGGGCTTCCATGACGTTCTCGATGGCCGTCATGTGCGGGAAGAGGTTGAAGCGCTGGAAAACCATGCCGATGTCCCGGCGCTGGGCCGCGACCTCGCTGTCCTTCAGCTCGTAGAGCTTGTCGCCCTTCTGCTTGTAGCCCACCAGGTGGCCGTCGACCGAGAGCCGGCCGGCGTTGATGCGCTCCAGGTGGTTGATGCACCGCAGGAAGGTCGACTTGCCGGAGCCGGAGGGACCGACCAGGCAGAAGACCTCGCGGGGGGCGACCTCCAGGTCGATGCCGCGCAGGATGTGGGCGGCGCCGTACGACTTGTGGACGCCTTCGGCCTTGACCATCGGCTGGGCGGTCACTTCGCCACCTCCGTACGGCGGAACAGGTTCAGGTTGGCCTTCAGCCGCTGGAGCGGCGTGGGCGGCAGGCTGCGCAGGGAACCGCGGGCGTAGCGGCGCTCCAGGTAGTACTGCCCGACGCTGAAGACGCTGGTGAGGGCGAGGTACCAGATGGAGGCGACGAAGTACATCTCGATGACCGCGCCGGCCGTGGTGCCGATGTTGGAGCTGGCCCGCAGGAGTTCGGTGTACTGCACCGCCGAGACCAGGGAGGAGGTCTTCAGCATGTTGATGAACTCGTTGCCGGTCGGCGGGATGATCACGCGCATCGCCTGCGGGAGCACGACGCGGCGCATCGTCTGGACCTGCGTCATGCCGAGCGCGTGCGAGGCCTCGGTCTGGCCCTCGTCGACGGACTGGATGCCGGCCCGGACGATCTCCGCCATGTAGGCGCCCTCGTTCAGGCCGAGGCCCAGCAGGGCGACCATGAACGGGGTCATGACGTCGACGGTCTCGTTCTTGTAGATCGGACCGAGGTCGATGTACTGGAAGATCAGCGGGAGGCTGAACCAGACCAGCAGCTGCACGTAGACCGGGGTGCCGCGGAAGAACCAGATGTAGAGCCAGGCCACGAAGCTGGTGACCGGGTTCTTCGACAGCCGCATCACCGCGAAGAGGATGCCGAGCGCGAGGCCCAGCGCCATCGAGGCGATGGAGATGATCACGGTGTTGCCGAGACCGGCGAGCACCGAGGGGTCGAACAGCTTGTCGCTGACCGTGCCCCAGATGATCTTGCCCTGGGAGAAGGCGTAGACGAGCCAGGTGAGCAGTACGGCCACGACGACGGCGCTGATCCAGCGACCGTAGTGCCGTACGGGGATGGCCTTGATCGCCTCGTAGGGGGTGCCCGAGGCGCCGGGCCCGGCCGGCGGAGTGGCGGCCGGACCCTTGTCGATCTTGTCAGTCACAATGACTGCCCTTCAGTGGAGCGCTCGGTCTTACTTTCCTGCGTTGACCGTGGCGGACGGCACGGCGCTGTCCTTCACGTTCCACTTCTCCAGGACCTTGGCGTAGGAGCCGTCCTTGATGATGGCGTCGAGGGCTTCCTTGAGGGCGTCGCGCAGCTGCGTGTTCTCCTTGGAGACCGCGATGCCGAAGAGGCCCACGTCGGCCTGCTGGCCGGCGACCTCGAAGTCGTTGCCGCCGCCCGAGGTCTTCGCGATGTACGCGGCGACCGGGAAGTCGTTGAGGTCGGCCACGGCGCCGCCGGCCTTGACGCGGGTCTGCGCCTCGGCGTCGGTGTCGAAGGCCTCGATGGTGAGCTTCTTGTCCCCGCACTTCTCGGCCTGGGCCTTGAAGGTGTCCTCGTAGATGGTGCCGCGCTGGACGGCGACCGTCTTGCCGCAGACGTCGTCGAGGGACTTGATGTTGTCCGGGTTGCCCTTCTTGACCAGGAGGGAGAGGCCGGAGGAGAAGTAGTCGACGAAGTCGACGCCCTTGCCGATCTTGGCGCCCTTGTCGTCGAGGCCTTCCTGGCGCTTCTTGTTGTCGGTGATCGAGGACATCGCGACGTCCTGACGACCGGTCTCCAGCGAGGTGATCAGACCGTCGAAGGTGCCGGAGGTGAACTGGAACTTCACGCCGAGCTGCTTGCCGAGCGCGTCGGCGATGTCGGGGTCGACGCCGACGATCTTGCCGCCCTCGGTGAACTCCATGGGGGCGTAGGCCGCGTCGGTGCCGACCTTGATGACACCCGCGTCCTGGATCTTCTTGGGCAGCTTGGAGAACAGCGGAGCGTCGCTGGTCTTCTCCTTGGTGGCGGAACCGCTGTCGGTCTGGTCGCCACAGCCGGTGAGGATCAGGGCGCCGGCGACCGCGATCGCGCCGACCGCGGCGATCCGGGACCGGGCGGCGGTCGTACGACGGGTGGTGCTAGCGGTCATGAGCTGGTTCCTCCGACAGGGGTGGAAAAGCATCCGAGACAGGTCGGGCACGCACCATCGAGTGTCGCGACCTTGTGTGATTACGGCATCTTGCCATTCGGACTGACGCATTCAGGCTGCCCGTCAGGTCAAAATCAGATAACGGGTGCCCGCGTAGACCCAACAGCCCTGCGGGGAACGGCTCTCGGGGCCGCACAAAACGCTGTGACCAGCCCTTTTGGGAGCACTTTTTACGGTGCGTCTCGCCCAGTGGACAGAGAGCTTTGGACTTTTAGCCAAAAACAGGACAAGCAGCCTATGGTCGAGCAGGAATCGACTCGTCTGGGTGAGCGTTCTTCCGGTAGAACAGATCCTTACACCCCTCATCCGGGGCTCAGGGCGCGCGTGCGGCGTGCCCGCGCGTACGAACCTCCCCTTCGCGGAGACGGGCCAACCGTCGATGCGGAGTACGGACGCGGTGCCCGCCCACTTCTTAACCAGGAGTGGCCACCCTCAACGATTCAAAGGACCTAAGGGGTCACACGAAGTGGCAGCGGAGATCGTCAACCCTCGCAGCGACAGCGCGACGGACAACAACCCCGACGCGGTGTTCGCACTGCACCGGGGCGGAAAGATGGCCATCCAGGCCACGGTGCCGGTGAACGACAAGGACGACCTGTCCCTGGCGTACACCCCCGGCGTGGCGAAGGTGTGCACCGCCATCGCCGAGCAGCCCGAGCTCGTGAACGAGTACACCTGGAAGTCGAACGTGGTCGCCGTCGTCACCGACGGTACGGCCGTGCTCGGACTCGGTGACATCGGGCCCGAGGCCTCCCTCCCCGTGATGGAGGGCAAGGCCATCCTCTTCAAGCAGTTCGGCGGTGTCGACGCGGTTCCGATCGCGCTCGCCACCAAGGACACGGACGAGATCATCGAGACCGTCGTGCGTCTCGCGCCGTCCTTCGGCGGGGTCAACCTGGAGGACATCTCCGCGCCCCGCTGCTTCGAGATCGAGCGGCGCCTCCAGGAGGCGCTCGACATCCCGATCTTCCACGACGACCAGCACGGCACGGCCATCGTCACGCTGGCCGCGCTGCGCAACGCCGCGAAGCTCACCGGTCGCACCCTCGGCGACCTGCGGGCCGTGATCGCGGGCGCCGGCGCCGCCGGCATCGCGATCGCCAAGATCCTCGTGGACGCGGGCATCGGCGACGTGTGCGTCACCGACCGCAAGGGCGTCGTCTCGGCGGACCGCTCCGACCTGACGGACGTCAAGGCGGAGATCGCGGGCCTGACGAACAAGACGGGCCTGAACGGCACGCTGGAGGAGGCCCTCGCGGGCGCGGACGTCTTCATCGGCGTCTCCGGCGGCACGGTCGGCGAGGAGGCGGTGGCCTCCATGGCGAAGAACTCCTTCGTCTTCGCCATGGCCAACCCGAACCCCGAGGTCCACCCCGACATCGCGCACAAGTACGCGGCCGTCGTGGCGACCGGTCGGTCGGACTTCCCGAACCAGATCAACAACGTGCTGGCCTTCCCGGGCATCTTCGCGGGCGCCCTGAAGGTCCGCGCGACCCGGATCACCGAGGGCATGAAGATCGCCGCCGCCGACGCCATCGCCGGCGTCGTCGGTGACGAGCTCGCCGCCGACTACGTGATCCCCTCGCCTTTCGACGAGCGCGTCGCGACGGCCGTCACCGCCGCCGTCGCCGCGGCGGCGAAGGCCGACGGCGTGGCCCGCCTCGTCTGATCGGCGCGCCGGACCGCACGAGCCCGTACGCACGAAGGCCCGACCGGAGTGATCTCCGGCCGGGCCTTCGCGCGTCCGGACCCGCCCCGCCGGCCGCGACGCCGGCCCCTGCGCCGGCCGCTGCGCCCGCCCCGACGCCGCCCCGACGGTCACCCCTGGCCGGCGGGCCTACCGGGCGGTAGCGTCTGGCGGCATGTTCGCTGCCTACGCCTCCCGAATCGACCGCGACCAGCCGCTGAACGGCCTCACGCTGGGCGAGCGCCCGGCCCCCGTGGCCCGCCCCGGCTGGGTGACCGTCGACGTCCGTGCCGCCTCCCTCAACCACCACGACCTCTGGTCGCTGCGCGGGGTGGGCCTCGGCGAGGACAAACTGCCCATGATCCTCGGCTGCGACGCCGCCGGGGTCGACCAGGACGGCAACGAGGTCGTCCTGCACTCCGTCATCGGCCAGAGCGGCCACGGGGTCGGCCCGGACGAGCCCCGCTCCATCCTCACCGAGCGCTACCAGGGCACCTTCGCCGAGCAGGTCACCGTCCCCGCCTGGAACGTGCTGCCCAAGCCCGCCGAGCTCTCCTTCGAGGAGGCCGCCTGCCTGCCGACGGCCTGGCTCACCGCCTACCGGATGCTGTTCACCAACGCCGGGGTGCGCCCGGGCGACTCCGTGCTGGTGCAGGGCGCGGGCGGGGGCGTGGCCACCGCCGCGATCGTCCTGGGTCGCGCGGCCGGCCTGCGGGTCTTCGCCACGAGCCGCGACGCCGCCAAGCGGGAGCGGGCCGTGGAGCTGGGCGCGCTGGAGGCGTACGAGCCGGGCGCGCGGCTGCCGCAGCGGGTGGACGCCGTCATCGAGACGGTCGGCGCCGCCACCTGGTCGCACTCGGTCAAGTCCCTGCGCCCCGGCGGGACCCTGGTCATCTCGGGCGCGACCAGCGGCGACCGGCCGGCGCACGCCGAGCTGACCCGGATCTTCTTCCTGGAGCTGAAGGTGGTCGGCTCGACCATGGGCTCGAAGGACGAGCTGGAGGACCTCCTCGCCTTCTGCGCCGCCACCGGGGTGCGCCCCGTGATCGACGAGGTGCTGCCGCTGGACCGGGCGCGCGAGGGCTTCGCGAAGCTGGAGTCCGGCGACCTCTTCGGCAAGGTGGTCCTCAAGGTCTGAGTCGGGGTCGGCGTACGGGTGCCGCCCGTCGCACCCGAACGCCCGTCACGCCCGCTTGTCAATCAGGGTTGACACCTCTCCCGTTGTCAACCTAGATTGACATGCATGACGGAAGCCACCGATCTCGCCGAACAGGCCGGAGACCCCGACCCGCGCGTGGGCCTGCGCTCCGTGGCCGCGCTGCGCAGACTCCTCGAACAGCTGGAGGCGGTGCAGGTGCGAGCCGCCCGCGCGCGGGGCTGGTCCTGGCAGGAGATCGCGGCCGAGCTGGGCGTCAGCCGGCAGGCCGTGCACAAGAAGTACGGGAGGCTGTGATGTTCGAACGCTTCACCAAGGACGCCCGCGAGACGGTGGTGGGGGCGGTGGCCGAGGCCAGGCGCGCCGGGGCCGCCACGGTCACCGAGGAGCACCTGATGCTCTCCCTGCTCGACCTCGGCGCCCTGGACCCGCTCGGCGTGGACCGGGCGACGGTGGCGGGCGCCCTCGCGGCGGCCCGCCGTCGGGGCGGTCTCTCGCGCGCCGACGAGCAGGCCCTGGCGGGGCTCGGCATCGACCTCGCGCGGATCGTCGAGCGGGTCGAGGAGACCCACGGCGCGGGCGCCCTGGACTCCCCCGCGCCGCGCCGGCGCACCCTCGGCTCCTCGCTGCGCTCGGCGCTGGGCCGCCCCGAGTCGGAGCACCGGCACGTCCCCTTCGCCGAGGGCGCGAAGAAGACGCTGGAGTCCTCGCTGCGCATCGCGCTGGGCCGGGGCGACCGGAGCATCGGCACCCCGCACCTGGTGCTGGCCCTGCTGGCCCGCCCCGGCAGCGTCCGCGAGGTCCTCGCGGACCAGGGGATCACCTACGACACCGCCGAAACGACCCTGGCGGCCTGACGAAAACCCCACGACCGGCGCGACACCCCAGGTCACGCCCGGCCGGCCCGGCCCACGCCTCGCCGAGCCGCCTCCGAACCGGGCCTGGCGGCCTGACGGGAACCCCGACACGGGCGCCCGCGGGCCCGCGCACCCGACGCCGGGGGGGGGGGGGACGGGCCGGTGGGCCTACGCTCCCGGGCGCAGGCCCGCCTCGATGCGGGCGGCGGCGGCCGCGAGGTGGGCGCGGGCCTCGGCCAGCTGGGCCGGGTTCACGCCGTGGTCGCGGGCCGCGTCACGGACGTCGTCGCGGAAGCGGTCCAGGAGCCGGTCCAGGTCCCGCGCAGGGTCGGCGGAGGGGGTGAGGTCCTCGGCCCAGCCCGCTCCGGCGGGTCCGGGGGCGCTCGCCGTCTCGGCGGCACCCGCCCCGGCGGGATCCGGCGCCGCGGGGCCGCTGCCGCCGCCCAGCCAGGCGCCGGCCAGGCTCCCCAGGACCCCGCTCGACTTCGAGAACTGCTCCTGGAGCTGGGCCGCGATCCGCTGGACCTCCTCGCGGGCCCGGTCCTGGGCCTCCTTCGCCTGCCGGCGGGCCGCCTGCGCCTCCTCGCGGGCCCGGCGGCTCTCGTCCTTCGCCCGGCGCGCCTGTTCCTTCCACTCCACGCGCGCCTTGCGCAGTTCCTCCTTGGCCGCCTTCCAGGAGTCGTCCTCGACGGGGGTGGCCGTCACCGAGGCGGCGGCGGCCCGCATCTCCCGGCGCAGATCCCCGGCGGCGCCCCGGACGTCGTCGCGGATCTCGGCGGCCAGTTCGGAGACCGAGTCGCGGATCTCCAGTTCCAGGTCGGCCAGTTCGCCGCCGCGGTCGGCCAGTTCGGCGCGGCCCGCCTCGGTGATGGAGTACACCTTCCGCCCGCCCTCGGTGGCGTGGGTGACCAGCCCCTCGGCCTCCAGCTTGGCCAGGCGCGGGTACACGGTGCCCGCGGAGGGCGCGTAGAGGCCCTGGAAGCGCTCCTCCAGCAGGCGGATCACCTCGTAGCCGTGGCGCGGCGCCTCGTCCAGCAGCTTGAGCAGGTAGAGGCGGAGGCGGCCGTGGGCGAAGACGGGCGGCATGTCAGAGCACCTTCTTGTCGAGCTGGAGCGGGGTGGCGGCGTCGGCGTCGGCTTGGGGCCGGCGCAGGAGGGCGATGGCTCCGGAGACGGTCGTGGCGCGCAGGGTGCCGGCGCCGGTGCCGAGGGTGCCCGTGATCCGCTTGGCGCCCAGCTGGCCGGAGACCCGCAGGTCCTCGAAGGCGTTGGAGACGCCGCCGGTGGCGGTGTTGGCCTCGACCTTGGCGTCGGCGGGGTGCGGGAGGCGGATCGCGACCTGTCCGGAGACGGAGTTGAGGAAGATGTCCACCGGCCGGGCCGCCCCCGGGTCGGGGGCGAGGTCGATGAGCATGTCGCCGCTGACCGAGTCGGCGCGTACGTTCCCGCCGGAGCCGTCCACCACGGTCAGGCCGCCGGAGACGGAGTGGAAGCCGAACTCGCCGGTGACGGACTGCGCCTCGACGCTGCCGGAGACGGTGTGCGCCTTGACCCGGCCGGACAGGGCCACGAGGGTCGCGTCGCCCGAGACGCCGTTGACGTCGGTGCCGCCGGAGATGCCGGAGACGAAGGTGGCGGCGCTGACGGCCGCGAGTTGGACGTGGGTGGCGGCGGGGACGGTGAGGGTGACGGTGACGCTGCGCTCCCACGCCTTGCGGCCGTCCTCGGAGGCGCCGGACCAGGCCTTCCACGGCTTGCTCTCGAACCACTTGCGCAGGCCCTGGGAGCCGTTCCAGGGCAGGTCCTCGTAGGAGAGGGTGAGGACGCCGCCCTCCTGGACCACGTGGAGGGGCGGGCCGTCTACCTCGGCGACCTCCAGGCGGGCCGGCCCGTCCTCGGCCGCGACGACGTTGACGACGCCGCCGACGATGCGGACGCGGAGGTCGGTGATCGGTTCCTCGAAGGTGAGCTTCTGCGGTGCCGCGACGGACCACGTCGTCTGCTCTGCCATGGTGCTGCTCCTCCTCGTGGGCTGACGCACGCAACATATCGCGTCTTATGAACAACACGATATATCGCGGTCGGGGGAAGTCAAGCAACCGGCCCGATGTCCGGGAACCTCCCCCCGTCGGCCGTACGCGTCCCGGCGCGGGCACGACGACGGCCCGGACCCCGGTCGGGGTCCGGGCCGGGTCGGGGGCTCGGGTCGGGCTCGGAAGGCGCTCTCAGGCCGCCAGCAGCGGACTCGCGTGGTGGTGGAGCCACGCCCGGTACGGCGGGGTGCCGAGGGCGGCCTCGCGGTAGGCGGCGCGGAGGTCCTGGTAGACCTCGGCGTGCGCCCCCGGACGGGTCGCCAGCAGCAACCGCACGGCGAGGGGGTCGCCCGACAGCGGCCGGATCGCCATGTCGTCGCGCGGGCCGGAGGTGGGCTGGCAGGGGGCGACGGCCTCGCCGGAGACGATCAGGGAGGTGGCCGTGTGGTAGTCGGCGTGCAGCACGGGCGGATCGAGCCCGGCGCCGGCGAAGACCCTGCGCAGGCCGTCCCACTCGCCGTCGACCGAGGGGTCCACCGTCCAGCGGTCCTCGGCCAGGTCCTCTAACGCCACCACGGGCGAGCGCGCGGCCGGGTGGTCGCGCGACATGGACACGAACTGCGGTTCGCGCTCCATCAACACCCGCATCTGGAGCCCCTCGGGCACCCGCAGCGGACTGCCCTCCACCTCGTGCACGAAGGCCACGTCCAACTGCCCGGACGCCACCATCCGCAGCAGGGCGTTCGCCGACACGTCGACCACCAGCGAGGTCTCCGTCTCCGGCTCCCTGCGGTGCAGCCGCCGCAGCCAGCCCGGCAGGGCGCGACTGGCCGTCGAACCGATCCGCAGCCTGGGGCCGTGCGCCGCCGCCCGCGCCTCGGCGACCAGCGCCGCCATGTCGGCGAGCAGCGGTCGCGCGCGGCCGAGCACCGCGCGCCCGAAGGGGGTCGGCCGACATCCGGTGCGTTCGCGCAGGAACAGCTCGCCGTCCAGGGCCCGTTCGATCCGCTGTAACTGCGTGGTCAACGAGGGCTGGCTGACACCGAGTTGCCGCGCCGCCTTGTGCAGGCTGCCGGCGTCGGCGATGGCGCACAGCGCGCGCAGGTGCCTCACCTCGAGCTCCATGCCCCGAGGGTAGGACGGGGCCGGTGGACCGCACCAGTCGCCTATAGCCCCCCGAATCCCGCCATTCTCACGCCAGTTGCCCGTGGTAAATCTCACCGAAAACTCCCCGATAGGTGTGTGCTATCGGGCGCTGACATCATCCCCGCGCGCCGTCGGCTCCCGCAGACTCCGGTACCGAACCACCACCCCCCACCGCACCGGACGAGTAGGAGCACCCCCACATGCGCCCCTTCCGTATGCCCATGACGGCCGCCACCGTCGGACTGGGCCTCGCCGCCGCCCTCGTCGGCTTCGCCCCGACGGCCACCGCCACGACGGCCGCCCCGGCCGAACTCGCCGCCGGGTACGCGGCGTACGAGAGCTCCCAGGAGAACCAGGCCGCCAACCGCGCCTTCTTCGACGCCGTGCAGCGCTCGGTCGCCGAGCAGCGGGCCGCGAACCCCGGCGCCGCCGTGGTCACCGTCACCTACAACACCCGCAGCGCGCCCAGCTTCCGCACCCAGATAGCCAACTCCACCCGCATCTGGAACAGCTCGGTCACCAACGTGAAGCTCCAGGAGGTGTCCTCCGGCGGGAGCTTCTCCTACCGCGAGGGCAACGACTCGCGCGGCTCGTACGCGAGCACGGACGGCCACGGTCGCGGCTACATCTTCCTCGACTACCGCCAGAACCAGCAGTACAACTCCACCCGCGTGACCTCGCACGAGACGGGCCACGTGCTGGGCCTGCCGGACCACTACTCGGGTCCGTGCAGCGAGCTGATGTCGGGCGGCGGGCCGGGCACCTCCTGCACGAACGCCACCCCGAACAGCGCCGAGCGCTCGCGCGTCAACCAGCTGTGGGCCAACGGCTTCGCCGCCTCGGGCCTGGGCTCGAAGGGCTAGTCGACGGGTTCGTCGCGGCGGCCGGCCGGGGTCGGCCGCCGCGGCGCGTCAGGCGCCCTCGCCGGAGGGCACCCGGCCCACCCCCTCGGGGGCGAGGTAGCGGTGGCATTCCGGGTTGTGACAGGGACCCGCGTGCCAGTCCGGTACGAAGATCCCGAGCGACTTGCGTCGACTGACGACCGTATCCACGGCACGCCCGCAGGCCGGACACGTGTATCTCTCGTGTCCGGCCCGCGGTGCGACCGTCTCCCGCACGTGCTGCTGTTCACCGGCCATACCTCCACGGTAGGCCGGTTTCGCGCGTGTGGCGGGTCAGCGCTTCACGGCGTAGGAGGTGACGATCTGGCCGCCGCCGAGGACGGTGCAGCCGGTCAGCTCCAGGGGCCGGACGCCGAAGCCGGCGCGGGACATGGGCATGCCGGTGCCGACGACGAGCGGGTAGGTCTTGACGATGTACTCGTCGATCTCGTCGACCAGCTGACCGGCGAGGTCCGCGCCGCCGCAGAGCCAGATGTCGAGCCCGTCTCTGCCCTTCAGCTCGCGCACCGCCGCCACCACGTCGCCGCTGATCAGCCGCACGGCCGGGTCCGGGGACTCGGTGAGGGAGCGCGAGACGACGTACTGCTCGCGCAGGTGGCCGTAGGGGCTGGTCATGCCCGCCTTGAGGCCGGGCTCGTAGGTCCCGCGGCCCATCACCACCGTGTCGAAGCGGCGGGGCGGGAGCCCGTCCATCCCGAGCTGCGCGCGTCCGGCGCCGGAGACGGTCTCGGGGTACTCGGCCCTGAGGTGCTCGATGAACTCCGCGTCCACGTAGGGGTAGATGAAGTCCGCGTCGCCGTCCGGGGCACCGATGAACCCGTCGACCGTCGTCGCGATGAAGTACGTGAGCCTGCGCAAGCGATTCTCTTCCGTTCGACCGTGCCACCGCTCCGGTGCACGCCAGTCAAAGTACTTCACCTGAAGTACTTCACCAAGGGCTTTTATCAGCCGCGCGGTTTGCGCCACATGGGCCACATGAGCGGCCCCTCCGGCAGCCGCACCGCCTCGCCCGTGAACGCGAAGCCGAGCCGCTCGTACAACCGCCGGCTGCGCTCGCTGCTCGCCTCCAGGTACGCCGGGACGCCGTCGCGGTCGCAGCGCTCCAGCACCGGACGCATCAGCTCCGTCCCCAGCCCCTCCCCCTGACGGCCCGGCTCGACGGCGATCATCAGCAGGTACTCGTGCTCCTCGGCCGTCGGGTGCACCGCCCCGGTGAGCCGGCCGACGAGCTCGCAGCGTTCGTTGTCCGGATCGGCCACGGCGCGCATCTTCGCGGGGATCTCGTCCTCGCCCTCCGGCTCGCCGGCGGGGATCCGCAGCCACAGCGCCGCCGCGGAGCCGTCCGCCGCCCGGTCGATCCGCCCCTCCGCGAGGGCCACGTCCACGAACACCCCGAGGAAGCGGCCGTGCACGGCGGCGCGGTGCTCCGGGTCGGGGAAGACCCAGCCGCTCACGGGGTCGTCCCGGAAGGCCTCGTCCAGCAGCCGCGCGACCTCGTCGCGCTCCGACCGGTCCGCCTGACGTATCTCCAGCACCACGGGTCACACCCTCCACTCGGACGTCAACAACCGGGTGTGATCCTAGAGTTGACGCACCGACGCGGAAAGGCCCGTTCCGGCGCCCTCACGCTGCCGGAACGAGCCTGCCGCGAACGACGCCGCCGAGGACGGTCGGCGGCGCCGCGCGATCGGGGGCGCACGGCCGTCGCGGGGCGACCGTCGCCCGGTGTCACCGGGCGGCCGTCACCTCGCGGCCGTCACCGGGTGCGGCGGGTGACGAACTCCGCCAGCGCCAGCAGCCCGTCGGCCGCCGCGAGGTCGGGTACGGCCCGCGACAGCTCCTGCACCGCCCGGCCCATCCGGTCGGCCGCGTGGGCCTGGGCCCAGTCGCGCCCGCCGGCGCGCTCCACCGCGCGGGCCGCGCGGGTGACGTCGTCCCCGCTCATCGGGCCCGCGTAGAGCGCGGCCAGTTCCTCACCCGCCCCGGTGCCCGAGGTGAGGGCGGCCACGACGGGCAGGGACTTCTTGCGGGCCAGCAGATCGGCCCCGGCGGGCTTGCCGGTGTGGACCGGGTCGCCCCAGATGCCGATCAGGTCGTCGATCAGCTGGAAGGCGATGCCCGCCTCGCGGCCGAAGGCGTCCATCGCGTCGGCCTCCTCGGCCCCGGCCCCCGCGTACAGCGCGCCCACCGCGCAGGAGCAGCCGAGCAGCGCCCCCGTCTTGGCCGTGGCCATGGTCAGGCACTCGTCGAGCGAGACGTCCGGACGCACCTCGAAGGCGCAGTCCGCCTGCTGCCCCGCGCACAGTTCGACGATGCAGGCCGCGAGCCGGGCGGAGGCCCGGGCCGAGGCCGGGTGCGGATCCTCGGCGAGCAGCCGCAGGGCGAGGGCCATCATGGCGTCGCCGGTGATGATCGCGTCGGCGGTGCCGAAGACGGTCCAGGCCGTGGGTCGGCCGCGGCGGCGGACGTCCTTGTCGACGACGTCGTCGTGGAGCAGCGTGAAGTTGTGCGCCAGTTCCACGGCCACCGCGCCCCGCACCGCCGCGGCCTCGACGGCCTCCTCGGCGGTCCCGGAAGCGGCGGGGCGCAGCGCCCGGGCCGAGGCCAGGACGAGCGCCGGCCGGATGGCCTTGCCCGCGCCCTCCTGGGCCGGACCGCCGTCCTCCCGTTCCCAGCCGAAGTGGTACATCGCCACCCGTCGCATGCCGCCGGGCAGGCTCTCGACGGCCCGGCGCAGTTCCGGGTCGACCGCTCCCCTGGTCCGCTCCAGCAGGACCGACGCCTCCTGCCCCTCGCCCCGGGCGAGGGTGTGCGCGCTCATCAGCGCCATCGTCCGATCTCGACGTTCTCCAGGACGCCGAGCGCGTCCGGCACCAGGACGGCGGCGGAGAAGTAGGCGGTGACCAGGTAGGAGATGATCGCCTGCTCGCTGATGCCCATGAACCGCACGGACACGCTCGGCTCGATCTCGTCCGGGATGCCGGGCTGGTGCAGGCCGATCACGCCCTGTTCGGACTCGCCGGTGCGCATGCACAGGATGGAGGTCGTACGGGCGTCGCTGATCGGGATCTTGTTGCTCGGGAAGATCGGGACCCCGCGCCAGGCCGGCACCCGGGTCCCGGCGACGTCGATCGTCTCGGGGTAGAGGCCGCGCTTGTTGCACTCGCGGCCGAAGGCGGCGATGGCCTTGGGGTGCGCGAGGAACAGGTTGGAGTCGCGGCGCATGGACAGCAGCGCGTCGAAGTCGTCCGGGGTGGGGGCGCCGTCGTGGGGCTGGATCCGCTGGTCGTAGTCGGCGTTGTGGAGGAGCCCGAAGCCGCGGTTGTTGAGCATCTCGTGCTCCTGGCGCTCGCGCAGCGCCTCGACCGTGAGCCGCAACTGCTGCTCGGTCTGGTTCATGGGGTGGTTGTAGAGGTCGGCGACGCGGGTGTGGACGCGCAGGACCGTTTGTGCAATGGAGAGTTCGTACTCGCGCGGACGGGCTTCGTAGTCGACGAAGGTGCCCGGGAGGACGGCCTCGCCCTCGTGGCCGGCGGAGAGGTCGATCGCCGCCTCGCCGTAGGGGTTGGTGCGCCGGTCGGGGGTGGCCCGGGCGCTGTCCACGTGGGCGCGCAGGGAGTCGACGCGGTCGGCGAGGAGCCGGAAGTCCTGGCGGGTGAGGACCAGGGCGGTGCCGGCGGTGGCGGCGCGGGCCGTGTACTCCCAGATCGCCTCCTCCTCGGCGAGGGAGTCCTCGCCGAAGAAGGCGCCGTCGGCGACGGTGCGCAGGACCGCGTCGTCGCCGTAGGGGCCGGGGCCGATCTGTTCGACGCGGCCGTGGGCGAGGAGGAAGACCTGGTCGGAGGGGCTGCCGAAGGAGGTGAGCTCCTGGCCGGCCTCGAAGTCGAGCTGGCGGCAGCGGGCGGCGAGTTCGGTGAGGACCTCCTCGTCCTCGTAGCCGCGCAGCAGGGGCAGTTCGCCGAGTTCGGCGGGGATGACCTGGACCTGGGTGCCGGTCTTGACGAACTCGACGATCCCGTTGCCGACGGTGTGCGTCAGTCGGCGGTTGACCCGGTAGGTGCCGCCCTGCACCGAGACCCACGGGAGCGTCTTCAGGAGCCACCGGGAGGTGATCTCCTGCATCTGCGGCACGGACTTGGTCGTGGTTGCCAAGTTCCGCGCTGCCGAGGTACCGAGACTGCGCTGCGGTGTCTGGGCTTCGGACTCGGAACCCGCCTGGACCGACATGTCTTTCCCTTTCGATCACTCCATGGACTGCGGACGGAACGCTGCCGGCCCGTGACGTGGCGTGGCCATTACACAAAAGGGTGGGACTACTCCGTACGGGTGTGGGCATCCTGCTTGGCCCGACTTCTTCGCCCGGCGGCCCCTCCACCCCATCGGTTCCGGCCGGCGCGAACCCCGTCGACGCTTAACTTGTATCTGCGATGCAAGTTTTCTACGCTGAGGCCATGCGGCTGACCCGATTCACCGACCTGGCGCTGCGCGTCCTGATGCGCCTGGCCGTCGAGGAGACGGACCTCCCGACGACGCGCGACGTCGCGGCGAGCATGGAGGTCCCGTACACCCACACGGCCAAGGTGGTCGCCAGGCTGCAACATCTCGGCCTGGTCGAGGCGCGCCGCGGGCGGGGCGGCGGTCTCGCCCTCACCCCCGCGGGGCGCGCGGCCTCGGTGGGCGGGGTGGTGCGCGAGCTGGAGGGCGCGGGGGACGTCGTGGACTGCGACGGCGCCGTCCCGTGCCCGCTGCGCGGGGCGTGCGTCCTGCGCGGGGCGCTGCGGCGCGCACAGGAGGCCTTCTACGCGGCACTGGACCCGTTGACGGTGAACGAGCTGGTGGCGGCCCCGACGGGGCCCGTACTCCTCGCCCTCTCGGGCGCAGGCGCCCCGCGGGTCGATCCCGGGGACCGGATGGCCGAATAGGTTCGCCCACGGCGACCCCGCCGGCCCTTTCCGAGCGGAACGCGAGGGCACCCGAACAGATTTACGCCCTGCCACGGCACCTCCGCACGCCCTTGAATATGAATCTGTCATACCAATTAGACGAGGAACGAGGAGCACCCATGCTTTCGGAGAAGTCGGCCGCGACCGTACGCGCCAGCCTGCCCGCCGTCGGGGCGGCCATCGGCGACATCACCGAGCTGTTCTACGAGAAGCTGTTCGCGGCCCACCCGGAGCTGCTCCGGGACCTGTTCAACCGGGGCAACCAGAACGCCGGGCTCCAGAAGCAGGCCCTCGCCGGCTCCATAGCCGCCTTCGCGGGCCGGCTCCTGGAGCACCCGGACACCCGGCCCGACGTGATGCTCGGGCGGATCGCCCACAAACACGCCTCCCTGGGCGTGACCCGCGAGCAGTACCCGGTCGTCCACACCCACCTCTTCGCCGCCATCGTCGAGATCCTCGGCGAGGCCGTCACCCCCGAGGTCGCCGAGGCCTGGGACGAGGTCTACTGGCTGATGGCGAACGCCCTCATCGCCATCGAGGAGCGCCTCTACGCCGAACAGCGCGTCCTCGCGGGCGACGTGTGGCGGCAGTGGACCGTCACCGCCCGGATCGAGGAGACGCCGGACGTCGCCACCTTCCACCTCGCCCCGGCCGACGGGGGCGACCTCCCGCGCGCCCTGCCCGGCCAGTACGTCTCCGTGCAGGTCGAGCTCCCCGACGGGGCCCGCCAGATCCGCCAGTACAGCCTCTCCTCCTCCCCCGGCGCCCCGCTCCGCGCCGTCACCGTCAAGCGGGTCCACGGCCCGGCGGCCGGCGGCCCCGACGGCGAGGTCTCCAACCACCTGCACGCCGCCGTGCGCCCCGGCGACACCCTGCGCGTCTCGGCCCCGTACGGGGACCTGACGCTCCGGGAGTCGACCGCGCCGGTGCTGCTCGCCTCGGCCGGCATCGGCTGCACCCCGATGCTCTCGATGCTGGAGCACCTCACCGAGACCGGACACGCCTCCCCGGTCACCGTCGTGCACGGCGACCGCACGCCCGGCGAGCACGCCCTGCGCGCCGACCACCGCGCCCTGACCCACAAGCTCCCCGACGCGAGCGCCCACTTCTGGTACGAGGCCGGGGCCGAGCCGGGCGACCTCGCCGGGCGGGTGGACCTGACGGACGTCGCGGTCGCCCCCGGCACCCACGCCTACCTGTGCGGCCCCCTCCCCTTCATGCGCGCGGTGCGCGCGCAGCTCCTGGACAAGGGGGTGGCGGCGGCGGACATCCACTACGAGGTGTTCGGACCCGACCTGTGGCTGGCTTCCGCCTGACGGCCGGCCGAAACCCGCCCTAGGCGCGGAACACCTCCCTCCGCTACACCGGAACGTAACGGTACGCACACATACGGTGTCCGTCCCGTGTCGTGAAGGAGGGCCCGTGTCCGCACCCATGTCCGCGACCCGGTTCATCAACGCCCTGCGCGGCGCCGACCTCACCGTCGTCGAGGTCGGCGCCTGGCGCACCCGCAACCGCAACCACAAGGGCCCCTGGGGCCCCGTACACGGGGTGATGGTCCACCACACCGTCACCCGCGGCGCCGCCTACACCGTGGCCCTGTGCCGCGACGGCTCCAGCGCCCTGCCCGGACCCCTGTGCCACGGGGTCATCACCAAGGACGGCCGGATCCACCTCGTCGGCTACGGCCGCACCAACCACGCGGGCGCCGGCGACTCCGACGTCCTGGCCGCCGTCATCGCCGAGAAGCGCCTCCCCCCGGACAACCAGGCGAACGTCGACGGCAACCGCCACTTCTACGGCTTCGAGTGCGAGAACCTCGGCAACGGCGAGGACCCCTGGCCCGCCGTCCAGCTCGACGCCATCGCCCGCGCGGCGGCGGCCGTCTGCCGCGTCCACGGCTGGACCGCCCGCTCGGTGATCGGCCACCGCGAATGGCAACCCGGCAAGATCGACCCGGTGGGCTTCACCATGGACTCGATGCGCGAGCGCGTCGCGGAGATCCTGAAGCCCTGACCCGCCGGCCCGCCCGCCCCACCGGACAACGGGTCCGTGCCCCACCCCGAACTGTCCCCGCGCCCCGCGTCACCGCTCGTCGAGATCCCCGACGAGCGGTTCGCCGCGCCTGGCGATCCCGGCCCCAGCACGACAGACACGCTCCGGGTGCACGCCCGTTTTTGAGCGCCTACCTGTGGTCTGGCCGGCGACAACGTGTGACCCAGGGCCCGAGAACGACCGTGGGAAGGCCCCCCCAACGCCCTGTTGGGGTCTGCCGGAACCCGCTACCCAAGGTATGGGGCGGGGCGGCTCTCCAAGAAGTGCTGCACTCGCAGGCGTTGGGTGTGGTGCATGGGCAGGGCCCCCAGCTCAGCCGGCTCCACGAAGCGGAGTTCCGTGCTCTCGTCCGAGATCGCCGGCGTGCCCCCGGTGATGCGGGCCGTGAAGCAGACGTTGAACTGGCGGCGGACCTCGCCGTCGCTGTACTCGATGATGTGCTTCGGGTCCGTGTAGGTGCCGACCAGCCCCGTGATCTCCACGTCGAGGCCCGTCTCCTCCTTGACCTCTCGGACGGCCGTTCCGGGGAGGGAGTCCGTGAGGTCCATCCCACCGCCGGGGAGAGCCCACAGATCGTTGTCGCGGCGCCGTTGCAGCAGGATGCGGCCCTGGTCGTCCGTGACGACGGCTGAGGCTGCCACGACCATGCTGTTGGGCGCGGGAGCGTGGGGATCGTCGTAGTACTCGGTCCGGGCCATCGGGTCACTCCTCCACGGGACGGGCCGTCTCCCACACCGCGTTGAAGCTGTCGGCGTAGGTGTCGAACATGCCCCCGGCTTCGTGACGGCGAAGGTGCCACACGGGCGCACCGTACGCGTTCACACCCCAGACGTGGGCATTGACCAGGACTTCGCCGTCCGCCCGGTACAGGCTGTTGTAGAGGGTCGTGCTGTGCGTTCGCAGCTCGATGCCGGGAACGTCGGCCAACGGTCGGTAGTGCATGAGGGCGAGACGGCAGCGGGATTCGATGCCGTGCCCGAACCTCTCTTCCTGTCCACGCTGCCGGACGTTCTCGCTGTCCGCGTCACCGATGGCGATCCGGACCGTGCAGCCGTCCGCCGCGCGCTCCCGAAGAAGGTCGTTCAGGCGCGGATACGCCTCGTGCAGGAACACCGCTGCGTAGACCAGCACATCGATCCGCTCGCGAGCTGTCGTCAGCAGGTCCACGAACACGGAGACGGGAAGGTCCGCTCGCTGGTCGTACAGCGCCACCAGTTCGGGGCTGACGGCCCGCGCGGCACGTGCCTGTCTCAGCGCCGGCCACAGTGCGTGGACGTCCTCGCCCAGTGTCTCGGCAGCCAACAGCGCCGTTGCCCGCCGTGGGGTGCGCCCGAGGTTGACCCAGCGTTCGACACTCTTCGGATCGACGCCCGTGGCGCTTGCCAACGATGCATGAGTCCAGCCGCCGGATGCCATCAGGGCCCTTAACCGCTCGTTCTGCATAGGGACGTTCTGCATGCCGCAGGACGTCCCGAAGTGGGAAACGTACGAGGTTCCCCCGTCCTGATCATCACGGCGACGATCCCGGTACCAGCGAGGTACGAAGGGATCCGGAATGGTGCGGGGACTGTGGCAGCAGGTCGAACAACGTGATCCGTTTCCGGTGCCTGATCCCGATCCGGCCGACCCGACGTGCGACGTCTGCGCTGCCCTGGTCGTACAGCGCACCGAGTGCTACCGGCTTCGGGACCGGTCGGGGGTCGTGGACTGCAACGTCGAGATCCGCCGGCACCCCCACACGGAGGTGAGCCGATGACGCGCGCCGTGCTGCGCTACATCCCCCACACCATCCGGCACGTCCCGGAAGGCGGGGTGACCTACGAGGCGTTCTGTGTCACCGAGAGCTGTGGAGCCGAGTCCGGCGCCCACGACGAACAGGCGGACGCGCAGGACTGGGCGCTCCGGCACGCCGGGCGGACGGGGCACGACCTGTTCAGGCGGGTGTTCACGGATCACGCGCGCGTCACTCGCGAGACGTAGACCCCGGCCCGCTGGGCGACGGCGAGCAAGACAGTCCAGCGCGCCGGCTTCGGCCCCGCCCACACGACCCGAATCGTGTGGGCGGGGCTCTGACGTGCGACGGCGAGGACGGGAGCGTCCCACAATGAACGGGTGAACCGCCCCGCGAACCTTGACGTGCTCTTGCAGCCGCGCCCGCCGTCCCCGTTGCAGGAGATCCATGACGAGCGGTTCGAGCGGCACGGCGTCCGCCTGCTGCTGAAGCGGGACGACCTCGTCCATCCCGAGCTGCCCGGGAACAAGTGGCGCAAGCTCGCCCCCAATCTGCGGGCCGCGCTGGAGGCGGGCCACGACGGGCTCGTCACCTTCGGCGGCGCCTACTCCAACCACCTGCGGGCCACCGCCGCCGCCGGGCGGCTGCTCGGACTGCGCACCACCGGCGTCGTCCGCGGGCACGAGCTGGCCGACCGGCCGCTCAACGACTCCCTCGCCCGCTGCGCCGCGGACGGCATGCGGCTGCGCTTCGTGACCCGGACGGAGTACCGCCACAAGGCCGAACCGGCGACCCTGGCCCGCCTGCTGGAGGCCGCCGACGCGGTCGGGGCGTACGTGATCCCCGAGGGCGGCAGCAACGCCCTCGCCCTGGGCGGCTGCGCGGAGCTCGGCCGCGAGCTGCGGGACGCGGGCGACGTCGTCGCGGTGGCCTGCGGCACGGGCGGGACCCTGGCCGGACTCGCGGCGGGCCTCGCCCCCGGGCAGCGGGCTCTCGGCGTACCCGTGTTGGCGGGCGGCTTCCTGGAGGCGGAGATACGTTCCCTCCAGAGCCGGGCCTTCGGCGGCCCGGCCGGCGACTGGAGCCTGGCCGAGGGCTTCGACCACGGCGGCTACGCCCGCGTCCCCCGACCGCTGGAGGAGTTCGCCGCCGACTTCGAGTCCCGCCACGGCCTCCCCGTCGAGCGGATCTACGTGGCCAAGCTGCTGTGGGCCCTGACCGCCCTCACCTCCTCCGGCGCCTTCCCCCGCGGCACCACCCTGGTCGCCGTCGTCACGGGCCGCCCGTAGGGCCGGTCACGGCGACTCCTCCCGGTACGCCGCCGCCTCCTCCAGGTCCAGTCGGCGCAACAGGGCCCGCAGCATCTCGTCGTCGATGTGCCGCTGGTCGCGCAGGGTGACGAAGACCTCCCGCTCGGCGCCGATCATCTCCCGCGCCAACCGCCGGTACACGTCGTCCGCCGACTCCCCCGTGACCGGGTTGACCTCCCCCAGCCGCTCCCACACCGCGTTGCGCCGCCGCTCCAGCACCGAGCGCAGCCGGTCCACCAACGGCGGCGGGAGCGTGCTGTTCGCCGGGTCCTCCAGCAGTTCCGCGAGCCGTTCCTCCGCCGCCCGCGAGGCCCGGCTCTGCGCCTGGGCCTCCGCCAGGGTCTCGGCCCGCGCGTCCCGCGCCGGCAGCCTGAGCGCCCGGATCAGCGGCGGCAGGGTCAGCCCCTGCACCACGAGCGTGCCGATGACGGTCGTGAAGGTGAGGAAGAGGATCAGGTTGCGGTGCGGCACGCCGATCGGCACCGAGAAGGCGATGGCCAGCGAGACCACCCCGCGCATCCCCGCCCAGCCCACGACGACCGGGGCCTTCCAGTCGGTGTCGGGCTCCCGCTCACGGATCCGCCGCGACACCCACCGGGGCACGAACGTCGCCGGGAACACCCACAGATACCGCGCCGCCACCACCGCGAGGAACACCACGACCGCGTACCAGGCCGCCGCGATCCCCTCGTACGCGCCGAGCCCCTTCAGCACCACCGGCAGCTGGAGCCCGATCAGCGCGAACACCACCGACTCCAGGACGAAGGCGACGACCCGCCACACCGCCTCCTCCTGGAGCCGGGTGGCGAAGTCGACCTGCCAGTTGCGGTGCCCCAGGTACAGCGCGACCACCACCACCGCCAGCACCCCGGACGCGTGGACCCGCTCCGCCACCGCGTACGCCACGAACGGGATCAGCAGCGAGAGCGTGTTCTGCAGC
This sequence comes from Streptomyces sp. NPDC048606, assembly GCF_040650855.1. NCBI lineage: Bacteria > Bacillati > Actinomycetota > Actinomycetes > Kitasatosporales > Streptomycetaceae > Streptomyces > Streptomyces sp. NPDC048606. Next base: position 214,746 of record NZ_JBEZIB010000002.1, on the reverse strand, counting down.
AGCGGCTCCTTCAGCCGTTTGCGCAGCTGGTGGATCGGCACCATCAGCAGCAGGCCCACCCCGACGCCGCCCACGGACGCGAGCAGGAACTCCGCGAGCCCGCCGGCCCACCCCGCGCCCACCCCGACCGCCGCCGCCAGCGCCACCTTGTAGGCGGTGATGGCGGTGGCGTCGTTGACGAGCGACTCCCCCTGGAGGATGGTCGTCACCCGGTTCGGCAGCCCCAACCGGCGGGCGATGGCCGTCGCCGCGACCGCGTCCGGCGGGGCCACCACCGCCCCCAGCACCAGCGCCACCGGCAGCGACAGGCCCGGCACCAGCAGGTACGCCACGTACCCGACGGCCAGCGTCGCGAACAGCACGTAGCCCACCGACAGCAGCGCGATCGGCCGCGCGTTGGCCCGCAGGTCCAGGTACGAGCTGTCCACCGCGGCCGTGTGCAGCAGCGGCGGGAGCAGCAGGGGGAGCACGATGTGCGGGTCGAGGGCGTACTGCGGCACGCCCGGCAGGTACGCGGCGATCAGACCGGCCGCGACCAGCAACAGCGGCGCCGGAACCGGCGTGCGGCGGGCGAACCCGGCCACGGCCGCGCTCCCCGCCACGAGCGCCACCAGCGGCAATACCTCCATCGGTGATCATCCCCATCCGTCGGCCGGTCGTACGCTGGCCATCATGAGCGAGTGCACCCACGTTGCAGAACTGCCGCGCCCCGAGCCCGTCCCGCATGGGCCGACGTGCCCGGAATGTGAGGCCATCGGAAGTCATCCGGTGCAACTGCGGATGTGCCTGGGGTGCGGGTACGTGGCCTGCTGCGACTCCTCCCCCCACCGGCACGCCACCGCACACCACCACGAGACCGGGCATCCGGTGATGCGGAGCTTCGAGCCGGGAGAGACCTGGCGCTGGTGTTTTGTCGACGGTTCGATCGTCTGAACCGGGGGTAGGTCAACCCTCCGCCGGTTCCCCCGAATTGGGCCCGCAGACCCCTAGCCACTGTGCGTACCCGTGGGCTTACCATCAGTCACCGGACGGAGGCACGGCCGGCCTGGGGTGCCCTGAATCGGGCGTCATGAGGGGTGCCGCGACACGATCACCCGGATCGCGATAGCGTCACCGGCGAACAGAGCTCGTACCACCTTGGAGGTGAGGGTGTCCCAGATCGCAGGCGAGCCCGGGACCCAGGACTTCGTGGAAGTCCGGCTGCCGGCTGCGGGTGCCTACCTGTCTGTGCTGCGAACGGCCACGGCCGGTCTCGCGGCGCGTTTGGACTTCACCCTCGACGAGATCGAGGACCTCCGCATCGCGGTGGACGAGGCCTGCGCGATCCTGCTCCAGCAGGCCGTGCCCGGCTCCGTCCTCAGCTGCGTCTTCCGTCTCGTGGACGACTCGCTGGAGGTGACCGTCTCCGCGCCGACCACGGACGGACGGGCCCCCGAGCGGGACACGTTCGCGTGGACGGTCCTGTCGGCACTGGCCGGCAAGGTCGAGGCCACGGTCGAGGAGAACCGGACAGTGAGCATCAGCCTCTACAAACAGCGCGGCGCGGGGCCAGGCCCGGCGTGAGCGGCGGGGAGATCCCGGTGCGGGGCGGGGATCGGCCCCGGGTACGACACGAGGTCGACGGCGGCATCCCGGAGCAGCTGCACGCCCGGCCGCACCCGGCCGGCGCGGATGCGGAAGACGGCTTTTTGGACTCGGCGGAGCGACGGGCGGGCCCTATGAGCGAGAACGAGCAGGACCACACACAGCCACCGGAGGCCGCTGCCACGGCCCCGGCGGTGCCGGCGGGGCCCGTGGCCCTGCCGGATCCGCGGGACCGCAGCGGTGCGCGGGCCCTGTTCTTCGAGCTGCGCGAGCTGCCCGAGGGGTCGGCGGAACGGGCGGAGCTGCGCAACCGGCTGGTCCGGATGCACCTGCCGCTGGTCGAGCACCTGGCGCGGCGCTTCCGCAACCGCGGCGAGCCGTTGGACGACCTGACCCAGGTCGCCACCATCGGCCTGATCAAGTCCGTGGACCGGTTCGACCCGGACCGCGGGGTGGAGTTCTCGACGTACGCCACGCCCACCGTGGTCGGCGAGATCAAGCGGCACTTCCGCGACAAGGGCTGGGCGGTACGGGTCCCCCGCCGCCTCCAGGAGCTGCGGCTCTCCCTGACCACGGCCACGGCGGAGCTGTCGCAGCAGCACGGTCGTTCGCCGACGGTCCACGAGCTGGCGGAACGCCTGGGGATCTCCGAAGAGGAGGTGCTGGAGGGGCTGGAATCGGCCAACGCCTACAGCACGCTCTCCCTGGACGTGCCCGACACCGACGACGAGTCGCCGGCGGTCGCGGACACGCTGGGCTCGGAGGACGAGGCGCTGGAGGGCGTCGAGTACCGCGAGTCCCTCAAGCCGCTGCTGGAGGGACTGCCGCCGCGGGAGAAGCGGATCCTGCTGCTGCGCTTCTTCGGCAACATGACCCAGTCGCAGATCGCGCAGGAGGTCGGCATCTCCCAGATGCACGTCTCCCGGCTGCTGGCCCGCACGCTGGCCCAGCTCCGCGAGAAGCTCCTCGTGGAGGAGTAGGGGAACAGGAGGGTCCGGCCGGACGGCCGGGCCGCCCGGTCCGCGGGTCGCCGGGCGCTACGGCGCCCGGTCGCCGGCGGGGCCGATGCCGAGGGCCTCGGTCGCCGTCGGGTTCACGAGCAGGGCGACCACCGCCACCGCGGCCAGGGCCAGGGCCACCGCGGCGGCGATCATCGCGCCACCGGTGGTCCACAGGGTCCAGGCCACCGGGAGCGCCATCAGCTGGGTGATCAACGCCGGGCCGCGGCTCCAGCGGCGGCCCAGGCGCAGCCCGTACGCCGCGACCAGCGGGAGCGCGGCGAGCCCGAGCAGGGTCAGGCCACCGGTCTCGGCCTGCTGCGGGGAGTCGGGGTCCCCCGCGATGCCGACGAACAGCATGTAGACGCCGAGGCCCGCCAGGGCCAGGCCCTCCAGGGCGGTGAGCACGGCCGCGACGGCCAGTCGGCGCGGCGGCGCAGGCGGCACCGCGGGTACGACGACGGGCGCGGCGGCGGGCGCGGCGGGGGCGGTCGGCTTCTTGCGGGGCTGCTTCTTGCTCACCCCAGCAGGGTAGCCGCGCCCCCTCCACCGTCGGAGGGGACCGGCCGGTAGGGGACGCATATGCGGGGGTGGGTAGTCTGGCGGTCATGCGTGCACTCCTCGTGGCCAACCCAGCAGCGACGACCACCAGTGCGCGCACGCGCGACGTCCTCACCCACGCCCTGGCCAGCGAGATGAAGCTGGAGGCGGTGACCACCGAGTACCGGGGGCACGCCCGTGACCTGGGGCGGAAGGCGGCGCACGAGGGGGTGGACCTCGTGGTGGCGCTCGGCGGCGACGGCACCGTGAACGAGGTCGTGAACGGACTGCTGCACGACGGGCCCGATCCGGAGCGGCTGCCGGGACTGGCGGTGGTCCCGGGCGGTTCGACGAACGTGTTCGCCCGCGCGCTCGGGCTGCCGAACGACGCGGTGGAGGCGACCGGCGCCCTGCTGGACGCGCTGCGCGAGCGGCGCGAGCGGACGGTGGGCCTGGGCCTGGCGGCGGGGATCCCGGGGACGGAGGACGAGTCGGCGCCGGCGCGCTGGTTCACCTTCTGCGCGGGCTTCGGCTTCGACGCCGGCGTGGTGGGGCGCGTGGAGCAGCAGCGCGAACGCGGCAAGCGTTCGACGCACGCCCTGTACGTGCGGCAGCTCATGCGGCAGTTCTGGGAGGAGCCGAACCGTCGGCACGGCACGATCACCCTGGAGCGGCCCGGCGCGGATCCGGTCACGGACCTGGTGCTGTCGATAGTCTGCAACACCTCGCCCTGGACGTTTCTCGGCAATCGTCCGCTCTACGCCTCTCCGGAGGCGTCGTTCGATACCGCGCTTGACGTATTGGCCCTCGACCGTTTGTCAACTTCGGCCGTCGCCCGCTACGCCACGCAGCTCCTGACCTCGACTCCTGAGCGCGGTCCGCGAGGCAAGCACGCGGTGTCCCTGCACGATCTGACCGACTTCACCTTGCATTCGAAGGTTCCCCTCCCGTTCCAGATGGACGGGGACCACCTCGGGCTGCGTACCAGCGTTCGGTTCACAGGCGTACGCCGTGCACTGCGTGTGATTGTGTGAGTGGAAGGGCCAAAAGTCCTTCTACTCGAACGTTTACACGCCGGTCCACCCCCAGGAACTAGGGCTGTGACCTAGTAGACACCGACGAATCCAAAAAAACTTTCCGGAAGGGGTTGTATCCCCGTCCGAGGTTTGCGAATCTCTACATGGCGATCGGGACAGCCCGCAGCACCCGGCACCCACACAGAACGCCAGAACCCCTCCACGCATCTCGGACCGCACCAGGCAACTGGGCGTCGGCCCTTCCCTCACGGGGGGATTCGTGAAAGCGTTCACATTCACAAGCAACCTGCCCGCAATACAAGGAGATGGAGCAGCCATGGACTGGCGTCACAACGCCGTTTGCCGCGAGGAAGACCCGGAACTCTTCTTCCCCATCGGCAACACCGGTCCTGCGCTGCTGCAGATCGAGGAAGCCAAGGCCGTCTGCCGCCGTTGCCCCGTCATGGAGCAGTGCCTGCAGTGGGCGCTCGAGTCCGGCCAGGACTCCGGCGTCTGGGGCGGTCTCAGCGAGGACGAGCGCCGCGCCATGAAGCGCCGCGCCGCTCGCAATCGGGCGCGTAACGCCACCGCCTGACATCGACTTTCGAGCCTCGAGCCGCAGCGCGTAGAACCCGTACAAGCGCTCAGCAACGTGCTCTTGAGCCCCGGACCGATCACCATTCGGTCCGGGGCTCAGTGCTGTCCGGGGTCGATCCGGGGATGTCCGCCGTACGGGGCCCGTCACCCTGGGTGACGGGCCCGTGGGGTCACTTCTGCGGGCTGGCCGGTACGTCGAGGACCACCCGGGTGCCGCGCGGCTCGGCGCCGACCATGTCGAAGGTGCCGCCGAGCTCGCCCTCCACGAGGGTCCGGACGATCTGGAGGCCCAGGTTGCCGGCCCGCTGCGGGTCGAACCCCTCGGGCAGACCGCACCCGTCGTCCACCACCGTGATCAGCAGCCGGGCGTCGGCGCGGCCGGTGCCGGAGCGGACGGCGGACACCTCGACCCGGCCGCCCTCCCCCTGGGTGAAGGCGTGTTCCAGCGCGTTCTGGAGGATCTCGGTCAGCACCATCGACAGCGGAGTGGCGACCTCCGCGTCCAGGATCCCGAACCGGCCGGTACGCCGGCACTCCACCTTGCCGGGCGAGATCTCGGAGACCATCGCGATCACGCGGTCGGCGATCTCGTCGAACTCCACCCGCTCGTCGAGGTTCTGAGAGAGCGTCTCGTGCACGATCGCGATCGATCCGACGCGGCGCACCGCCTCGTTCAGCGCCTCGCGGGCCTGCGGCGAATCCATCCGTCGCCCCTGGAGCCGCAAGAGCGCGGCCACCGTCTGGAGGTTGTTCTTCACCCGGTGGTGGATCTCCCGGATGGTCGCGTCCTTGGTGATCAGTTCGCGTTCGCGACGGCGCAGTTCGGTGACGTCGCGGCACAGGACGAGGGAGCCGATCCGGGTGCCCTTGGGCTTGAGCGGGATGGCGCGCAGCTGGATCACGCCGCCGTTGCCCTCCACCTCGGTCTCCCGGGGGGCCCAACCGCTGGCGAGCTTCACGATCGCCTCGTCCACCGGGCCGCGGGTCGGGGCGAGTTCGGCGGTGGTGGTGCCCAGGTGCTGGCCGACGAGGTCGGCCGCGAGGCCCAGGCGGTGGTAGGCGGAGAGCGCGTTCGGGGACGCGTACGTCACCACGCCCTCGGCGTCGAGCCGCATGAGGCCGTCGCCGGCGCGCGGGGAGGCGTCCATGTCGACCTGCTGCCCGGGGAACGGGAAGGAGCCCGCGGCGATCATCTGGGCGAGGTCGGAAGCGGACTGGAGGTAGGTCAGCTCCAGTCGGCTCGGTGTACGCACAGTGAGCAGATTGGTGTTGCGCGCGATCACGCCGAGGACGCGGCCCTCGCGGCGGACGGGGATCGACTCGACGCGGACCGGCACCTCCTCGCGCCACTCCGGGTCGCCCTCGCGCACGATGCGGCCCTCGTCGAGGGCGGCGTCGAGCAGCGGGCGGCGGCCGCGCGGCACCAGGTGGCCGACCATGTCGTCCTGGTAGGAGGTGGGGCCGGTGTTGGGGCGCATCTGCGCGACCGACACGTACCGGGTGCCGTCGAGGGTGGGGACCCAGAGCACGAGGTCGGCGAAGGACAGGTCGGAGAGCAGCTGCCACTCCGAGACCAGCAGATGGAGCCACTCCAGGTCGGTTTCACTGAGAGCGGTGTGCTGGCGTACGAGGTCGTTCATGGAGGGCACGTTGCGAGCGTACCCCGGGTACGGGGATGACTTTTCCCACGGCGAATACTCAGGAGTATCCAGGAAGGGCACAGTCCGCGTACTGTTGGAGGAAGTGACGGGTCGGTAGTGCCCGCCATTGGATGGACAGAACAGATTGGTCTAGTCCACAATTACGTCAAGCTTCCGCCCTCCCCGCACAGGAGGACGGATCGAGGTAACCGCGCGCTCTGCCCTGACCGCGCAGGCACCTCCCACCGACCACCGGGAACCGCACACCCGATGGTCGTTAGTACTCCGGGCTACGGTGCCGGATGGGTTGAGGGTCCCGTCCTGCACCGTGGCCCAGAGGAATTTACGGGCCCGAATCGCCCATTTCCCGCACGGCGCCACCCCCGTGGAATTCCCGCGGGTCGCCCCTCCGAATTCCGGACGATCTTCCCGGCGCCCCGCCGCCCCGGCCCTCGCCCGCGCGCCGCCCGCCCTACCGCGGCCAGGCCAGCAGCGCCAGCTCCGCGACGGCCTCCAGCTCCCGCCGGCTCGCGCCGTCGCGGGACTGCTGGGACATCCCCTGGAGCACCGCGCCGGCGTACCGGGCGAGGGCCCGCGCGTCGGTGTCGGCGGGCAGGGCGCCCGTGGCGACGTCCGCGCGGACGCGGCTCTCGAACAGCTCCAGGTTGGCGTTGCGCCGCTCGCGCAGGGCCTCGGCCACCTCCTCGGAGGTGGTGTTGACCGCCGCGCTGATGACCATGCAGCCCGGCGGGTGGGCGGGGTCGGTGTAGATCTCGGCCGCCTCGCGCAGGATCCGGCCCACGGCCGCGCGGGCGGTGGGCTCCTCGGCGAGCGCCACGGCCGCGAAGTCGCCGTAGCGGCCTCCGTAGACCACCACGACCTCGTCGAAGAGCTTGCGCTTGTCGCCGAAGGCGGCGTAGAGGCTGGGGGCGCCGATGCCCAGGGCGCGGGTCAGGTCGGCGATGGACGTCGCCTCGTAGCCGTGCTCCCAGAAGGCGAGCATCGCCTTGTCGAGGGCGGCGTCGCGGTCGAAGGAGCGGGGCCTGCCGCGCTGTCCGGTCACCATGGAACAGATTCTATAGCGGCCACTAGGTAATCTGGTACGGTCCTTTCTGTAGCGACCGCTAGCGATTTCTGGAGGGGGGCGCGTCATGGGCGTGCTCAAGGGGAAGACGGCACTGGTCACGGGCGGCAGCCGCGGCATCGGACGGGCCGTCGCGAGGCGACTGGCACGGGACGGGGCCCTGGTGGCGGTGCACTACGGACACGACGCGGCGGCCGCGCGGGAGACCGTCGAGGGGATCGAGGCGGCCGGGGGCCGGGCCTTCGCCCTGAAGGCGGAACTCGGGGTGCCCGGGGACGCGCGGGCGCTGTGGGCGGCGTACGAGGCCCATCCTGAGCACACGGAGGGCGTGGACATCCTGGTGAACAACGCCGGGGCCGCGACCTTCGCGGGCATCGCGGAGACGGACGAGGAGGCCTACGAACGGGTCCAGGCACTCAATGCCCGGGCGCCCTTCTTCGTGATCCGCCAGGGGCTGGACCGGCTGCGCGACGGGGGCCGGATCGTCAACGTGACCGGCACCCCCGACATCGCCCTGCCGGCGATCCTGGCCACCGTGATGGCGAAGGGCGCGGTCAACGCGCTGACGGTGTCCCTGGCCGCCGCGCTCGCGCCGCGCGGGATCACGGTGAACTCGGTGGGGCCCGGCATCACGGAGACCGACCTGAACGCGGCCTGGCTGGCCGATCCGCGGGCCCGCGCCCACGCCGCCTCGCGGTCCGTCTTCGACCGCGTCGGCACCGCCGAGGAGGTCGCGGACGTCGTGGCCTTCCTGGCCTCGCCGGACTCCCGGTGGATGACCGGGCAGCACCTCGCGGCCACGGGCGGACTCCAGCTCGCCCTGCTCTGACCGCCCCGCCCGAGCGGGCGCGGGAGGAGGGCTACAGGGGCGCCGGAGGCTGGTGGCGGCGGGGGTGGTTCGGGACCACGATGGAAGGGGCGCGGAGCCGCCACGGGCGGCCCGGCTCTGCTAGATTGGTCTATACCACAATCACCGGACCCCTCTCAGATCGGCAGGCCCCGCGTGGAAGTTGTCATCGTCCCGGACGCCAAGGCAGGCGGCGAGCTCATCGCGGAGGCCATCGCCGCCCTGGTCCGCCGCAAGCCCGACGCCCTGCTCGGCGTGGCGACCGGCTCTACCCCGCTGCCCATCTACGAGGCCCTCACCGCCCTGGTCGCGGCCGGCCGGGTCGACGCCTCCGCGGCCCGGATATGCCAGCTCGACGAGTACGTCGGACTGCCGGCGGGGCACCCCGAGTCCTACCGGGCCGTGGTGCTCCGCGAGGTCGTCGAGCCCCTGGGCCTGCCGGAGTCCTCCTTCATGGGCCCCGACGGCTCGGCCGAGGACGTCCAGGCCGCCTGCGTGGCCTACGACGCGGCGCTGGCCGCCGCCGGCGGGGTGGACCTCCAGATCCTCGGCATCGGCACGGACGGGCACATCGGCTTCAACGAGCCCTGCTCCTCCCTCGCCTCCCGCACCCGCATCAAGACGCTGACGCAGCAGACGCGCGTGGACAACGCCCGCTTCTTCGACGACGACATCGACCAGGTGCCCCACCACGTCATCACCCAGGGCATCGGCACCATCCTCGACGCCCGCCACCTGGTGCTCCTGGCCACCGGCGAGGGCAAGGCCGAGGCCGTCGCCCAGACCGTCGAGGGCCCGCTGTCCGCGCTGGTGCCGGCCTCCGCGCTCCAGCTGCACCCGCACGCGACCGTCGTCGTCGACGAGGCCGCCGCCTCCAAGCTGAAGCTGGCCGACTACTTCCGCCAGACCTACGCCGACAAGCCCTCCTGGCAGGGTCTGTAGGCACGAAGGGCCGCCCCCGCGCGGCACGCGGCACGCCGAAGGGCCGGGCCCCCCTCCTCGGGGGCCCGGCCCTTCGCGTGTACCCCGGTCCCGCCTGACCCGCGGGACCGGAAAGGGGTGACGCCCCTACGGGACGCGGACGCCCGCGACGACCTCGGCGGCGGCCCGGCCGCACACGCGGGAGGCGCCGTGCGTGGCGACGTACAGCGCCCCGCGCGGCTCCGCGCGCGGCACGCCCATCTCCACGACCACCGTCTGCGGCCGGGCCGCGACCAGCGCGTCCAGGGCCTCGGTCATCCACGGGTGGCGGTGCGCGTCGCGCACGACCGCGACGACGGTGCGCTCCCCCGCCGCGGCGAGGATCTGCTCGGCCGTCGCGCCCTCGGGGTAGGTGCCCGCCTCGGTGTCCGGCACCAGCGCGGCCAGTTCGGCCGCGACGCCCCAGGGGGTCTCGTCGCCGACCGCGATGTTCGCGACGGGCGCGAGCGTGGCGACGTACGGGGCGAGGACGGGAGTCGGCTCCCCGGAGACGACCAGCGCGCGGCGGGCCGCCGTCAGGCCGATGCCGGACGCGCCGCTCCCCTCCGGCAGCGCGTCCGGCCGGGCCCGGCGGGTCCATTCGGCGAGGGCGCGCACCCGGGCGGCGGCGTCGGCGAGCCGCTCCTCCGAGAGCGCGCCCTCGCGTACGGCGGCGACCAGCGCGTCGCGCAGACGCAGCACGGTCGCCTCGTCGGCGAGGCCCCCGCCGACGCAGATCGCGTCGGCGCCGGCCGCGATGGCGAGCACGGAGCCTCGCTCGATGCCGTACGTCCCGGCGATGGCGTTCATCTCCATGCCGTCGGTGACGATCAGGCCCTCGTAGCCGAGGTCCTTGCGCAGCAGACCGGTCAGGATCTGCGGGCTGAGGGTGGCCGGGCGGGTCGGGTCGAGGGCGGGCACCAGGATGTGGGCGCTCATGACGGCCTTGGTGCCGGCCTCGATGGCCGCCCGGAAGGGGACCAGCTCGCGGGCCTGGAGGGTGTCGAGGTCCACGTCGATGCGGGGCAGCGCGTGGTGCGAGTCGACGTTGGTGTCGCCGTGGCCCGGGAAGTGCTTGGTGCAGGCGGCGACGCCGGCGGCCTGGAGGCCCTCGACCCAGGCGGCGGTGTGCCGCGCGGCGAGGCCGGTGTCGGCGCCGAAGGACCGTACGCCGATCACCGGGTTGTCGGGGTTGGAGTTGACGTCCGCGGACGGGGCCCAGTTGAGGTTCACCCCGCACTCGGCCAGGCGCCGGCCCAGCTCGCGGGCGACGTCGCGGGTCAGCGCGGTGTCGTCGACGGCCCCGAGCGCCAGGTTGCCGGGGAAGGACGAACCGCCCTGGACCTCCAGGCGGGTGACGTCGCCGCCCTCCTCGTCGATGGCGACGAGGACGTCCTCGCGCTCGCGGCGCAGCTGCGCGGTGAGGGCGGCGAGCTGCTCGGGGGAGGCGATGTTGCGGCCGAAGAGGCCGACGGCCGTCAGGCCCTCGCCGACCTGGCGCAGCAGCCAGGCGGGGGCGGTGGTGCCCTCGAAGCCGGGCTGGAGGACCGCGAGCGCGTCGCGGGTCAACGTATCCGTGCGGTGCGCAAGGACAGTCATGTGCCGTTATCCCTTCACGGCGCCGGCGGTCATGCCGCCGACGGCCTTGCGCTGGAGGAAGATGAAGATGAGCAGGACCGGGACCGCGAACAGCGAGGACGCGGCCATGGTGGCGCCCCAGTCGTTGCCGAAGGCGGTCTTGAACTCGGTCAGCCACAGCGGGAGGGTCTGCGCGGTCTTGTCCTTGCTGAGGATCAGGACCATCGCGAACTCGTTCCAGGCGGTGATGAAGCCGAAGAGCGAGGTGGACATCAGGCCGGGGGCCAGCAGCGGGAAGATCACCTTGCGGAAGGCCTGGCCGCGGGTGCAGCCGTCGATCTGGGCGGCCTCCTCCAGGGTCTCCGGGACGGCGGCGATGAAGCCGCGCAGGGTCCAGATGGTGAAGGGGAGGACCATCACGAAGTAGATGGCGGTCAGCACGCCGATGTTGTTCAGCATCTCGGCGTCGCGGACGATCATGTACATCGCGATGACCATGACCTCCCAGGGGGCCATCTGCGCCATCATCACGGCGAGGACGAGGCCCTTGCGGCCCTTGAAGCGCATGCGGGCGATGGCGAAGCTCGCGGCGAGGGCGACGAGCAGGGCCAGCAGGACGGCGCCGACGGTGACGACGAGGCTGTTGGTGACGTACGTCCAGAAGTTGTCGACACCGGTGGCCTTCGTGAAGTTGTCCAGCGTCGGCGTGAAGACGAAGACCGGGTCCTTGGTGAGGATCTCGCTCGACGGCTTGAGCGACGAGGAGAACATCCAGTAGACGGGGAAGACGAAGACGAAGGCCAGCAGGACGGCGCCGACGTTCTTGGCGACGGTGCCGGGACGGAGCGGGCGACGGGTGCGCAGCTCCTGCGCGGGCTTGGCGGACGGCTGGGAAGGCGCCGGCTTCGGGGCGGTGGTGGTGCTCACTGCTCCTCCTCCTGCTTCAGGATCAGGCGGAAGTAGAAGGACATGACGACGATGAGGATCAGGATCGTCAGGACGGAGATCGCGGCGGCCAGGCCGTAGTGGAACTGGCTCTGGCCCTCGACGTAGGCGAAGACCGGGAGGATCTCGGAGGCGCGGTCGGGGCCGCCCTTGTTCATGGCGTAGACCTGGGTGAAGGCCTTGAAGACCCAGATCACCTCAAGGAAGGTGGTGATCAGGAAGAAGGGCTTGAGCTGCGGGAAGACGACCTTCCAGAAGGTCTGCCAGCCGTTGGCCCCGTCCATGCGGGCGGCCTCGTAGAGCTCGGCGCCGACCGTGGTGAGGCCCGCGTACATGTTGAGGGCGACGAAGGGGATGGATCCCCAGACCACCAGGATCGTGACGATCACCAGGGTGGACAGGCCCGTCTCGAACCAGTTGTGCTGGTCGTAGCCCGCGAAGCCGGCCGAGCGCATCACCCAGTTGATGACGCCGAACTGCTCGTCGAAGAGCCACTGGAAGACCTGGACGGAGGCGACGATCGGCATGGCCCAGGCCATCACCAGCGCCATCGACAGGACCAGGCGCATCCACTTGCCGAGCCGGTTGAGCAGGATGCCGACGAGGCTGCCGATCAGCATGATCAGGGCGACGTTGGCGAGGGTGAAGCCGAAGCTGCGCAGGACCACGGTCCAGAAGTTCGAGTCACCGAGCAGCTGGGTGTAGTTGTCCAGGCCGGCCCACGGGTACTCGCGCCGCACGAACTCGATCCGGTTGATGTCCTGGAAGGACAGGATCACGTTCTTGATCAGCGGGTACAGCAGCAGGGTCGCCAGGCTGAGGACCGCGGGCAGGATCAGCAGGTAGGGCAGCCACCCCGAGGGCAGCGACTTTCTGGTCCCGCGAGGAGACGGACGACTGGGGCCGGTCGCGGCGTCGGGCGCCTTCGGCCGGCCGGCGGACTTCAGTGGTGCGTCCTGTGGAGCGCTGGTCGTCGCTCCCTGGGAGTGCACGGTCATGTCTGGGCTTCCTCGCGGTTGACTGTGGAGTCAAATGCGCGACCGGGGGCGCGGCAGACGCTGCGGGGCGCCTGCCGCACCCCCCGGTGCGATCACACTGCTGGGTACTGCGGGTGGTGCGGGTACTGCCGGGTGGGACTACTTGTTGATGCGGTTCGCGATTTCCTTGTCCGCGTCCGCGCCCGCCTTGGCGGCGTCCTCACCCTTCAGGACCTTGGTCATGAACTCCTTGATGGGGTTCGGCTCGGTCTCGACGTTCGCCCAGCCGGCGGTGACCGGGGTGATCTTGCCGGAGGTGGCGGCCTTGGCCATCGACTCGGCGAAGGAGCCCGGGGCCGAGGCGAAGTTCGCCGCGGTCTGGTTGGGGAGCAGCGCGCCCTCGGTGGCGGTGGCGTACTTGGTCATCTGCTCCTTGCCGGCGGCGAGGGCCAGCCACTCCTTGGCGAGGGCCTTGTTCTTGGAGCGCTCGGCCACGGCGAGGTTCGAGCCGCCGAGGAAGACGGAGCCCGGCTTGTCGGCGGTCTTGCCCGGGATCGGGAAGTAGCCGAAGTCGCCTTCCTTGCCCGCTTCCTTCAGGGCCTTCAGCGCGCCCTGGGCCTCCCAGCCGAGACCGATCCAGGAGGAGACGCCACCCTTGGGGATGATGTCGGTGGACTGCTGCGGGGTGGCCTCGTCCTTGTCCTTGGGGGCCGTGGAGAAGGACTGGAGCTTCTTGTAGAAGTCCATGGCGGAGGCGGCCTGCGGGGTGCTCAGCTGGCCCTTCCACTTGCCGCCGTCCTTGACGGCGAGGTCGCCGCCCTCGTCCCAGACGAAGCCGGCGAGGATGTACCAGCTCTGGCCGGGGAGGTAGATCGGCTGGGCGGACGGGTCCGAGGCCTTCAGCTTCTCCAGGCCGGCCACCCACTCGTCGCGGGTCTTCGGCGCGGTGATGCCGGCCTTCTCGTAGGCCTTCTTGTCGTAGATGACGACGCGGTTGGCGGCGTACCACGGGGCGGCGTACAGCTTGCCGTCGACCTCGGCGGAGGCGGTCATGCCCTTCGACCAGGCGTCGGCGCCGAGCTTGGCCTTGTCGCCGGACAGGTCGGCGAGGCCACCGGTGACCGCGTAGCCGACGGTCTGGGTGTTGCCGAGCTCAAGGACGTCCGGCGGGTTGTTCTCGGAGAGGGCCGTGGTGACCTTCTCCTGGATGCCCGTCCACTTCTGCTCCTCGACCTTGACCGTCACACCGGGGTGCTTGGCCGAGAACTCCTTGTTGACCTCGTCGATCCACGCCTTCGGTGCGGAGCCGTCCATCACCCAGACGGTGATCTCCTTGGCCGCGCCACCCGACGCGTCGGCCTTCGCCTTGTCGTCGCCGCCGTTGCCGCACGCCGCGACACCGACCATCATTCCCACGACACCGACCGCCGCAATGAGCTTGCGCTTCACGCCACCCTCCTCAGGGATGCTGCCTGCAACTTCCCTCGCCCGCCGCGGTGACGTACCAAGTACTGCCCGTGGGGCCGGGATCTGATCCATATTGGTGTAGACCAGTACCCGGAGCTTGGCCTAGACCTTTAGGGGTGTCAAGGGTCTAATGAGCGGGTGCTCGGTCCGTTATCGGACCGACACCTGGGGGAGGGAGGAGGCCTGTCCGCCCACCCGTGTCACCATGTGACCGCACATATCGGAGGAGCCGGTGACGGCAGCGAAACTGGAGTCGGGAAGGCGGGCGGCGATGTCCACCGAAGGGGCGACCACGGAGCCGGAAGGCGGGGCAGCCACTCGCACGGCGCGCGTGCCCAAGTACTACCGACTCAAGCGGCACTTGCTCGACATGACCGAAACGCTCCCCCCCGGCACCCCCGTGCCGCCGGAGCGTACCCTCGCGGCCGAGTTCGACACCTCCCGGACCACCGTCCGACAGGCGCTCCAGGAGCTCGTCGTCGAGGGCCGACTGGAGCGCATCCAGGGCAAGGGCACCTTCGTGGCCAAGCCCAAGGTCTCCCAGCCCCTCCAACTCTCCTCCTACACCGAGGACATGCGCGCCCAGGGCCTGGAGCCCACCTCCCAGCTCCTCGACATCGGCTACGTGACCGCCGACGACACCCTCGCCGGACTCCTCAAGATCGCCACCGGCGGGCGGGTCCTGCGCATCGAGCGGCTGCGCCTGGCCAGCGGCGAACCGATGGCCATCGAGACCACCCACCTGTCCGCCAAGCGCTTCCCCGCGCTGCGCCGCTCCCTGGTCAAGTACACCTCCCTCTACACCGCCCTCGCCGAGGTGTACGACGTCCGGCTCGCCGAGGCCGAGGAGACCATCGAGACCTCGCTCGCCACCCCGCGCGAGGCGGGTCTCCTGGGCACGGACGTCGGCCTGCCGATGCTGATGCTCTCGCGCCACTCGCTCGACGCCGACGGCGAACCGGTCGAATGGGTGCGTTCGGTGTATCGCGGCGACCGTTACAAGTTCGTGGCCCGTCTGCAGAGGCCCACTCCGTAGCGGGCGGTTGACTCTCCTTCGACCCCCGGTGGACGCTCGTACCGCTATACGGACGGGGACTTACATCCACCGGTCAAGTCCCCGTAGATTCCCTGCGCTTACGCAGATGATCAACGAGGGGACGAGGATCATGCCGGAAACGGAAGCAACAGGGACGGATCGGGCGCCGACATCGGCTGCGGGGCGACTCACCCCGCAGTCGATCGCCGTATGGGTGCTCGTCGCGCTCGTCGGGGCCATCGGCTGGGGCGTGCTGGCGCTCTCACGGGGCGAGGAGATCTCGGCCGCCTGGCTCCTGGCCGCCGCGCTGGGCTCGTACGCCATCGGCTACCGCTTCTACTCCCGCTTCATCTCCCACCGCGTCCTGAAGGTGGACAAGACGCGGGCCACCCCCGCCGAACGCCTTGACAACGGTGTCGACTTCCACCCGACCGACCGGCGCGTGCTCTTCGGCCACCACTTCGCCGCCGTCGCCGGCGCGGGCCCCCTGGTCGGGCCCGTCCTCGCCGCGCAGATGGGCTACCTGCCGGGCACCATCTGGATCGTCGCGGGCGTGATCTTCGCCGGCGCCGTCCAGGACATGGTGACGCTGTTCTTCTCCACCCGGCGCGACGGACGCTCCCTCGGCCAGATGGCCCGGGACGAGATCGGCCCCGTCGGCGGGGCCGCCGCCCTGGTCGCCGTGTTCGCCATCATGATCATCCTGCTGGCGGTGCTCGCGCTCGTCATCGTCAACGCCCTGGCCCACTCGCCCTGGGGCGTCTTCTCCATCGGCATGACGATCCCGATCGCCCTCTTCATGGGCGTGTACCTGCGCGTCCTGCGACCGGGCCGGGTCACCGAGGTCTCCGTCATCGGCGTGGCGCTGCTGCTCCTGGCGATCGTCGCGGGCGGCTGGGTCGCCGAGTCCTCCTGGGCGGACACCTTCACCCTGGAGAAGGAGACGCTGGTCATCTGGATGATCGTGTACGGGTTCTTCGCGTCGGTGCTGCCGGTGTGGCTGCTGCTCGCGCCCCGCGACTACCTGTCCACCTTCATGAAGGTCGGCACCATCGCCCTCATGGCGCTCGGCGTGGTCCTGGCCATGCCCACGCTGAAGATGCCCTCGGTCACCGACTTCGCCGCGCGCGGCGACGGCCCGGTCTTCGCCGGGTCGATGTTCCCGTTCGTCTTCATCACCATCGCCTGCGGCGCCCTGTCGGGCTTCCACTCGCTGGTCTCCTCCGGCACCACGCCGAAGATGATCCAGAAGGAGACCCAGGTCCGGGTCATCGGCTACGGCGCCATGCTCACCGAGTCCTTCGTCGCCGTCATGGCCGTGATAGCCGCGAGCATCATCGAGCCCGGCCTGTTCTTCGCGGTGAACTCCCCCGGCGGCGTCATCGGCGCCACCGTGCAGAGCGCCTCGACGGCGGTGACCAACTTCGGCTTCGCCATCTCTCCGGAGGCCCTCGCGCAGGCGGCGAAGGACGTCGAGGAGGCGAGCCTGCTCTCCCGCACCGGCGGCGCGCCGACCTTCGCACTCGGAATGTCGGAGATCTTCTCCGCCGTCATCGGCGGAGCGGGCATGAAGGCGTTCTGGTACCACTTCGCCATCATGTTCGAGGCCCTCTTCATCCTGACCACGGTCGACGCGGGCACCCGCGTCGGACGGTTCATGCTCCAGGACACCCTCGGCAACGTGCACAAGTCCTTCAAGGACGTCAGCTGGAAGCCCGGCGTCTGGCTGGCCAGCGCGATCGTCGTCGGCGGCTGGGGCTACTTCCTGTGGGTCGGCGTGAAGGACCCGCTGGGCGGCATCAACCAGCTGTTCCCGCTGTTCGGGATCGCGAACCAGCTGCTCGCGGCCGTGGCCCTGGCCGTCTGCACCACCCTGCTGATCAAGTCCGGCCGGCTCAAGTGGGCCTGGGTCACGGGCGTCCCGCTGGCCTGGGACGTGGCCGTCACCCTCACCGCGAGCTACCAGAAGATCTTCTCGGACGACGTGAAGGTCGGCTTCTTCGCCCAGCGCGACAAGTACCAGGGCGGCATCGACGCCGGGAAGGTCCTGCCGCCCGCCAAGAACATGGACGAGATGCACACCGTGGTCACCAACGCCACGGTCGACGGCGTCCTGTCCGTGCTCTTCGCCGTGCTGATCGTCATCGTGCTGCTGGACGCCGCCCGGACCTGCTTCAAGGCCATCGCCGACCCGGCCTCCGTGCGCCTGTCCGAGGTGCCGTGGACCGAGTCGAAGATCGTCGCCCCGGCCGGGCTGATCGCCACCGCCGAGGAGAAGGCCGAACTCGCCGCCGCCGGCCTCGACGGGGGCGGCGGCCGGGTCAAGGAACCGGTCGCGTGAGCGGGGTGCGCGGGGCACTGGCGAAGGCCCGGTTCTTCGTTCGGGAGTTCTCGGGCGAGGCTGCCTACGACCGCTACGTCGCCCACGCCCGCGCACACGACCCCGAGGCCGAGGTCATGACCCGTCGGGCCTTCGAACGGGCCCGCACCGACGCCCGCGAGGCGGACCCCCGCGAGGGCTTCCGCTGCTGCTGAGCGGCCGTCCGCACACGCCGTACGGACGGTACGCGCACGGCCCCGAAGGGCCGCCACAGGGCCCCGCCGCCCCCACCCGGGGCGGCGGGGCCCCGCCGCGCGAACGCCACGCCGCACGACCCCCCGCACCGTCTCCGGGGCCGCCTCAGAGGCCGTGTCCCGGGCCGCTCCCCGCCGTCCAGGCCCCCGCGACCGGCCGCCCCTGACGCACACTCGACGGCATGGACATCGTGATCAGAACGGCCGAGCCCGCCGACTACGCGGAGCTCGGCGACATCACCGCAAGGGCCTACCTCGACGACGGCCTCCTGGACGGCAACACCGACGACTCCTACGAGCGGGCGCTGCGCGACGTCGCCGGCCGGGCCGCCGACGCCGAGGTGCTCGTGGCCACCCTGGACGGCGTCCTGCTCGGCGGGGTGACCTTCGCCCCGCCCGGCAGCCGCATGGCCGACATCGCCGGGCCCGACGAGGCCGAGTTCCGGATGCTGACCGTGGCCCGCGCCGGACGCGGCCGGGGCGCCGGCGAGGCCCTCGTGCGGGCCTGTATCGGGCGCGCCCGCGCCCTCGACGGCGTCACCCGACTGGTGCTCTCCACCCAGGCCCAGAGCCCCGCCGCGCACCGGATCTACGAGCGGCTGGGCTTCGTACGGACCCCCGAACGGGACTGGGCCCCGGTCCCCACCGTGCCCCTGCTCACCTACGCCCTGGAGCTGTACGCCCCCGAGCAGTAGCCGCGCCGACACAACATGTGGGGGCTACAGCATCGGGGCGCCCCCACATGTATGCTCATGGCTGCTGTCGCCGCAGGGGAATCCGGTGCGAATCCGGAACTGTCCCGCAACGGTATGACGTATGCCATTTCGGTGTACTCGCGAGTCCGAGGACCTGCCGACAGCGCGCCCGGCTCGACCGATCCGGGTGCCGACCACGTCCGGGCCTCGCGGTTGGGCCGGTGGACGCCATGCGGTGTGTCGCGATCCGTCGCGCCCGCGTGCGCCCGCTCGCGCCCCGCCCCGCCGATGACCGGGCCGAGCGAGGGAGAGCTCCCCCCGTGACCATCGCGCCTGCCGCACCGCGCGCCGAGTCCGACCAGCCCGCAGCCGCAACCGAGGGCGGGGGCCCCGGTGCCGCGCTGCTGCGCACCCTCACCGAGCTGACGGCCGACCTTCCCGACACCGACCCGGGCCGGGTCGCCGCCGCCGCCCTGCGCGGGCGCAGCTCCGTCGCGGACGAGGCCGAGCTGCGGGGGCTCGCCACGGAGGCCGCGGCCGGCCTCATCTCGGAGGACCCGGCGTACTCCCGCCTCGCCGCCCGCCTGCTGACGCTGGCCGTGGCCGACGAGGCCGCGAGCCAGGGCTCCGTCTCCTTCGCCGAATCCGTCGCCGTCGGCCACCGCGAGGGCCTGATCGCCGACCGCACCGCCGAGTTCGTCGCCGCGCACGCGGCCCGGCTGAACTCCCTCGTCGAGCACGCCCTCGCCGAGGGCGCGGACGACCGCTTCGGCTTCTTCGGCCTGCGCACCCTGCACAGCCGCTACCTGCTGCGCCACCCCATCACCCGTCAGGTGATCGAGACCCCGCAGTTCTTCATGCTGCGCGTGGCCTGTGGTCTCGCCGAGAACGACACGGTCCAGGCCGTCGAGGAAGTGGCCTCGCTCTACCGGCTGATGAGCCGCCTCGACTACCTGCCGTCCTCCCCGACGCTGTTCAACTCCGGCACCCGCCACCCGCAGATGTCCTCCTGCTACCTGCTGGACTCCCCGCTGGACGAGCTGGACTCGATCTACGACCGCTACCACCAGGTCGCCCGCCTCTCCAAGCACGCCGGCGGCATCGGTCTGTCGTACTCGCGCATCCGGGCCCGCGGCTCCCTGATCCGCGGCACGAACGGCCACTCGAACGGCATCGTCCCGTTCCTGAAGACCCTCGACGCCTCCGTCGCGGCCGTGAACCAGGGCGGTCGCCGCAAGGGCGCGGCCGCCGTCTACCTGGAGACCTGGCACGCGGACATCGAGGAGTTCCTGGAGCTCCGCGACAACACGGGTGAGGACCAGCGCCGCACCCACAACCTGAACCTCGCCCACTGGGTGCCGGACGAGTTCATGCGCCGCGTGAACGCCGACGCCGACTGGTCGCTGTTCTCCCCCTCCGACGTCCCCGAGCTGGTCGACCTGTGGGGCGACGAGTTCGACGCCGCCTACCGCAAGGCCGAGGCGGACGGGCTGGCCCGCAAGACCATGCCCGCCCGCGACCTGTACGGCCGGATGATGCGCACCCTCGCGCAGACCGGTCAGGGCTGGATGACCTTCAAGGACGCCTCCAACCGCACGGCGAACCAGACCGCCGAGCCGGGCACCGTCGTGCACTCCTCGAACCTCTGCACCGAGATCATCGAGGTCACCAACGACGGCGAGACCGCCGTCTGCAACCTCGGTTCCGTCAACCTCGGCGCCTTCGTGCTCACCGAGACCGGTGAGATCGACTGGGAGCGGCTGGACGAGACCGTCCGCACGGCCGTCACCTTCCTCGACCGCGTCGTGGACATCAACTTCTACCCGACCGAGCAGGCCGGCCGCTCCAACTCGCGCTGGCGTCCGGTGGGCCTGGGCGCGATGGGTCTCCAGGACGTCTTCTTCAAGCTGAAGATGCCCTTCGACTCCCCCGAGGCCAAGGCCCTGTCGAGTCGGCTGGCCGAGCGCATCATGCTCGCCGCCTACGAGGCCTCCTGCGACCTCGCCGAGCGCAGCGGCCCGCTCCCGGCCTGGGAGCAGACCCGCACCGCCCGCGGCGTCCTGCACCCGGACCACTACGACGTCGAGCTGAACTGGCCCGAGCGCTGGGACGCCCTGCGCGCCCGCGTGGCGAAGAGCGGCATGCGCAACTCGCTGCTGCTGGCCATCGCCCCGACGGCGACGATCGCCTCGATCGCGGGCGTGTACGAGTGCATCGAGCCGCAGGTCTCCAACCTGTTCAAGCGCGAGACCCTCAGCGGTGAGTTCCTCCAGGTCAACGGCTACCTGGTGGAGGAGCTGAAGAAGCTCGGCGTGTGGGACGCCCAGACCCGCGAGGCGCTGCGCGACTCGTCCGGCTCCGTCCAGGGCTTCGGCTGGATCCCGGCCGAGGTCCGCGAGCTGTACCGCACGGCCTGGGAGATCCCGCAGCGCGGTCTGATCGACATGGCGGCCGCCCGTACGCCGTTCCTGGACCAGGCGCAGTCGCTGAACCTGTTCCTGGAGACGCCCACCATCGGCAAGCTCAGCTCGATGTACGCGTACGCCTGGAAGCAGGGTCTGAAGACCACGTACTACCTGCGGTCCCGCCCGGCGACGAAGATCGCCCGCGCCGCCTCCGGCAGCGCCGTCCCGGCCGCCGCCACCCCCCTGCCGCAGGCCGTCGACGCCGACGCGCTTGCCTGCTCCCTTGAGAACCCCGAGTCCTGCGAGGCCTGCCAGTAATGAGCTCCACGGAAAAGAAGAACCTGCTCGACCCGGGCTTCGAACTGACCCTGCGTCCCATGCGCTACCCGGACTTCTACGAGCGCTACCGGGACGCGATCAAGAACACCTGGACCGTCGAGGAGGTCGACCTCCACTCGGACGTCGCCGACCTGGCGAAGCTGACGCCGGCCGAGCAGCACATGATCGGCCGTCTGGTCGCGTTCTTCGCGACGGGTGACTCGATCGTCTCGAACAACCTGGTGCTGACGCTCTACAAGCACATCAACTCCCCGGAGGCGCGCCTGTACCTGTCGCGCCAGCTGTTCGAGGAGGCCGTGCACGTCCAGTTCTACCTGACGCTGCTGGACACCTACCTGCCCGACCCGGACGACCGCGCGGCCGCCTTCGACGCGGTCGAGGAGATCCCGTCGATCCGCGAGAAGGCGCAGTTCTGCTTCAAGTGGATGGACTCGGTCGAGAAGATCGAGCGGCTGGAGACGGCCGCCGACCGCCGCCGCTTCCTGCTGAACCTGATCTGCTTCGCGGCGTGCATCGAGGGCCTGTTCTTCTACGGTGCCTTCGCCTACGTGTACTGGTTCCGCTCGCGCGGCCTGCTGCACGGTCTGGCGACCGGCACCAACTGGGTCTTCCGCGACGAGACCATGCACATGAACTTCGCCTTCGAGGTCGTGGACACGGTCCGCAAGGAGGAGCCGGAGCTGTTCGACGACGCCCTCCAGCAGCAGGTCACCGACATGCTGAAGGAGGCCGTGGAGGCGGAGCTGCAGTTCGGCCGCGACCTGTGCGGCGACGGCCTGCCGGGCATGAACACCGAGTCGATGCGCGAGTACCTGGAGTGCGTCGCGGACCAGCGTCTGGTGCGCCTGGGCTTCCCGCCGGTGTACGGCTCGCAGAACCCGTTCTCGTTCATGGAGCTCCAGGGCGTCCAGGAGCTGACGAACTTCTTCGAGCGCCGTCCGTCGGCCTACCAGGTCGCGGTCGAGGGCACGGTCGACCTGGACGAGGACTTCTAGGAGTTCCAGGAGTTTCGAGGCGGCCGCACCCCCGGGTGTGACGGGAGCCGGGACGCGAGGTGATCGCGTCCCGGCTCCTTCGCGTCCCGATCCTTCGCGTCCCGGGCCGACGGCGTCCGCCACGGCCGCGTCAGTGGGCGAGGCGTCCCCGCCGCCAGGCGCCGGTGCGCCGACCGTACCGGGCGAGCCGGGCGAGCGGGCCGCGCCGGCGCGGGGTGGGCGGCAGGCCTCCCGCCCGCTGCCCCGGCAGCCACACGCGCCGGGTCTCGACGGCCCGCAGCTGCCGGTCGATGCGCCGGTCGCGCAGGACTCCGTAGAGGCCGGGGGCGAGCAGCGGGACGGCGAGGGCGAGGACGGCGAGGTAGCTCAGGAACGTGTTCATGTCTCCACTGTCGCCCCGCCCGGACCACCCGGCCAGTGGCAGGACTGTCACCAAAGAACGAATTACTGCCACACTGGCGGCATGCTGACCAATGTGGCGGTGGCGCTCGTCGACGAGGTGGCGCCCTTCGAGTTCGGGATCTTCTGCGAGGTCTTCGGGATCGACCGGAGCGAGCAGGGCCTGCCGGTGTACGACTTCGCCGTGTGCGCGGCCGAGGACGGCCCGCTGACCATGGCCGACGTGGGCTTCGCGATCACTCCGCAGTACGGGTTGGAACACCTGGAGGAGGCGGACCTGATCTGCCTGCCCGCCGACCGGAAGGCGCCCGTGCGCACGTACCCCGAGCCCCTCCTCGACGCCCTGCGGCGGGCCGTGGACCGGGGCGCGCGGGTGCTCAGCGTGTGCAGCGGGGCCTTCGTCCTGGGCGCGGCCGGGCTGCTGGACGGCCGGCGCTGCACCACCCACTGGATGCACGCCCCGGCGCTGACGCGCCGCTTCCCGCGCGCCGTGGTCGACCCGGACGTCCTCTACGTCGACGAGGGGCCGGTGATCACCGCCGCCGGCACCGCTTCGGGCATCGACGCCTGCCTGCACGTGGTGCGCCGGGAGCACGGGGCCGAGGTGGCCAACACCATCGCCCGGCGGATGGTCGTACCGCCCCACCGCGACGGCGGCCAGGCGCAGTTCATCCGGCGGCCGCTGCCGCGCACCTCCTGCGACACGGTCGGCGAGGTCCTCGGCTGGATGGCCCGCCACCTCGCGGAGGAGATCACCGTAGAGCAGCTCGCGGAGCGCGCGCACATGTCACCGCGCACCTTCGCCCGCCGCTTCCAGCAGGAGACGGGCACCACCCCCTACCAGTGGGTGCTGCGCCAACGGGTGCTCCTCGCGCAGGAGCTGCTGGAGTCCTCCGACGAGACCGTCGACGCCATCGCCGGCCGCAGCGGCTTCGGCGGCGCCGCCGCCCTGCGCCACCACTTCCTGCGCACCCTGGGCACCACCCCGAACGCCTTCCGCCGCGCCTTCCGGGGGCCGCGCGCGGTGGCCTGACCCCCGCCGAGCACGCGCGAGGGCCCCGCTCCGGATGCCGGAGCGGGGCCCTCGTACGCGGTACGGGCGGGCGCCCGGATCAGTCGTTGGGGACGATCTCGTAGCGCGGGGTGTTCTCGGCCATCTGGCGCAGGGCGTCCTTGCGGTCGCGCTTCGAGAGGCGGTCGATGTACAGGTAGCCGTACAGGTGGTCGGTCTCGTGCTGGAGGCAGCGCGCGAAGTAGCCGGTGCCGCGGACCTTGATCGGGTTGCCCTGGGCGTCCTGGCCGGTCACCTCGGCATAGTCCGGGCGGGCCAGGGAGGCGTAGGCGGTCGGGACCGACAGGCAGCCCTCGTTCGAGTCGTCCAGCACGCGCGAGCCGGCCGGCTGCTCGACGAGCTTCGGGTTGACGACGACACCGGTGTGGCGCGCGCCCTCGTCGTCCGGGCAGTCGTAGACGAAGACCTTCGCGTCCACGCCGATCTGGTTCGCGGCCAGGCCCACGCCCTCGGCGGTCTTCTGGCTGGCGAACATGTCGTCGATCAGGCGGGCCAGGTCGTCGCCGAACTCGGTGACGTCCTTGCACTCCCGGTGCAGCACCGGGTTGCCGACCACCGTGATCGGGCGGGACGTGCCGCGCTCGCGGTAGGCGAGTTCGCGCGCCTCACAGTCCTCGGTGTCCACGACGTAGCCCTCGTCGTCGACCGGGACAACCTGGTTCTCCTGCTGCGCCATGTCCGCCGTACGCCTTCCTCAAGTCACCGATGTGCCGGTACAGCCTACGGCCCAGCCTCAGCAGACTTCTTCGAGATCCCGCCACTCACGACTGTCGGGGCTGTCCGCGACCCAGCCGTCGAGCAGTCCGCGCACCAGACCGGCGGGCGCCGCGATGCCGCATTCGCGCTCGGGCACCCACAGGGAGCCGGAGCCGGCCGTGCGGTGGCCCAGCGGTCCGGGGTGTCCCGGTTCGCTGTGGTCGTGCGGGTCCTGGCGGTCCTCCTCGCCCTCCCCGCTCGGCATCGCGCTCTCCGAACACGTCCGGCACAGCAGCCGGACCGACGAGGACCAGTCCTCGGCGGCGAAGCCCGCGTCCGAGGCCAGCTGCTCCAGGGCGTCGCGGTCCTCCTCGGTGGCCGCCTCCAGCAGCACCACCCAGGTCGGCACCGGAGAGGGCGCCCACAGCTCGATCTCGTCGAAGACCGGGTACGAGGGGCCGGCCGCGGTGACCCGCTCGCCGTGCGGCACCCCGTCGTGCAGGACGACCTCGCCCCAGCGCCGCCCCGAGGAGGGCAGCGGGATGGACAGGACCTCCATGCGGGCTGGATCCAGCCTGCGGCCCCACACGACCTCGGCCTCGCCCTCGGGCGACAGCCGGACCGCCGCGCTGCCCAGTTCCATGCCCACCGGCTCGCCGGTGCCGGCCGCGCTGTGCGGGTCGCCGGGCACCTTCAGCCCGTACGCCTGCCAGGCCCGTCGGGCCAGCGGCCAGTCCTGGAGCGCGGTCGCGGCGATGCCGACGTTCCACCAGTCGGGGGCGCCCGTCTCGCGGTCCAGCAGGGCCACGGCCCGCAGGCCGGCGGCCCGCGCCTGCTCCCAGTCGTGCCGGAACTTGTGCAAAAGGGCCAGGTTGAACCAGGACTCGGACAACCAGGGTTCCAGATCGGCCGCTCTGGTCAGGAGCGCGCCCGCGTCCTCGTACCGACCGTCGCCGATCAGCGTGAACGCGCGGTCGGTGGCCTGCCGCCACGAGGCGGAGGGCCGATGCCGTACCTTCCCGAAGATCCTCACGATTCCCGCCTGCCGGTCCCACGGTGCAGCCTTGCGGACACCCTCACGGACACTCTTACTGCATCCAACCATGCCCGCTCGGACGGCCGCTCATTACCCATGGGTTACCCCTGGTGGACGGGAACGACTCCGGCACGTCCGCCCCTGGCCAGAACCCTCGCCAGACACTCCACCACCTCCGGCTGGAACTCGTGCCCGGTGCCCAGCCTCAGCCGCTCCAGCGCGGCCAGTGAGCCGGCCGGGTGACGGCCGCCGCCCGCCAGGTCGTCGTACGCGTTGACCGCGCGCACGATCCGGGCGGCGACGGGCTGCTCCCGGTACGGGTCCGCCTGCCGCTCCACGATCACCGCGACCTCCTGCGGCACCCCGGTCTGACGGGCCACCTCCCCGCCCAGCCCGGCGATCCGGCGGGCCAGTGCGGCGGGCAGCTCGGCGGTGGCCCCGTCCGGGACCGGGTCGACGAGGGAGAGCTGGCCGATGTCGTGCATCAGGGCGGCGTACTCCAACACCGTGAGCTCCCGCTCCGTCATCCCCAGCTCCCGGCCGACGGCCCTGCTGAGGGCCGCCACCCGCAGCGCGTGCCCCGGCGGGGTGTACCCGGCGATCTCGGTGGCCCGGGCCAGGGAGGTGATGGTCTGGCGGTAGGTGGTGCGCACGGCGGCGATCCGGTGGAAGGACAGCTGGGTCAACAACAGCGGCACCCCGGACACCGGCAGGGTCCAGGGGCCCGCCACGGCCACGCCCAGGGCCATCACCACCGCGGTGGCGCAGGTCGCCGCGCCGACGCCGAGCCGGGCGCGCAGCTCGTCGCGCAGCAGCGGCCCGTACGGCCAACCGGTGCGGCAGGCGTCCCGGGCGGCGGCGAGCACCGCGTCGCACAGGGCGGTGAGCGCGAGCAGGAACAGCAGGAACAGGACGAGGGACGGACCCTGCCCGAGCCAGCGCTCCAGCCGCCCCGCGTCGTGCAGCGGCCGGAAGCAGACGGCGGCGAAGGCGACGGTGAGGACCCTGCGGGCGAGGAGGTCGACGGCGGGGCCGTGCCCCCGGGCGACCTGCGGGACGATCCCGACGAGCGCGGCGGCGAGGACGACGGCGACGGTCTGGAGCACCCCGTGGTGGGCGGGCTGCCCGGCGTGGTGGCCGAGCAGGGCGTAGGCGAGGGCGCCGGCCGTGCCCAGGGGGGCGGGTCGCCGGTCCTCGGGCCGGCGACCCGGGTCCTCGGCGTCCGGGGTCGACCCCGCGCCGGCGCGGGGGGCCCGCCGGACCAGGTCTCCGAACGCGATCAGGGCTCCGAAGACCAGGGCGGTGCCGGGATCGACGACGCCGTTCCACAGGGTGTGGCCCAGCCCGGCGGCGGCGATCAGGGCCGCCGCCGCGCGCAGGGCCCACAGGGCGCCGCCCCTCACCGCGCGTCCCGCCCGGTCCGCGTCCCGCGCCGGCCGGGCTCGGGCTGCCGGCCGAGGAACCCGCCCGGAGCGGCCGACGGGGGCGACGAAGCTGAGGACGGGGGCGGCGGGGCCGACGGGGGCCGCGCCTCGCCCTCGGGTTCCGGAACCGTTTCTCCGCCCTCCCCGCCCTCCCCGCCGGCGGCGGCGATCACCTGGAGGTCCGCGTCGGAGGTCACCACCGGATGCCAACCGTGCCGCCCGACGGCGTCGACGAGCGCCCGCACCATCGCCGGGTCGAACTGCGCGCCCGCGCACCGTTCCAGCTCCGCCAGCGCGGTGGCCACCGGCCGGGCCCGGCTGTACGAGCGGGTGGAGGTCATCGCGTCGAAGGAGTCGGCCACCGCCACCACCCGCGCCAGGACCGGGATCTGCTCGCCGGTCAGCCCGTAGGGGTAGCCGGAGCCGTCGACCCGCTCGTGGTGGTGCAGGATCGCGGAGCGGGCCTCCCCCAGGAAGCCGATGCCCCGCACGATCTCGTGGCCGTACTCGGGGTGCAGCTCGATGACCCGGCGCTCCTCGGGGGTCAACGGCCCGTCCTTGCGCAGCAGCCGGGTGGGCACGCCGAGCTTGCCCACGTCGTGGAGGATCCCCGCGATGCGGACCACCTCCATGCGGTCGTCCGCCATCCCCAGCTCCCGGGCGATCATCTCGGAGGCCTGTCCGACGCGCTCGCTGTGCCCGCGCGTGTAGCGGTCCTTGATGTCGACGGCCCGGACGAGGGCGCGGATCGTGGCCCGGTGCGCGGCGCGCTCGCGCCGGCAGCGGTCGAAGACCCGGCAGGAGACGTACACGGGCACCAGGACGAGCAGGGCGGCCGGGAGCCCGTAGGGGCTGCGCCACATGACGGCCGCCATCAGCCCCACGAGCCCGTGGACGCAGTACGGGAGCGGGGAGCCCGGCACCGGTGGCCGCCGGGCGCGGACCGCCCGGCGGCCCTCGGCGGCGGCGAGGACGCCGAGGTCGAGGGCGCCGAGCACGAGGCAGAGGACCACGGCCGCCACGAGGGCGGGCAGCAGCGCGTACGGGAACCCGGGCCCGTCCGGGAGCGCGTGGGCCCCACCGGCCGCCCACCCGGCCGCCCAGGCGGCGAGCGCCTGACGGGCCGCGTGCCAGACCCGGCGGACCCGGGCGGGGCGTCGCGACACGCTCTGGGCCAGGCCGCCCGGCACCGCCACCAGCGCGGCGGCCCCCGGCGGCAGCAGGAACACGGCGGCGAACAGGACGGGGAGGAAGGTGCCGCTCCCCGCGGCGGCGGCGCCCGCGGGGCGCGGCCCGAACCGCACGCGTTCGCAGCCGAGGTGGAGCGCGGCGAGCAGGGCCACGTCGGCCCAGGGCGTGGCGGGGTCGACGAGGGCCGGGGCGACACAGGCCGCGGCGGCGAGCACGGCGCCCAGCACGAAGGCGCGCGCCGCCGGCGGAAGTACCCGCATGGCGCCCTCCTCCCCCCGTGCCGCGCACGTGCCGCGTCCGGGCGGCATCGAGAGGGGAGAATAGGTGGGCGCCACGGCGATACGGGGCGGATTTTCGCATTGCACCGTACGGGCGCCCCCGGATTAGCACCTTCGAGTGAACGAAGTGCCTTTCCGGGGGCGGTGTTTCAGGCGGTGACGCCGAGGGTTCGCGCGGCGGTTCAGCCGGTCGCGGGACCCGCCGTGATGTCGTGGTCGGGCACGGCCTGACCCGAACGGATCAGTTCGATCCGGCCCATGACCTTGGAGCGCAGATCGGTCGGCACGTCGTCCGATCCGCAGCAGCGCTTGACCAGCTTCTTCACGGCCTGCTCCAGCCCGTACTTCTCCAGGCAGGGATTGCACTCGCCGAAGTGTGTCTCGAACTTCGTGCAGTCACTGTCGGGCATCTCGTGGTCCAGGAACTCATAGAGATGGTCCAGTACCTCAGCGCACTCCGTCTCGTGCGGCTCTCCGCAGCTCATGAGCCTGAGCCTTTCAGGTCGTTCGACTCTCCCGCGCCGGCGGGGACCAGCCCGCGCTCACGGGCGTAGTCCTCCAACATTCCGCGGAGTTGACGGCGGCCACGGTGCAGTCGCGACATGACCGTACCGATGGGTGTACCCATGATGTCCGCGATCTCCTTGTACGCAAAGCCCTCTACGTCGGCAAGATAGACCGCGATGCGGAACTCCTCCGGAATGGCCTGGAGCGCTTCCTTCACGTCCGAATCGGGCAGGTGGTCGAGCGCCTGCGATTCGGCGGAACGCAAACCGGTCGACATGTGCGACTCGGCGCGCGCCAGCTGCCAGTCCTCGATCTCCTCCGCCGCACTGCGCTGGGGTTCGCGCTGCTTCTTGCGGTAGGAGTTGATGAACGTGTTGGTCAGAATGCGGTAGAGCCACGCCTTGAGATTGGTGCCCTCGCGGAACTGGTGGAAGGACGCGTACGCCTTCGCGTACGTCTCCTGGACCAGGTCCTCGGCGTCGGCCGGGTTGCGCGTCATGCGCAGCGCGGCGGAATACATCTGGTCGAGGTAGCCGAGGGCGTCCCGCTCGAAGCGCGCGTTGCGCTCCGCCGTTGTCTCCTGCGCCTGGCCTTCGTCGGTCCCAGCGACAGGACCCACCTCCTCCGACAGCGTGGCGGCTCCGAAAGCGGATCCGCTCGAATCGGAGAATAGTCGACCATCCCGGCCCTCCGCCGCCCGGAGCGAGCCGCGCTTGGGCCCCGGCAGGACCGTCCATTCCAGGTCAGCGGCCTGCGGACGATTCTGACTGATGACCTGCGTCATGCGCTCCCTCTCCTCCGGCGTCTTTCCGTGCGTATCGACATCCGGCACAACAGGCGGCCCGTGCGCCGCATTCCCGGGCCGCGCGCGGCTTTTCGGATCCGTCAAGTCGGGGATGTCGGCGGGGTGAGCGGGATCACCCGGGCGTATGTCAGGTCGGACCTTTTCGGGCGCGGCCGATCGGGGTCGGCGCGGGGAAAGGGATCTCCCCCGCGGCTATCCGTCGAGCCGGTCGAGCCACTCGGCCACGGCTTCGGTGATCAGCGCGAGGGCCGCGTCCTGGGTGAGGTCCGCCTTCTTCGGGACGGCGAAGCCGTGGTCCGCCCAGGGCACCTCGACGAGCTCGTACGGGTGCTCCCCGGCCGGTCGCGGGAACTCCCCGGGGCCCCCGAACGGGTCCCGCGCGCCCTGGACGACCAGGGCGGGCCGGCCCGCGGCCGACAGCTCCTGCGCCCGCGACCTCTCGGGCCGCCCCGGCGGGTGCAGCGGGAAGGCCAGCGCGAGCACGGCGGCGGCGTGGAGCCCGGCGGCGGTGCGGCAGGCCACCCGGGCCCCGGCGCTGCGTCCG
This sequence comes from Streptomyces sp. NPDC048606, assembly GCF_040650855.1. Classification (NCBI taxonomy): domain Bacteria; kingdom Bacillati; phylum Actinomycetota; class Actinomycetes; order Kitasatosporales; family Streptomycetaceae; genus Streptomyces; species Streptomyces sp. NPDC048606. The sequence continues at coordinate 184,517 of NZ_JBEZIB010000002.1, read as the reverse complement.
CCGGCCACGACGGGCCGGCCGGGGCGCTCCAGGGCCGGCCACAGCGCCCGCCAGCCCTCGTCCAGCACCTTGGGGGCGGCGGCCACCTTCTTGCCGGCGACCCGCCAGGGCTGCTCGACGAGGGCCACGGTGGTGCCCCGGGCGGGCAGGGCCGCGGCGAGCGCGACCAGGTCCCGGGCCTCGATGCCGCCTCCGGCGCCGTGGCCCAGGGCGAGGACGCGGCGCGGCTCGGCGGCCTCGTGCCAGGTGATCCGGGCCTCCCCGGCGGGGGTGGCGACGCGCTCGGTACGGGTGCTCATGGCCCCCATCCTGCCCGGACGGCCCGCCGGTCCCCGGGGCGACCCGCGCGGGCACCGCCGGACACCGCCGGGGGCCGGCCCGGCGCGGGTCGGACCGGCCCCGACGCGGGTCGGACCGGAGGCGCGGGTCGGACCGGATGCGGGCCCCGGGTCAAAAGCGCGGGCCCCGGGTCAGAAGAGCGTGCCCTCCTCCGGCGCGGGCAGCTCGCCCAGCAGCTCCGCCCCGTTGTTGCGCACGTTGCTCACGGCCGTGGACACCGCGTAGGCCCGCATCAGCCCGCCGGGCGGCGGGGCCAGCAGGGCCCGCAGCCCGTGCTCGTCCGTCCGCGCGGGGTCCAGCCAGGCGTCCCAGCGGTCCGGGGTCAGCATGAGGGGCATCCGGGGGTGGATCTCGGCGAGCGAGCGCGGCCCCTCCTCGGGGGCCACGCCGAGCGGCCCGGTCTCCGCCTCGGCGGTGATCACCGAGCAGGTCGCCCACCAGGCGTCGGGGTGTTCGTCGGGCAGGGTCCGGTCGCGCCAGAACTCGTAGAGGCCCGCCATGGCGAAGACGGAGCCGTCGGAGGGCAGCACGAAGTAGGGCTGTTTGCGGGCCCGCTTCTTCTTCCCCTCGACCTCCAGCTGCCGCTCGTCGTGGGCGGTGACCCACTCGTAGTACCCGTCGGCGGGCACGATGCAGCGGCGCTGGGCGAAGGGGCGGCGGAAGGACGGCTTCTCGTGCAGGGTCTCGGACCGCGCGTTGATCATCCGGGCCGCGCCCTCGGGGTTCTTGGCCCAGGACGGCACCAGTCCCCACCTCAGGGTCCGCAACTGGCGAACCGGACGCGGGTCCGCCGCGTCCTTCAGGGGACGGTCGAGGACGACGTGGACCCGCTTGGTCGGGGCCACGTTCCAGTCGGGGGCCAGGGTCTCCCGCGGCTCCCACCGCTCGATCCCGAATATCCCGGCCAGCTCCTCGGGCGCACGACTCGCCGCAAACCTTCCGCACATGGCTGACACACTGCCATGGCACCCGCCCACCACCGCAAGGAGTCCGCCACTCCATGGACAGCACGACGACGGCCGGCCTCTGGGACCGGCTGACCGGCATACAGCCCGAGGTCCCCTGGTGGCTGGTGGTCGCGACGGGCCTGGCCGCGCTGGTCGCCGTCGCGCCCCGGCCGCTGTGGCGGCTCTCGCGCAACGCGATCACCATCGCGCACGAGGGCGGCCACGGACTGCTGGCCCTGCTGACCGGTCGCCGGCTCGACGGGATCCGGCTGCACTCGGACACCAGCGGGGTCACCGTCAGCCGGGGCAAGCCGACCGGCATCGGGATGGTGCTGACCGCCGCCGCCGGGTACACCGCGCCCTCGCTGCTGGGCCTGGGCGGCGCCGCGCTGCTGTCGGCGCACCGGATCACGCTCCTGCTGTGGGCGGCGACGGCCCTGCTGGCGGCGATGCTGGTGATGATCCGCAACGCCTACGGGGTGCTGACGGTGGTGCTCACCGGCGCCGCGTTCGTCCTCGTGTCCTGGCTGGCGCCGTCCGAGGTGCAGGCGCTCTTCGCGTACGCGGTGGTCTGGTTCCTGCTGCTCGGTGGAGTGCGGCCGGTGTTCGAGCTCCAGGCCAAGCGGAGGCACGGTGGAGCACCGGACTCCGACGCCGACCAGCTCGGGCGGCTCACGCACGTGCACCCCGTCGCCTGGCTGCTGCTCTTCCACGCGGTGGCGCTGTGCTCGCTGATCGGCGGCGGGCGCTGGCTGCTCGCCCTCTGAGACGGGGCCCTCGCTCACAATCCGTGGCCAGGGGAAGCCACTAAAGTAGGGGCCATGACCGAGACCCCCGCGCTCCACGCCCTCTGGCCCGCCCCCCTCGCGGACGGGGCCGTCCACGCCACCGTCACCGTGCCGGGCTCCAAATCGGTCACCAACCGAGCCCTCGTGCTGGCCGCCCTCGCGTCCGAGCCGGGCTGGGTGCGCCGCCCGCTGCGCTCGCGCGACTCCCAGCTGATGTCGGACGCGCTGCGCGCCCTGGGCGTCGGCATCGAGGAGACCGTCTCCTCCAGCTCCACCGAGGGCGACAGCGGCGAGGCCTGGCGGATCATCCCGGCGGCCCTGCACGGCCCGGCCACCGTCGACGTCGGCAACGCGGGCACGGTCATGCGCTTCCTGCCGCCCGTCGCGACCCTCGCGGACGGCGACATCCGTTTCGACGGCGACCCGCGCTCCTACGAGCGCCCCCTCGGCCAGGTCATCAGCGCCCTGCGCACCCTCGGCGCCCGGATCGACGACGACGGCCGGGGCGCGCTCCCGCTGACCGTCCAGGGCGGCGGGGCCCTGGAGGGCGGCACGGTCGAGATCGACGCCTCCAACTCCTCCCAGTTCGTCTCGGCGCTGCTGCTGTCCGCTCCGCGCTTCAACCAGGGCGTGGAGGTGCGCCACACCGGCGCGACCCTGCCCTCGATGCCGCACATCCGGATGACGGTGGAGATGCTGCGGGCCGCGGGCGCCCAGGTCGACACCCCCGAGGCCGGGGGCGAGAAGAACGTGTGGCGGGTCGCGCCCGGCGCGCTGCTCGGCCGCGACATGATCGTGGAGCCGGACCTGTCCAACGCCCAGCCGTTCCTGGCCGCCGCCATGGTCACCGGCGGCACGGTGACCATCCGCGACTGGCCGCGCCGCACCACCCAGCCCGGTGACGCGCTGCGCCGGATCTTCACGGAGATGGGCGGCTCCTGCGAGCTGACCGACGACGGCCTGGTCTTCACCGGCACCGGCAAGATCCACGGCATCGACGTGGACCTGAGCGAGGTCGGCGAGCTGACCCCGGGCATCGCGGCGGTCGCGGCCCTGGCCGACTCGGAGTCGGTCCTGCGCGGCGTCGCGCACCTGCGGCTGCACGAGACGGACCGGCTGGCGGCCCTGACGGCGGAGATCAACGGCCTCGGCGGCGACGTCACCGAGACCGCCGACGGCCTGCGCATCCGTCCGCGCCCGCTGCACGGCGGCGTCTTCCACACCTACGACGACCACCGGATGGCGACCGCCGGCGCGGTCATCGGCCTCGCGGTGAAGGGCGTGGAGATCGAGAACGTGGCGACGACCGCGAAGACCCTGCCGGACTTCCCGAAGATGTGGGCCGACATGCTCGGCCAAGCTCCGCGGGGAGCGGGAGCGTAGGGCCCCGTCATGCGCAGGTACGGCAAGCACACCGATGAGGACGACATCCGCCAGCGGCCCAACCCCAAGGGCAACCGGCCGCGGACCAGCATCCGGCCCAAGCACGAGGACGCGGCCGAGGGCTTCGTCCTGACCGTCGACCGCGGGCGGCTGACCTGCCTGGTCGGAGACCGCTCGATCACCGCGATGAAGGCCCGGGAGCTGGGCCGCAAGGCGGCGGTGGTCGGCGACCGGGTCTGGATCGTCGGTGACCTGTCCGGCAAGAAGGACACCCTCGCCCGCATCGTGCGGATCGAGGAGCGCAAGTCCGTCCTGCGGCGCACGGCGGACGACGACGACCCCTACGAGCGGGTGGTCGTCGCCAACGCCGACCAGTTGGCGATCGTCACGGCGCTGGCCGACCCGGAGCCGCGGCCCCGGATGATCGACCGGTGTCTGGTGGCGGCGTACGACGCGGGGCTGGAGCCCCTGTTGGTGCTGACCAAGTCCGACCTGACCTCCGCGGACAAGATCCTGGAGATCTACGCGACGCTGGGCGTGAACTACGTCGTCACCAACCGCGAGGAGCTGGCGACGGGGGACGCGGCCGACCGGGTGCGCGAGCGCCTCGACGGCCGGATCACCGCCTTCGTCGGCCATTCCGGCGTCGGCAAGACCACGCTGGTGAACTCGCTGGTCGCCGAGGGGCGCCAGCGGGCCACCGGCCACGTCAACGCCGTCACCGGGCGCGGCCGGCACACCACCACCTCGGCGCTCGCGCTGCCGTTGCCCTCGGGTGACGGGTGGGTCATCGACACCCCGGGCGTGCGGTCCTTCGGGCTGCACCACGTGGATCCCTCCCGGGTGATCCTGGCCTTCCCCGACCTGGTGGAGGGTACGGAGGGCTGCCCGCGGGCATGCGGTCACGACGAGCCGGACTGCGCGCTCGACCGGTGGGTGGAGGAGGGTCACGCGGACCCGGCGCGGCTGGATTCGCTGCGGCGACTGCTGCGGACCCGGGAGCGTCGCGAGGGCGACTGATCGCACGGCGGGGTTTGCAGGACGCCATGTCTGGTAAATGCATCATCGCATCGAGTGACGAGACGTCACGTGACGCGGGGAGGTCTTCGACATGGCGTGGCTGCTGGTCGTGGTCGCGGGACTGCTCGAAACCGGTTTCGCGGTCTGCCTGAAGCTGTCCCACGGCTTCACCCGGCTGTGGCCGACGATCGCCTTCGCCTGCTTCGCCCTCGGCAGCTTCGGTCTGCTGACCCTGGCGCTGAAGAAGCTCGACGTGGGGCCCGCCTACGCGGTGTGGACGGGCATCGGCGCGGCCGGCACCGCGATCTACGGCATGGTCTTCCTGGGCGACCTCGTCTCCACCCTGAAACTCGTCTCGATCTCGCTGGTGATCCTCGGGGTCATCGGCCTCCAGCTGTCGGGTTCGGCGCACTGAGGTCCGCGCCCCCCGGCGCGCCGGCGAGCAGCCGCAGCAGTTCGTCCCGGCCCGTCTCCTCCCCCGGGGCGACGACGTAGGACAGCGCGAGGCGGACGGCCAGCTCGCCCCGCCAGTGCGCCTGCGCGGAGGGCACCGCCGCGGCCCGGTCGCGTACGGCGCGGACCAACTCCCCCGGCCCCAGCGGTCGGCGCCCGCCGGGCGGGGGCGGCGTGGGCAGGGTCGGGCCCCAGGATCCGGTGAGCAGGGCCCGTACGAGGGGCCGCGCGCGGGCCGCCCGTACGGTCCACTCCGCGAGCGCGACGAAGGGTTCGGCGCCGGGGTCCCCTCCCGGGGGCGCCGCCGCGCCCGCACCGGTCTGCCCGGCCGGGGCCAGCGCGCTGTCCACCCCGGCGAGGTAGCGGTCGGCGGCCCGGCGGACCAGGGCGTGGCCGAGGCCCTCCTTGCCGCCGAACTCGTTGTAGAGGCTCTGGCGCGACACCCCGGCGGCGGCCGCGACCTCGACCATCCGCACGGACGGCCAGGGCCGCGCGGACAGCGCCGCCTCGGCGGCTCGCAGCAGGGATTCCCGGGCCGTGGCCATGCGTCGCCTCCCCCGTTCGGCTCCTCAGCCAGAGTTGACGGGGCGACAGATCCTGTCAAGGGCGCCCTCCGGCCGGCCGCCGGCCGCACTGTGGACCTCGTTCGCCGGGCGCCGGGAGTCTGGATACTGTTCGGGCATGCCCGAGTATGACGATGACCTCCGCCTCGCCCTCGAACTCGCCGACGCGGCGGACGCCACCACGATGGAGCGCTTCCGCGCCCTCGACCTGCGGGTCGAGACGAAGCCGGACATGACGCCGGTCAGCGAGGCGGACCAGGCCGCCGAGGAGGTCGTCCGGGCCGGGATCCTGGCCGCGCGCCCCTCGGACGCCATCCTGGGCGAGGAGTACGGCCTCAAGGGCGACGGTCCGCGCCGCTGGGTCGTCGACCCGATCGACGGCACGAAGAACTACGTGCGCGGCGTTCCCGTCTGGGCGACGCTGATCTCCCTCATGACCGAGGGCGAGGACGGCGTGTTCCGTCCGGTCGTCGGCGTGGTCTCGGCCCCGGCACTGGGCCGCCGCTGGTGGGCCTCGCAGGGCGGGGGCGCCTTCTCGGGCGGTGCGCTGGGCGCCACCACCCCCCTCGGCGTCTCCAAGGTCTCCACGCTGGCCGACGCCTCCTTCGCCTACTCCTCGCTGACCGGCTGGGAGGAGCAGGGCCGCCTGCCCGGCTTCCTGGACCTGACGCGCGCCTGCTGGCGCAGCCGGGGCTACGGCGACTTCTGGCCGTACATGCTGGTGGCGGAGGGTTCGTTGGACCTGTGCGCCGAGCCGGAGCTGAACCTGTGGGACATGGCGGCCATCGCGGTCGTGGTCCAGGAGGCGGGCGGCTGGTTCACCGACCTCGACGGGACGGACGGGGTCCACGGCGGCAACGCCGCCGCCTCCAACGGCCTGCTGCACGAGGAGATGCTGGGCCTGCTCCGCCCGCGCGCCTGACGGCCGCCCCGAAGCGCCGCCCCGACGCGTCCGCCTCGAAGCGTCCGCCCCGTCCACGTGCCCGACGCCCCGCGCGTGCGGGCACGTGCCCGGCCGTGCCGGAGCGTGCCCACCCGTGCGAGCGCGCCCCTCGCACGCCTCCTTGCTGACCCTCCGTGCCCGTGGGAGTCTGAAAGTCCCCCGGCTTGTGCGTTTGTGAAGCGTTTCTCTAGGGACACTCCACCGCCGCACCCACCCAAGCCGGAGGAATCACCCAGGAGGTGGCTCTCTTCATGCTCGTCCGTGACGCCATGAGCACCGTGATCCTCACCCTCGGACCCGCCCACACCCTGCGACAGGCGGCAAGCCTGATGTCCGGCCGGCGCGTCGGCGCGGCCGTCGTCCTCGACCCCGACCACAGCGGCGTCGGGATCCTGACCGAGCGCGACATCCTCAACTCGATCGGCGCGGGCCACGACCCCGACCGGGAGGCCGTGGGCGCGCACACCACCAACAACGTCGTCTTCTGCACCCCGGACGCCACGCTCCAGGAAGCCGCCGAGGCGATGGCGAACGGCGGCTTCCGCCACCTGATCGTGCTGGACGGCGGCGGCCCCGTGGGCATCGTCTCCGTCCGGGACGTGATCCGCTGTTGGGTCAGGGCGCGACACGGCGCCGTGGCCGCGTGAAAAACGGCGGGCCGGAACCCTCCGAGGAGGATTCCGGCCCGCCGTCCGCTACGACAAGCGGTCCGACTAGCCGCGAAGGGCCTGGACCGCGGCTTCCAGCCGCTTGCCGAAGTCTCCGTCGGCCTGACGGAAGTTGTTGATCGCCCGCTCGGCGAGGTCGTCACGGGAGACCTTGGCTATGAAGCCGGACAGGTTCTCGATCAGACGGGACTTCTCGTCCTCGGACATCAGGCGGTAGAGGTTGCCCGCCTGGACGAAGTCGCTGTCCTCGGAGTGGACGGCCGCGGCGTGGTTGCCGGTGCCACCGGTGACGGGGACCGACTGCCACAGCGGACGGTCCGTCTGGGACGGGCCGCCGAAGCTGTTCGGCTCGTAGTTCTTCGCGCCCTTGTGGCGGCCGTCGTAGAGGAAGCCGTCACGGGAGTTGGTGCGCGCCTCGGTGGCGTGCGGGCGGTTCACCGGCAGGTGGTCGGCGTTGATGCCGACGCGGTAGCGGTGGGCGTCGCCGTAGGCGAAGAGGCGGCCCTGGAGCATCTTGTCCGGGGAGGGACCGATGCCGGGGACGAAGTGCGCCGGGCTGAAGATGCTCTGCTCGACCTCGGCGAAGACGTTCTCCGGGTTGCGGTTGAGCTCCAGCTTGCCGATCTCGATCGGCGGGTAGTCCTCGTGCGGCCACACCTTGGTGAGGTCGAACGGGTTGAAACGGTACTCGGCCGCCTCGGCCGCGGGCATGATCTGGACCTGCACGGTCCAGGTCGGGAACTCGCCGCGCTCGATCGACTCGCGCAGGTCGCGCTGGTGGGAGTCGGGGTCCTCACCGGCGAGGAGGTTGGCCTCGGCCTGGGTGAGGTTCTTGATGCCCTGGTCGGTCTTGAAGTGGTACTTGACCCAGAAGACCTCGCCGGCCTCGTTGTTCCACTGGAACGTGTGCGAGCCGTAGCCGTTCATGTGGCGGTAGGACGCCGGTATGCCGCGGTCGCCGAACAGCCAGGTCACCTGGTGGGTGGACTCGGGCGACAGACCCCAGAAGTCCCAGACGTTGTCCGCCTCCTGCGAGCCGGTGTACGGGTCGCGCTTCTGGGTGTGGATGAAGTCGGGGAACTTGATGGCGTCCTTGATGAAGAACACCGGGGTGTTGTTGCCGACGAGGTCGTAGTTGCCCTCTTCGGTGTAGAACTTCAGCGCCCAGCCGCGGGGGTCGCGCACCGCGTCGGCCGCGCCGAGGTTGCCCGCGACGGTGGAGAAGCGCAGGAACGTCTCGGTCTGCTTGCCGACCTCGGAGAGGAACTTGGCCCGGGTCCACTGCGAGACGTCACGGGTCAGGGTGAAGGTGCCGTAGGCGCCGGCGCCGCGGGCGTGGACCACGCGCTCCGGGATGCGCTCGCGGTTGAAGTGGGCGAGCTTCTCCAGCAGGAGCTGGTCCTGGACCAGCACGGGCCCGCCGACGCCGGCCGTCTCGCTGTTCTGGTTGTCGGCGACCGGAGCCCCGGCCTCCGTGGTGAGCGGTCCCTGCGTCACGTGCGCCTCCTGCGTCATTCCTGCAAGTCCTGTCCTTGGTGTTTGCCGTAACCGATCCTACGATGGACTTTGTCTAAGTCAAGTAAGCATCCAAGTCCACATCGGTTCGGGATCTGCACCGAATCCCCACTGTTAGGCTGACGTCTATGAGTGACCTGCTGGAACGACTTCGCGGACGCGGCTGGCGCATGACGGCCCAGCGGCGCGTCGTGGCCGAGGTGCTCGACGGTGACCACGTTCACCTGACGGCCGACGAGGTCCATGCCCGCGCCGTGGCCAAACTGCCCGAGATCTCTCGAGCGACGGTCTACAACACCCTGGGCGAGCTCGTGTCCCTGGGCGAGGTGCTGGAGGTCTCGACCGACCGGCGCGCCAAGCGGTACGACCCGAACGCCCACCGCCCCCACCAGCACCTGGTATGCGCCCGGTGCGGTGCGATCCGTGACGTCCACCCGGCGGGCGACCCGCTGGCGGACCTGCCCGACGGCGAGCGCTTCGGCTTCGTGGTCTCGGCGGTCGAGGTGACCTACCGCGGCGTCTGCCCCGGCTGCGCGGCCGCCTGACCGATCGCGGAAGAGGAGGCCGGAGCCACGCGCCCGGCCTCCTTCTGGCATGCCCGGACGCCGACACTCGTGGACGGCGGGATGGCGGGCCGCCGGGAGGGTGGGCGCCGCCGACCGTGAGCGCCAGGGCCGCCGTCGGCTTCGACCTGGGCATTCGACTTCGCGACCGGAAACGACTCGAGGCCCGGATCCATGGGATCCGGGCCTCGGGCCTTCAGTAGCGGGGACAGGATTTGAACCTGCGACCTCTGGGTTATGAGCCCAGCGAGCTACCGAGCTGCTCCACCCCGCGTCGGTAAACCCCACTCTACGGGGACGTGGCCGGCATGTGCAAATCCGTTCCTGCGGCCCCACCGCGGCCCCGCCCCGGGGGGCCGATCAGGCCGAGAGCTCCTCCGCCAGGGCGTCGCGCAGCCGGGCGGCGCGCTCGGCGACCTCCGCCGGGCCCAGTTCCATGGCGCGCACGCACCATTTCTGCCCCTCCGCGAGGTCCCCGTGGCGGGCGGCCAGCAGGCCCAGCCGCAGCGCGGCCCGGCCGTGGCCCGCGACCGCGGCCCGGGTCCACCACAGGGCGGCCTCGGGCTCGTTCCCCTCGCGCGCGAGCAGCAGCCCGAGGTTGAAGGCGCCGTTGCGGGAGCCCGCCTCGGCCGCCTCCCGGTACCACCGGGCCGCCACCGCCAGGTCGCCCCGGGCGGCGGCCAGCATGCCGACCCGCACCTGGGCCCGGCGGTGCCCCTGCTCGGCCGCCCGCTCGTACCACTCCTCGCTCTCGGTGCGCGCCGCGCCGCCGACGGGTTCGCCCAGCGCCACCGGCTCCGGCGGCGGGGCCAGCGATTCCAGCAGCGAGGCCAGCCGGAACGCCGCCTCGGCGCTGCCGCCGCCCGCCGCGCAGCGCAGGTGGCGCTCCGCGGCCCGGTCGGCGCCGTCGCGCACGAGGGCGATGCCGACCTGGAGCGCCGCGTCGGTGTGACCGGCCGCGGCGGCCCGCTCGTACCACTTGAGGGCGGTGCGGTCCTCGTCCCGGCTCGCGAAGAGGATCCCGAGGTTGAAGGCCGCGTCCACGCTGCCGGCCTCGGCCGCCTTGGAGAACCAGGGCTCGGCCCCGGCGGCGTCCCCGCCCTGGAGGAGCAGGATCGCCAGGGCGTTGGCCGCCTCGCGGTGACCCGCGTAGGCGGCGCGGCGGTACCACTGCTCCGCCTGCGCGGTGCGCTCCTGCGCCGCGCACAGCAGGGCGAGGTTGTAGGCGCCGTTCTGGTCGCCGGCGTCCATGGCGGCCCGGTACCACTTCTCGGCGGTCTGGGTCTCGCCGCGCGCGGCGTGCAGCGCGCCCAGGGCGTTGGCGGCGTTGCCGTCGCCGTCCTGGGCGGCGCGGTGCCACCAGGCGGCGGCGCTGTCCTCGTCGCCCGCGTCGCGCAGCAGGAAGCCGAGGGCGCAGGCCGCCCGGGCCTCGCCCTGCTTGGCGGAGCTGAGGTACCAGCGGCCGGCCTCCTTCAGCTCGCCGCGGGCCTCCAGCAGGGCGCCCAGGTGCAGCCCGGCGCGGCGGTGCCCGCGGGCGGCGGCCTGGCGGTACCACTGCTCGGCCTCGGTGGGGTCGCCCCGGCGCAGGTGGCGGGCGAGGCGGTACGCGGCCTCGCGGTGCCCCTGCTCGGCGGCGGCCCGGAACCAGCGCTCGACGCCCGGGTCCCCGCGGTGCTCCAGCAGGTCGGCCAGCCCGTACGCGCCCAGGGCGTGGCCGGATTCGGCCGCCTGGCGCAACCAGTACTCGGCGGCGGGCTCGTCGCCGCGCTCGCGGTAGTGCCGGCCGAGGGCGTGCGCGGCGGGGGCGGAGCCGGCCACGGCGGCGACCCGCCACCAGCCCGCGGCCTCGTCGGGGTAGCCGCGCTGGTGCAGGAGGACGCCGAGGTTGTTCGCGGCGGCGCGGTCGCCGGCGGCGGTGGCGCCCCGCAGGTGGGGTTCGGCCCCGACCAGGTCACCGCGGCGCAGCAGGAGGGCGCCGAGCACGCTCATGGCGCCGGGGTCGCCCTTGTCGGCGGCCACCCGGTGGCGCGCCTCCAGCTCGGTCTCGTCGGCCCCCGCCGCGTCGCCGAGCGCTTCTTCCGCGAGATCCGCAACGGTCAGGGCGGTCTGCGCGTTGACAGCGGGGACGGCCCCACCGACCCCCGCGCCCGTCTCGGACTCCGCCCTCACAAACCGCCCTGTCTCCAGCAGAGTTGACCTGTCCCCCATAAATCCCATCGTCGCATCACCTGCTACCCGCGTACACCTGGTATGTCGCAGCCAGTGAGGTCACTACAGCGTTTTGTCGACATGCCCACAGAGAGACAAGTCAAACACGCTCCTGCCCCAACTCACCCGTCCCAGTGACCCCGTGTCTCACAGCACCTGGTCCAGGACATGACGAAGGCCCGGATCCCATTGGATCCGGGCCTTCGTCTTCAGTAGCGGGGACAGGATTTGAACCTGCGACCTCTGGGTTATGAGCCCAGCGAGCTACCGAGCTGCTCCACCCCGCGTCGGTGAAACAACAGTAACACGACGCGGAGGGAGCCTTGACCGGGTTTCCGGCTAGCCGCCCGGCTTGGGCGTCGGGGCCGTCAGCTTCGCCTCCGCGTCGATCGCCCGCTGGAGCGCCGCCTTGATCTCGTCCTGCGCCTTGCCGAAGGCGGTCCAGTCACCCTTCTGACGGGCCTCCTCGGCGGCCTGGATGGCCTTCTGCGCGTCGGAGAGGGCCGCCTTGACCGTCGGGTCCTGCGCGGTCGGGGGCGTGGTGGTGCCCTCGCCCGGCGGGGTGGTCGTCGGCGGGTTCGGCGTCGTCGGCGTCGTCGGGGCCTCGGCTCCGAAGACCACGTTCAGCGCCTTCTCCAGGGTGTCCTCGAAGGCCGTCTGGCCGCCGTAGGTCACCAGCACCTTGCGCAGCAGCGGGTACTTCAGGCCGGAGCTGCGGACGTAGACCGGCTCGACGTAGAGCATGCCGCCGTCGAGCGGGACCGCGAGCAGGTTGCCGTACTCGACCTCGGAGTCGCCACCGCGCAGCAGGCGGATCGACTCGGCGATCTTCGGTTCGGACTGGAACTTGCTCTGGACCTGCTTGGGGCCGTCGACGGGCTTGCTCGTCGGCAGCTTCAGGATCCGGATCTTGCCGTAGTCCGGGGTGCCCGGGTCGGCGTTGACCGCCATGTAGGCGCTCAGGTTGTCGCGCTCGTTCGGAGTGAACGTCGTCGTGAGCGAGAAGACCTGGTCCTTCTCCGTCTGGCCCGGCATCTTCATCGACAGGTAGTACGGCGGGACGGCCGTACCGGCCTTCGTCGTCGGGTCGTCCGGGACGGCCCAGGCCTCACTGCCGCTGAGGAAGGTCTGCGGGTCCGTCACGTGGTAGCGGGTCAGCAGCTCGCGCTGGACCTTGAAGAGGTCCTGCGGGTAGCGCAGGTGGTCCATGAGCGCCTTGTCGATCGCGCTCTTGGGCTTGACCGTGCCGGGGAAGGCCTTCATCCAGGTCTTGAGCACCGGGTCCGCGGTGTCCCACTGGTAGAGGTTCACCGTGCCGTCGTACGCGTCGACGGTGGCCTTCACCGAGTTGCGGATGTAGTTGACCCGGTTCTCCTGGGCCACCACCGCGCGCTGGCTGTTGGTCAGCGAGTCGGCGGTGCTGTCGCCCAGGGTGGTGCGCGAGGCGTACGGGTAACCGTTGGTCGTCGTGTAGGCGTCGACGATCCACTTGATCCGGCCGTCGACGACCGCCGGGTACGGGGCACCGTCGATGGTCAGCCACGGCGCGACGGCCTCGACGCGCTCCTTGGGCGTGCGGTGGTAGAGGATCCGCGAGCCCTCGCCGATGGCGCCCGAGTAGAGGATCTGCGGCTCGCTGAAGGCGAGCGCGTACGCCGCCCGGTTGATCGGGTTGTCCAGGTTGACGCCGGAGTCGCCCTTGTAGCTCGTCTCCTTCTCGCCCTTGTCGTCCGAGTAGTCGAGCTCCTTCTGCGGACCGCCGACGATCGAGTACTGCTTCGTCATCTCGCCGTAGTAGATGCGCTGCTCGAAGTCCGTGCCGAACATGCCCTTGGAGGGCAGGTCGGACTGGGTGAAGTCGGGGGCGCCGTCCTTGACGGTGGTGCCCTTGGCCGCGACCACGCCGTAACCGTGCGTGTACTTGAAGTGGTCGTTGATCCAGTTGTTCTTCGGGATGCCGCCGATGTTCAGCTCGCGGAGCCCGATGACGGTGTCCTGGCCGTTGTACCGGTCGACCGCCAGCGTGGACGGGAAGCCGTAGTAGCCCTTGACCTGCTGGAGCTGCTGGAAGGCCGGCGAGACGATGTTCGGGTCGAGCAGGCGCACGCTGGCGGTGGTGTCCGCCGCCTTGCGCAGGGCCGCCTTGTCGGTGCCGGCGGCGGGGACGCCCGCGTAGTCCTTGACCTCGGCCCCGCCGATGCCGTAGGCGTCGCGCGTGGCCTTGATGTTCTTCTCGACGTACGGCGATTCCTTGGCCTGCTCGTTCGGCTGGACCTGGAACTTCTGCACGATCGCCGGGTAGAGCCCGCCGATCAGGATCGCCGAGAGGACCATGAGGCCGAAGCCGATGACCGGCAGCTGCCAGGTGCGGCGCCACAGGGTGGCGAAGAACAGCACCGCGCAGATGGCGGCGATGGCGACGAGGATCGTCTTGGCCGGCAGGTAGGCGTTGGCGTCGACGTAGCGCAGGCCGGTCCAGTTGTCGGCGGCCTTGAAGTCGCTGGACTTCACGGCGAGGCCGTACCGGTCGAGCCAGTAGGCGATGGCCTTCAGCGACACGAAGAGGCCGAGGAGCACCGACAGGTGCCCGGTCGCCGCGGCGGTGGCCCGGGCGCCCGGGCTGGTCACGCGCAGTCCGCCGTACAGGTAGTGCACGACGACGGCCGCGATCACCGACAGCACGACGGCGGCGAAGCCGAAGCCGAGCAGGAAGCGGTACCAGGGCAGGTCGAAGGTGTAGAACGACACGTCCAGCCGGAACTGGGGGTCCTTCTGGCCGAACGGCACCCCGTTCACGAACATCAGCCAGGTCTTCCACTGGCCGGCCGCCGAGGCGCCGGCGATCAGGCCGACGACGGCGGCGATGCCCAGGAGCAGCCACTTCTTGTACGGGGCGATGCTCATCCGGTACCGGTCGAGGCTCTGCTGCTCCATCGACATCGCGCTCAGCGGCGGTCGCAGCCGGTGGGCGAGCCAGATGTTGAGCCCGACGGCACCGGCCATCAGCAGACCGAAGACGGCGAACAGGCCGACCTTGGTCCACAGGGTGGTGGTGAAGACGGTGGAGTACTTCACGGAGCGGAACCAGAGCCAGTCGGTCCAGAAGCCCGCGAACATGATGAACGCCATGGCCAGTACGGCCAGGACGCCCAGGGTCGTCAGCAGAGTCCGGGCACGCCGGGAGGGGCGGCCGACTCTCATCCGTGGCCCGGAGGGGCCTCCGCCTCGGTCCGGCATCTGGAAAGCCAAGGTGCGCACCTCGAAAGTCGCTGTGTCTGGTGTGGTCTCTGGTGTACTTGAAAGCTGGGTTACTTGGAAGCAGCCAAAGCAGGGCCCCGATCGTAGAGCCCACTCATGCAACTTACTGAGGCTTTAGTCAGTTCCCGGTATCGGGGGTGAAGGAGGCAGGATGTTGTCCATGTCCAACGTTTCCCCCTCCCCCGGCACCCCGATGGCGGCCGGCCCGCTGACCCGTGCCGTCCTCGAAATCGACGAGTACGCCTCCACCCTCGGCTGGGACAAGCCCGCCCGGCTGTTCGCCCTGGTCGACACCGCGCGCCTGCGCCGCTCCGAGCCCGACCTCGCGCGCCGGCTCGGCCAGGACCAGGACGACGCCGGAAAGGCGCAGCTCACCCCGATCGAGCAGGACGAGGTGCCGGCCGGGACCCCCCTGGACAAGTTCCTGGGAACCATCGCCTGGCCCGACGCGATCGTCGGCTGCGCCCTGACCGTGGAGCGGCTGATGCTGCCGCCGTCCGCCGAGGCCTCCGTCCCGGCCGGGCTCAGCGACAAGCAGCTGACCAAGTGGGTCGCCACGCACCCCGACCGGCAGGAGGTGCGGCTGACCGTGGGCGTGCTGCGCGACGGCTCGCGCGAGTCCGCCGTACGACTGCGGGACAAGGACTCCACGAGCGAGGTGCTGACCGGGGCCGGTCTGGTGCCGGGCCTGGCCGACGCGCTGGCGGCGACCTTCCTCGACTAGCGGGTGCGCGACCGGCCGGTGCGCGACCGGCCGGTCCGCGCCGCGGCGGGCCCGGGGGCGAGGGACCCCGGGGCGGCCGGCGGCGGCACGGTCACTTCGCGGTGCACCGCGGCAGGTCCGCGGTGTCGCCCTTGCCGATCCTGCGGAGCGAGTCGTACGCGTCCTCGATGGTGGAGACCTTCACCAGGGTGAGGCCGTCCGGCACGTGCGAGGAGGCGGAGGCGCAGTTGTCGGCCGGGGTGAGGAAGTACTCGGCGCCGGCCTGGCGGGCGCCGATGGTCTTCATCTGGATCCCGCCGATCGGGCCGACCCTGCCGGCGTCGTCGATGGTTCCGGTGCCCGCGATGAACTTGCCGCCCGTGAGGTTCTCCGGGGTCAGCTTGTCGATGATGCCGAGCGCGAACATGAGCCCCGCGCTGGGGCCGCCGACGTCGGCGAGCTTGATGTCGATCGGGAACGGGAAGGTGTGGTCGGTGCCGGCCCGAATGCCGACGATGGCGTGGCCGTCGTCGGGGGCCTTGCCCGCCGTGATGGTGATCTTGCTCGTGGTGGTGGGCTCGCGGCCCGCCTTCTCCGCCTCCGCGGCGTCGGCCGCGGGGACGACGGTGAAGACGACGGGCTCGCCCGGCTTGTGCTTCGTCACCAGCTTCGCCACGTCGGCGGGGTCGGTGACCGGGCTCCCGTCGACCTCCTTGATCACGTCCCCGGCGTGCAGCTTGCCCTCGGAGGGGCTCGCCTTGACGACGGTGGAGACGACGACGCGCGCGCTGACCGGGATGTTCAGCTGCTTGAGGGCGGCCACCTTGGCGCTCTCCTGCGACTGGCTGAACTCCTCCGCGTTCTCCTGCGTCGACTCCTTGTCGGTCTTGCCGTTCGGGTAGAGGTTCTCGTGCGGTACGACGATGTTGTCGCCCGCCAGCCAGCCGTAGACGGCCTCCACCAGGTTCATGTCGTAGTCGGCGCCGGTCACGCGGACCGTGGTCATGTTCAGGTGCCCGGTGGTCGGGTACGTCTTGTGCCCCGAGATGTTCAGTACCGGCTCGCCCCGCGAGTCACCGAGCGTGTTCACGGTCGGGCCCGGGCTCATCTCCGAGTACGGGACCCTGATGAACACCCCGGCACAGAGCAGGGCGAACAACACCAGGGTGGAAGCGAGCATCGTCGCAGTGCGGCGTGGCATGGATCGACAGTACGGGACGGGCTCGGCGGACGGCCCCCGGGGCCGGTCCGTACGGGGCCCGTGCGGGGAACTCTCAGGGGATTCTCAGCGGGGGGCGCTCACGGGACGCTCAGACGGCGTCGGAACCGGAATGTGCCTTCTCCTGCGTCCTCGCCCGGTCGGCCTTGTCCATGACCTCGCGGAACCTCGCGTAGCCGGCGAGTTCGGATATGTCGCCCTGGGTGCGGTCGCGCGCCGCCCAGCTGCCCCATATCGCCGCCCCGATCGCGGCGAACAGCGGAATCAGCAACCACGCCAGTGACGCCATGGACGTGCCTCCCTGCCCGTAGAAGTGCGTGTCGTCGGTGCCTTCAACGCTCGTTCCCGACAGGGGGTTACGCAAATCGAGGGCGTGTTGCGCGGCCGAACGGGTGTGAGGGTACCCCCGACCGGGGGCGACCCTCGCGCGGGGGGCGTGGAAGCACGCCGATCCCGCGCCGGCCTCGCGCGGCGCCCGCCGTCAGCAGGCGCCGACCCACTCCTCCGTGCCGTCCGAGAAGGTCTGGTGCTTCCAGATCGGCACCTCGTGCTTGAGGTCGTCGATCAGCATCCGGCAGGCCTCGAAGGCCTCCCCGCGGTGCGGGCAGGAGACGGCGACGACGACGGCGAGGTCACCGACGGCGAGGTCGCCGACGCGGTGGACGGCGGCCAGGGCGCGGACCGGGTACTTGGCCACGACGCGCTCGGCGACGCGCCGCATCTCGGCCTCCGCCGACGGATGGCAGGAGTAGCCGAGCGAGTCGACGTCGGCGCCGCTGTCGTGGTTGCGCACCGTCCCGACGAAGAGGGTGGTGCCGCCCGTCGCGTCATCGCCTACGGCCCGGAAGACCTCGTCGATGGAGAGCGGGGTCTCGCGGATCTCGAGCAGCCGGATCGGGTCCGGGGCGGCCTGCTCGCCGGGGTGGTCGAAGTGCGGTGCCATGCTCCCATCGTGCCCCAGTGGCTGACGTGGCGGAATAGCTCTTTCGCCCGGGGCGGGCCGCTCCCGTTGGGAGCCTCCTACAGGAGACCGGGCCCGGTCCCGGCCCGGGTCACAGCCCCCGGCGGCGGCGGGCGCGGCGCACGGCCGCGGCGGCGCCGAGCAGGGCGACCGTGGCACCGGCCGCGCCGGCGGCCGTCGCGGCGTCCTTGCGGCCCAGGCGGCGGCCCGCGACGGTGTGCCGGCCCGCGACCTCCTGGAGCAGCTCCGCGAGGACCTCCTCGTTGGTCCAGCGGGGCCGCCAGCCGGCCGCGTGGAGCCCGCTGACGCTGACCACCCACGGGTGCATCGTGTACGCGAGGTCGCCGGCGGGAGAGGGCGTCAGGCCGATCCGGTGCAGGCGCGCCGCGGCGCCCAGGGCCACCGCCGAGGGGAGCTCCATGCGGCGGATGCCGCTCAGCTCCTCGACCTCCTCCTGTTCCAGCCACCCCTCGCAGCCGACAGCCAGCTCGCCCTCGGCCTTCTCCAGGGCGGCGTACTCCAGGGCGCTGACCAGGTCCTCGACGTGACAGAACTGCCAGGTGGGCCGGGATCCGGCGACCACGAGCAGGCGCGGGGACTCGAAGTAGCGGGTGAGGGCGGTGTCGGTGCCGCCGACGAGGACGGCCGGGCGGACCACGGTCACGTTCAGACCGGGGTGCGCGCGCGGGGCGCGGCGGCCGAGCCGTTCGATCTCCAGCAGGTCGCCGACGCCGGTGGCCTCGGCGGTGGCGCGCAGCTCGGAGTCCTCCGAGAGCGGGATGTCGTTGTCGGGCAGGGCCCCGTAGACCATCGCCGAGGTGCACAGCACGACGCGGTGCACGCCGGCCGCGGCGGCGGCCGTCAGGACGGTCTGGGTCCCGCGCACGTTGTACGCGGTACGGGCGGCCGGGTCCGTCTCCAGGTCGAGGTCGAGCGCGAGGTGGACGACGACGTCGGCGCCGCGCAGCTTCTCGGCGATGGCGGGGTCGCGGACGTCGAGGACGTGCCACTGCGCGGCGGCGCAGTCCCCGCGCCGTTCGTCGATGGCGACGACCTGCTTGACCTCGTCGGACTCGGCCAGCCGGCTCACCAGGGCCGCGCCGACCCCGGAGGCGGCGCCGGTGACCGCGATCACGGGGCTGCGTCGTCGGGGACCGGCCTCGTTTCGCGGCGGGCGAACGCCGGGGGCGCTCTCGCCGTGGTCAGGGCGGTTTTCGGCGTCGTGCGGCGCGCGAGCCTGCGGATCTGGGGAACTCACCGGGCGTCTCCAGCGGTTGTCTTCAGTGGGGACGCGCCGTGACGCGTACCCACCAGGTGATGTCCATCCTGCCGCAGCCCAGGAGTCGGCGGAGCACCGAGCCCGGAAGCGGGAGTGGTGTCTACGCTGGGTGGTGTTGTCGGACCATTGCCCGTCGGCACCCGCCGACGGCCCTACGAGCCGAGGAAACCCGTGAGCGACACCCCATTCGGATTCGGCCTTCCGCCGGAGGAGCCGGAGAACGGCGACGAGGGCAAGAAGGGCGGCCAGGGCGGGCCCGCGAATCCGTTCGGGTTCGGCCCCGGCGGCCTGCCGGGCGGCGGGGACAACCCGTTCGCCGCGATGTTCGGCTCGATGAACCCGAATGATCTCGGCGCCGCCTTCCAGCAGCTCGGCCAGATGCTGAGCTACGAGGGCGGTCCCGTGAACTGGGACATGGCCAAGGACATCGCCCGTCAGACCGTCGCCCAGGGCACGGCCGACGGCGTCAAGGACACGAGCGTCGGCGTCGCCGAGAAGTCCGCGGTCGAGGAGGCCGTGCGCCTCGCCGACCTGTGGCTGGACGGGGTGACCTCGCTGCCCTCCGGGGCGAACGCGGCCGTGGCGTGGAGCCGCGCCGAGTGGGTCGAGGCGACCCTGCCGGTGTGGAAGGAGCTCGTGGACCCGGTGGCCGAGCGCGTCGGCGCGGCCATGGGCGGCGTCCTGCCGGAGGAGATGCAGGCCATGGCGGGCCCGCTGCTCGGCATGATGCGCTCGATGGGCGGCGCCATGTTCGGCCAGCAGATCGGCCAGGCCGTGGGCACCCTCGCCGGCGAGGTCGTCGGCTCGACCGACATCGGTCTGCCGCTGGGCCCGGCGGGCCGGGCCGCGCTGCTGCCGCTGAACATCGAGGGCTTCGGCAAGGACCTGGGCGTCCCCTCGGACGAGGTCCGGCTGTACCTGGCGCTGCGCGAGGCCGCCCACGCCCGCCTGTTCGCGCACGTGCCGTGGCTGCGTTCGCACCTGTTCGGCGCGGTCGAGGGCTACGCGCGGGGCATCAAGGTCGACACCTCGAAGCTGGAGGACGTGGTCGGTCAGCTCGACCCGTCGAACCCGGAGCAGCTCCAGGAGGCCCTCCAGGGCGGGATGTTCCAGCCGCAGGACACCCCCGAGCAGAAGGCCGCGCTGGCCCGCCTGGAGACGGCGCTCGCGCTGGTCGAGGGCTGGGTGGACGCGGTGGTCCACGAGGCGGCCAAGCCCCGTCTGACCTCGGCCGACGCCATGCGCGAGACCATGCGCCGGCGCCGTGCCTCGGGCGGTCCCGCGGAGCAGACCTTCGCGACGTTGATCGGTCTGGAGCTGCGTCCCCGCCGGCTGCGCGACGCCTCGCGGCTGTGGGCCTCGCTCACGGACGCGCGCGGGGTCGACGGCCGCGACGGGCTGTGGGAGCACCCGGACATGCTGCCGACGGCCTCCGACCTGGACGACCCGGACGGGTTCGTGCACCGGGAGCAGCTGGACTTCTCGGAGATCGACAAGATGCTCGGCGAGGCCGCCGAGAAGCGCGACCAGGGTGAGGGTGACGAGAAGAAGTGAGCCTGCACGAGGACGCCGTCCTGGTACTGAAGGCGTACGAGGGGCACGACGAGGCGCAGCGCGAGCTGCGGGACGTCTACCTGGAGCACCTGGCCGCGCACCCCGACGGGGTCTACAAGCCCTGCGAGGCGGGGCACGTCACCGGCAGCGCGCTGGTGATCGACCCCTCGCGGGGCCGGGTGCTGCTGACCCTGCACAAGAAGCTCGGCCTGTGGCTCCAGATGGGCGGGCACTGCGAGGCCGGCGACGGGACGCTCGCGGAGGTCGCGCTGCGCGAGGCCGTCGAGGAGTCCGGGATCGCCTCCGGGCTGACCCTGGTGCCGGGAGGTCCGGTGCGTCTGGACCGGCATCCGATCCCGGCTCCGTGCAACTGGCACCTGGACGTGCAGTACGCGGCGCTGGCGCCGGCCGACGCGGTGGCGGAGATCAGCGAGGAGTCGCTGGACCTGCGCTGGTTCCCGTACGAGGAGGTGGCGGCGGTGGCCGACACCTCGGTGGTGCGGCTGCTGGAGGACACCCGGGCGCGGCTCGGCGTCTGATCCGGGCGCGCCGGACGTGACGCGACGTATGACGCGAGCGGCGTGACGCGACGTACGTGAGGGGGCGGGCCCGTACGGGTCCGCCCCCTCACGCGTGCCGGTCCTCGGCGGCCCGGTCAGTTCCAGGCGTTGTTCTGGTTCTGGGCGTGGGCGCCGTGCTGGCCCATGCCGTACTGGGCGGCGACGCCCTGGCCGAGCTGGGCGTTCTGCGGGGGCAGCACCTCGCTGGGCTGCACGAGGGCGAAGCCGGTGCCGAGGAAGCTCAGCTCCCAGCCCTCGCCGGTGTTGCCACGCCGCCGCCAGACGCCGGTGGAGTGGGTCTGGGCCTGCATCTGGACGCGCAGGGAGGTGGACCAGGCCACGATCGCGTCGGCGTCGGCGTTGACGTACTTGTCCGGGGTGACCTGCATCATCAGGGGCTGTCCGGAGGTCATGAGGGCGACCTTGCCGCGTCCGCTGATGTTGAGCTGGTACTTGCCGGATCCGGAGATCCCGTACTGGCTGTCGACCGCGATGGCCTCGGTGTGCAGGGTGGAGTCCAGGGCCAGGACGTAGCCGCTGTCCACGGTGAGGCCGTCGTGGTCGACGTCGACGACGTGGACGTACTGGGCGAGGTTGGCGAGGTAGACCGTGCCCTGCCCGGAGCAGCGCATCAGGTCGAGGCCCTCGCCGGTGCGCGCCCGGGCGTTGCGCTGGCCGGTGCTCTGGTACTCGCCGTCGAAGTCGACGATCCCCTGGTAGGCGACCATCGAGCCCTTGCGGGCGAGGATGTCGTCGGAGCCGGTGAGGCTGATCCGCAGCAGTTGCGGGTTCTGGACGGCGTAGCGGTCCTGGGTCTGCTGTTCGGCATGTGCGAAGAGTGAGCTCTGCATGGTGTGTCCGTCCCCCCTCAGCCCCGGGTCCGGAGCCGGTCGGTGCTGTCCTCGCTGGGCTGTACGACGACGATGCCCTGGCCGGAGAAGGCCATCTGGTAGGCCTCCCCGCTGCCCCGGCCGATCATCGACGAGGCCTTGAAGCTGCGCTTGCCCTTCACCTTGAGGTTCGGGGACCAGGCGACGAGCGCGTCCGGGTCGACGTACGTCTCGTCGTCGCCGCGTCCGCAGTCGACCACGATGGGCGTGCCGCGGGAGGTGATGGCGACCCATCCGGTGCCGGCGATCTGCACGTTGAACAGGCCCTGGCCGGCGAACTTCGCCATGCCCTTGACCCGCTCGACGCCCCACTGGAGGCCGGCGTCGAAGGCGAGCAGGTTGGTGCCGTTGACGGAGAGGGCGTCGTTGGCGAGGTTGATGACGACGACGTCCGCGCCGTAGTCGGCGAGGTAGAGCAGGCCGTCGCCGGTGCACTTCATGAGCGGGGCGCCCTCGCCGGTCAGCCACTGGGAGGCCATCTGGCGGACGGCGGGCGGGTTGGGCTCGTACTGGATGAAGCCCTCGTAGGCGACCATCGAGCCGGTGCGCGCGAAGAGGTCCTGGCCGCTTTGCAGGGCGACCTTGAGCATGGACCGGCCGTGGTTCTCCATGCGGGCCGTGACGGGGGTGGGGGCGTAGCCCGCGAGCTGCTGGTTCATTGCGTTCATGACGGGCTCCCTCAGACCTCGTACGGCTGGACGACGATGAAGTTGCCGGGGGCGCCGCGGAACTGGAGGTTCACGGTCTCCCCGCTGTGGCCCGGGTAGGCGTTGCGGCGCAGCCGGACCTGGCTGGAAATGATCACCTGCGAGGCGGCGGACCACGCGACGATGGCGTTGCTGTCGGCGAAGGTGGTCGGGGTGACCGGCAGGACGACGGGGACGCCGTGCGTCTTGACGATGACGGTGCCGGTGCCCTGGAAGAGCATGGTGAACAGGGCGCCGCCGGGAATGCCGTGGCCCTCGATGCGACGGACCTCGTGCTGGAGGGACTCGTCGAAGGCGAGGACGTTCTCGGCGGAGACGCAGATGCCGTCGCCCTGGAGCTCGATGGCGTGCAGGTGGGCGCCGTTCTCGGCGAGGAAGACCTGGCCGCGGCCGGTGCAGCGCATGAGCTGCATCTCCTGGCCGGTGGCGTTGCCGACGATGCGGCCGGCGAAGCCCGCGCCCTTGTAGCTGAAGTCGACCTTGCCCTGGTAGAGGACCATGCTGCCCTGGCGGGCGAGGACGGCCTGGCCGCCGAGCGACAGGTCCACGCGCATGAGCTGCTGGTTCTGCGGGGTCCAGCGGGCACCGGTGGGGGCCTCCTTGTACCGCTGGAGGGCGGCGGCGAGGCCGGGGGCGGCGGCGGGCGCGGCCTGCGGGGCCTGGCCGTAGGGGGCCGGGGGCTGCTGACCGTACGGAACCTGGCCCGCCGGGGGCTGTCCGCCGTACGGGGCCTGGCCGCCGTACGAGGGCTGCTGCGGCGGGGCGCCGTAGGGCGCGGGGGCCGGGGCCGGCGGCGGGACCTGGGCGCCGTACGAGGGCTGGCCGTAGGGGGCCGCCGGGGCGGGCGGGGTGATCGGGCCGACCATGGTCGGGGCCGAGTGCACGGGCGCCGGGGCGGGCTGCTGCGGCTGGGGCTGCTGGTACGGGGGCTGCTGGTGCTGCGGCTGCTGGTGCTGGGGGGCCGGCTGCTGCGGCGGGGCGTAGGGCGCGGGGGCCGGGGCCTGCTGCCCGCCGGGGGCACCGAACGCCGGCGCCGGGCCGGCGGGCGGGGCGAATCCCGGGGCGGCGGCGGGCGGCTGTGCCTGGGCCGGGACCTGCGCCTCGGGCTGCGGCTCCTCCTCGGCGACCTCGCCGCCGAAGTGCTGGAGCAGGGCGGCGAGGCCGCCGTCGAAGCCCTGGCCGACGGCGGCGAAGCGCCAGACGTCCTTGAGGTAGAAGTCGCCGATCATCAGGGCGCGTTCGGTGCTGAACTCGGAGCCCGTGAAGGAGTAGCGGACGACTTCCTCGCCGCCGGCGACGATCCGGATGTAGCCGGGGCCGATCTGGGACATCTGGCCGTCGCCGTCGAGGGTGGCGGTGAAGGACAGCTTGTGGATGTTCGCGGGAACGCGGTCCAGGGTCACCCGGAAGGATTCCGTGTCACCGGCCTGGGCGCCGAGCTGCTGGATGGACTCCTCGGGCGACTTCGGCTGGTTGTAGAAGACGAAGTAGCGGTCGTCCGACAGGCGCTCGTCGGCGTCGAGGCCGAAGCAGCTGATGTCGAAGCCGAGCCCGGGCCCGGCGATCTGGACGCCCACGTACAGATCGGTACCCGCCGTCAGATCACTGATCCTGGCCTTGTGGCCGCGTTGGAATTCCCTGGCCATACGTCCGACCGTCCCCCGTCCCGAAGGTGAATGGATGCCGCTGGATGGATGCCGCTGGCGCGTGCCGTTCCCCGCGTGCTGCTGAAGGTGTGGCGCTCAGGCTAACGGCTCGCGCGGACATCCGGCCAAGTCGGTACCGAGCCGGTACACATCACTTTCCGTGACAGAAGGTCATTCGTCGCGGGCGGTGGGAACCTTCGGCAGACGCTCCGCCGCGACCACTCCCTCCAGGTAGCCGCGGGCCCGCTCGGTCTTCGGATAGGGCTCCAGCAGCTCCCAGAAACGGGGGCCGTGACCGGGTACCAGGAGGTGGGCCAGCTCGTGGAGCAGCACGTAGTCGACGACGTACTCCGGCATGCCCTGGAGGCGGTGGGACAGCCGGATGCTGCCTTCGGCCGGGGTGCAGGAGCCCCAGCGCGTGTTCTGGTTGGTGACCCAGCGCACGGATCGGGGGCGGGCCCGGCCGTCGAAGTACTGCTCGGACAGACGCTCGGCGCGCTCGGTCAGTTCCGTGTCGCCGAGGACGCGCCGGCTCTCCTGCGCGGCCAGTTTGTCCAGCATGACGCCCACCCAGCGCCGTTCCTCGGCCTCGGACATCCGGGCAGGGATCAGGACGACCGTCCGCTCGCCCTCGCGGTAGGCGGATACGGTCCTGCGGCGGCGCGCGCTCCGGCGGACTTCGACGGCGCGCTGCGGTGGGTCGGCGGACACGCCTCGACGGTACCCGCTCGTCGTGGCGGAAGTCCCGCGCGTCTGCCGCTCGAACATGATCGATTCGTCGGCGACGGCCGATGCGCCCCTTTTCTCCATCTCATATGCCTAATACCCCTTGCCTGTGGACAAATTGCCGCACGCTTCGCACGGGGCGGGCATCGTGACGTCGTGACGTGGTGTGAGGAACAGGAGCAGGAGGAGGCGGCGATGCATCCGAAGGTGAAGCCGGCGTTGGCCCGGGCCTGGCGGGACCTGCAGACGGTCCAGTTCGGGGTGACCCCCGCGCACGCCGTGGTGCTCGGCCCGGTGGACACGGCCACGGGCGCGTTCCTCGACCGGATCGACGGGACGCGGGGCATGGAGTTGCTGCGGGCGGAGGCCCGGCGGTTCGGCCTGCCGGAGGGGCGGGCCGAGGAGTTGGTCACGAGGCTGGCGAGGGCCGGTCTGCTCGACGACGTCGGCGCGGGCGGGCCCGGGGAGCCTGCGGTGCGCGACCGACCGCGGACGCCGGAGCGGCTGGAGCCGGATCTGGCGTCGCTGTCCCTGGTGTGTCCGGAGCCCGGTGGGGACGTACGGGCCCTCGCGGCGCGCCGGGCGCTGCGGGTGCGGGTGCGCGGGAGCGGACGGGTGGGGGCGTTGGTGGCCGCCGTCCTGGCGGGGGCGGGCGTCGGCCGGGTCGAGGTCCTCGACGGTGGTCGGGCGGTGCCGGGGGACGTGGCGCCGGGCGGGCTGGGACCGGCCGGCGTGGGCCGGCTGCGGGCCGAGGCGGCGGCGGCCGTGGTCCGGGAGGCGGCGCCGGGGCGCACCCCCCGGGCCGGGGAGGCGGCCGGGTCCGCGTCGGGTCCGGGGGCGGGGCCGGGGGCGGGGCCGGGCGCGGCACGCGGGGCCGGGGCCCGGGGCGGTGGCGAGCGGGGGGTGGCGCTGGTGGTGGTCGCGCCCCGGGACGGGCTCCAGGCGTGGGCCCCCGATCCGGAGACCGCCGCCGGCTGGGTGGCCACCGGCACCCCGCACCTGTACGCGGGGGTGCTGGAGGGGACGGGGCTGGTGGGGCCGCTGGTGCTGCCCGGGGTGACGGCCTGCGCCGGCTGCATGGAGCGCGAGCGGGTCGAGAGGGATCCGGCCTGGCCGAGGATGCTGGTCCAGTGGCGCTCGGCGCACCGTCGGCGGGGCACGGCCGCCTGTGATCTCGGGCTGTCGACGGCGGTGGCGGGGCTGGCCGCCGCGCACGCCCTGGCCTTCCTGGACGGTGGCTTCCCCGCCTCGACGGCCACCCGGTGGGAGGCGGCCCTGCCCGCCCTGCACTGGCGGCGCGCGGCGGTGCGCGCGCATCCGGACTGTCCGTGCGGGGCGGCGCCCGCGGGGACGGGCGAGGGGGTCGGCGTCGGGGTCTCGGGCGCGGCGGCGGCGTCATGAGGGCGCGGGCGGTACGGGTGCGGAACGGGGGCCGGTGCCCGCGTCCGGGGGGCGGGGAGCCCATGACAGGATGCTTTGGGGTCGAGGGTCGTCCCGAACCGCCGTTCGCGGCACAGCAGTCTGGGAACAGGAGGGGCTCATGTCTGATCTTCCCCGGAAGGCGGTCACCCGCACCGTCAAGCTGGCCGCGCTACCGCTCGGCATCGCGGGCCGGGCCACCTGGGGGCTGGGCAAGCGCATCGGCGGCAAGTCGGCCGAGATCGTCGCCCGGGAGCTCCAGCAGCGCACCGCCGAGCAACTCTTCCGCACGCTCGGTGAGCTGAAGGGGGGCGCCATGAAGTTCGGGCAGGCCCTTTCGGTGTTCGAGTCGGCGCTGCCCGAGGAGGTCGCCGGACCCTACCGGGCGGCACTGACCAAGCTTCAGGAGGCGGCCCCTCCGCTGCCGGCCGCGCGGGTGCACGAGGTGCTCGCGGAGCGTCTCGGCGAGGACTGGCGCGATCTGTTCGAGGAGTTCGAGGACAAGCCCTCGGCGGCGGCCTCGATCGGACAGGTGCACCGGGCGGTCTGGCACGACGGGCGTCAGGTGGCGGTCAAGGTCCAGTACCCGGGCGCGGGCGAGGCGTTGCTGTCCGACCTCAAGCAGTTGGGCCGCTTCGCGGGGCTGTTGGGTCCGCTGATCCCGGGCATGGACGTGAAGCCCCTGATCAAGGAGCTGCGCGACCGGGTCTCGGAGGAGCTGGACTACGAGTTGGAGGCCGAGGCGCAGCGCACCCACGCGGACGCCTTCGACGGCGACCCCGACGTGGTCGTGCCGGACGTCGTGCACCAGGGCGACCAGGTGTTGGTGACGGAGTGGCTGGAGGGCACCCCGCTGTCGGAGGTGATCTCCGACGGGACGCGGGAGGAGCGTGACCGCGCCGGGCAGTTGCTGGCCCGGTTCCTCTTCTCGGGACCGGGCCGCACGGGATTGCTGCACGCCGATCCGCATCCGGGGAACTTCCGGCTGATGACGGGACCCGAGGGACGGACGCGGTTGGGCGTACTGGACTTCGGGACGGTCGACCGGCTGCCCGGCGGGTGGCCCAAGCCCATCGGACGGTCGCTGCGGATGACCCTGGACGGGGACGCCCAGGGGGTGTACGGCCACCTGCGGAACGAGGGCTTCGTGAAGGAGTCCATCGAGCTGGACCCCGACGCGTTGCTCGACTACCTCAAGCCGATCATCGAACCGGCCGAGGCCGAGGAGTTCACCTTCACCCGGCCGTGGCTGCGCGGGCAGGCCGCGCGGATCGCCGATCCCCGCTCCCCCGCGCACCAGTTGGGGCGGCAGATCAACCTGCCGCCCTCGTACCTGCTGATCCACCGGGTCACCCTGAGCACCATCGGGGTGCTGTGCCAGCTGGGGGCGACGGTGCGGCTGCGCGAGGAACTCGACACCTGGCTGCCGGGGTTCGGGACCGAGGCCTGATCGGGTCCGCGCCGGCGGCGGTAGGGCGGTGACCGGTTCGGGTCACCACCAGGAGGAGTCGAGCCTGCCCTCGATCGCCCGGAGGTTGGCGCGCGCGCAGTCGACGCAGAAGTACTGTCTGCTCCCGTTCTCGACGGAGCAGGTCCAGGTGGGCGGGGCGCCGTCCGGGGCGCGGGTGCCGCAGCGCGCGCAGACCGCGGGCTGGGCCTCGGGTCCCGGCGGGGTGGGCTGGGGGGTCGGCTGGTCCACCTCCAGACGATATCCCCGCGGGGGGTGAGGGGGCCGCACAACGCACCGGGGGGACCGGTCCGTGCGGACCGGTCCCCCGTTGGTGGTGCGGTGGTCGTCAGTGCGTCAGTGCATGACGGCCATGGCCAGCGCGCGGCGGGCGCGCATGGAGACGCGCTCGGCCTTGCGCTGCATGCGCCGGGCGGCGACCAGGCGCAGGGCGTGACGCTCGGCGTCCGCCTCACGCATGCGGTCGTCCATATGGGCACGGGCCAGGGCTTCTGGGATGAGTTGCATTTCGCGGGTCCTGTTCTGACGCGAGGTGATCGCGCCGGCGGTGATGAAGTCTGCGGTGGCGGAGCCGTGCGGCTGCTCGCTCGTGGTGATGGCGTGGGTGGACATGAGGGCCTGCTTCAAGGGGTCGTGCGTCAGGGGGCGGTCGATGGTCCCGATGGCGGTCATGCCGCTGCAACCGGGTTCTTGCGCGGACGACCACGGGGCCGCTTGCGGGCCACGACGACGCCCTGGACGAACAGCTCGCCACCCCAGACGCCCCAGGGCTCGCGGCGCTCCTGGGCGCCGGCGAGGCAGGCCTCGACCAGCGGGCAGGTGCCGCAGAGGGACTTGGCGTACTCGACGTCGGCCGGGGACTCGGCGAAGAAGACCTCGGGGTCGAAGGTGCGGCAGGGGACGGGTACGCCGAGGTTCTCGATGGCGTCGTCGAGCGCGGTGAGCGCGGTGAGGGGGGTCAAGGTGGAGGCCTCCGGGACTGCGGGCGGGGAGATCGTTCGGTTCTGCGGTACGGACGGGGCGTGCGCTTCGAGTTGCACGGTGTTTTCTTCCTCGTCTTGTTCGGCTAGTCGTTCCGGCCGGTCGGCCGGGGGGCGGCTGTTACCTGGTCTTTGCCAGTCCCGAGGCCCCTTCGCTCCGGCGTCCCCGTTCGGGGACAAACAGAAGGGCCGCGGATCCCGGGTGGGGTTCCGCGGCCCTGAAGGCGCCGGCCTGATCATGAGATCAGGCTGGATCACTCCAGGGTTCGAGCCCGCGGAAGGCCCACATCAGGTGGTGGTGCTGCTGCTTCGTCGTCTGCTCGGTCCGAGCTCCGGCACCGGCCGCGGCCGCGAAGCCATAGGCGTCCTGCGCCTGGGCTTCGGCTACTGCCACCAGTGCCTTGGTCGGTCGCTCATTGCGCTCGCGGACCGGAAGGGTCGCCAGGAGGGCGGGGCTGCTCGCGGAAATCGCGGACAGACCGGTGCCCAGGGCGGAGACGGAACCGAGCAGGCAGGAAGCGTCGACCGAGCGATCGGTCATTTTGGTGAAGGTCATGAAGCTGGTCACTGGTCTCGCCTCCTCTCGGCGTCTCGGGGACTCGGCCCGGGGGCCTGTCCCATACGTATTCGGATAAGTACAGCACGGATCGGAGGCTTCGGAGAAGCCCACCGTTTCCGTTGCTAAGAACCTATGGGGATCCGCGGGGCATGTGCAAACTATTTTTCCGACGAGTTTCTACGCGTCGTCAGGATCCGCGCCGCCGGGCTCCTGGCCTGCGCAGATGGCCAGGACATCGGCTCCGTACCGGTCGAGCTTGCGGCCGCCGACTCCAGAGATCATCGAGAGCTCGCCGGGTTCGGCGGGCGCGGCCTCCGCGATCGCCATCAGGGTCTTGTCGGTGAAGACGCAGTAGGCGGGCATCCCCTGGGCCTTCGACTGGACGGCGCGCCAGTCGCGCAGCCGCTCGTAGAGGCCCTCGTCCATGTCGGACGGGCAGTCCTCACAGCGCATCAGTTTGATCTCGCCGGCCTCGGTCAGGGTCTTGCCGCAGACCCGGCACAGGGCGGGGCCGCGGCGGCCCCGCTTGCGGGCGCCGCGCTCGATCGGGTCGCCGGAGCGGCTTCCCGGGGCCACGGAGCCCGGTCGCAGGCCGTTCAGGAAGCGGCTGGGGCGACGGGAGGCCCGGCCGCCCGGAGTCCGCGAGAGCGCCCAGGAGAGCGTCAGGTGCAGCCGCGCCCGGGTGACGCCGACGTACATCAGCCGGCGCTCCTCCTCGACCTGCTCGTCGGTCTTGGCGTAGGTGATCGGCACCATGCCGTCGGTCAGGCCGACGAGGAACACGGCGTCCCACTCCAGGCCCTTCGCGGCGTGCAGGGAGGCGAGGGTGACGCCCTGGACGGTCGGCGCGTGCTGCGCGGCCTTGCGCTCCTCCAGCTCGATCGCGAGGTCGGCCAGGGTGGCGCCGGGCCGGCCGCGGGCGAAGTCCTCGGCGAGGCGGACCAGCGCGGCCACGGATTCCCACTGGTCGCGGACGGCGCCGGACCCGGCGGGCGGCTCGGTGCTCCAGCCGGTGGAGCTGAGGACGGCCCGCACCTGGGAGCCCAGCTCCACGACGTCCTCCAGCAGCGGGTCGCTGCTGCCGCCGGAGCGGGCGGCCCCGCGCAGGGCGAGGACGGCCTTCTGCACCTCGGCGCGCTCGAAGAACCGCTCGGCCCCGCGCAGCTGGTAGGGGACGCCGGCGTCGGCGAGGGCCTGCTCGTAGACCTCGGACTGGGCGTTGATCCGGTAGAGGACGGCGATCTCGCCCGCCGGGACGCCGGCCGCGATCAGGTCCCGGATCCGGTGGGCGACGCCCTCGGCCTCGGCGGGCTCGTCGGCGTACTCGGCGTAGACGGGGTCGGGGCCGGGCTCGCGCTGCGAGACCAGCTCCAGCCGGTGTTCGGCGGCCCGGCCCTTGGCCTGGTTCAGCAGGCCGTTGGCGAGGTGGACCACCTGGGGGCTGGAGCGGTAGTCGCGGATCAGCTTGACGACGGTGGCGCGCGGGAACCGGTTGCGGAAGTTCAGCAGGTGGTCGGGGGTCGCGCCGGTGAAGGAGTAGATCGTCTGGCTGGCGTCGCCGACGACGCAGAGGCTGTCGCGCTCGCCGAGCCACAGGTCGAGGAGCCGCTGCTGGAGCGGGCTGACGTCCTGGTACTCGTCCACGACGAAGTGCTGGTACTGGGCGCGGATCTGCTCGGCGATGTCGTGGCGGTCCTGGAGGATGCCGACGGTGAGGAGCAGCACGTCCTCGAAGTCGATCATGCCGCGGTCGCGCTTGAGCTGTTCGTACGTGCCGTAGATCTGGGCGATCTCGGCCATGTCGCGGGGGGCCTCGCGGCCCGCCTTGAGGGCGGCGGCCGGGTAGTCGGCGGGGACGGTCTGGGTGACCTTGGCCCACTCGATCTCGCCGGTGACGTCGCGCAGCTCGCCCCGGTCGAGGCGGATGCGGCAGCGGGCGCCGGCCTCGGCCACGAACTGGATCTTCCGCTCCAGCAGGCGGGGCACCTCTCCGCCCACGGCGCGGGGCCAGAAGTACTGGAGCTGGCGCAGGGCGGCGGAGTGGAAGGTCCGGGCCTGGACCCCCTCGGCGCCGAGGGTGCGCAGGCGGCCGCGCATCTCGCCCGCGGCGCGGTTGGTGAAGGTGACGGCCAGCACACTGGCGGGCATCAGTTGTCCGGAGCGGACCCCGTAGGCGATGCGGTGGGTGATGGCGCGGGTCTTGCCCGTACCGGCGCCCGCCAGGACGCACACCGGCCCGCGCAGGGTCGTGGCGACCTCGCGCTGCTCCGGGTCCAGGCCCAGGAGCACGGCGTCGGCGTCGGCCGCGCCCGTGCCCGGACCGGCCGGGAAATCGGATGAATGCGTCGCTGTTGTCACCCCGCCATGCTGCCAGGTCCGGTGGGGCCGACGGGAAACCCGTCCACAGGCGGGGCGTGCGGGCAGTTTGTCGGACCGGCTCCCGGCGGGGCGGACCGCCAAGGCCCCGGATACCCGCGAGTCCCCCGAGGCCCCGGGTGCCCCCGGGAATGGGGGCGGGTCCGCGTGCGTTCGTCTACTCGGACACCGAGACCTCACGAAGGAGAGCGCAGCATGCAGGACACGGGCACCGTCACGATGTACAGCACGACCTGGTGCGGCTACTGCCGTCGGCTGAAGACGCAGCTGGACCGGGAAGGCATCGCCTACAACGAGATCAACATCGAGCTGGACCCGGAGTCCGCGGCGTTCGTCGAGAAGGCCAACAACGGCAACCAGACCGTTCCCACGGTGCTCGTGCGCTCCTCCGCCGGCAGCGAGTCCGTCATGACCAACCCGAGCCTGGCGCAGGTCAAGCAGGCCCTCGCCGTCTGAGCCGGTCGCGGCCCGTCCGACGGGCACCGACGCGCACCGACAGGCGCCGACGCGCACCGGAAAGGCCCCCGCCGAGGCGGGGGCCTTTCGCGTGCGCCGAGCGCCGGCGCCGAGGACCTGTGACGAAGGTTACGCGGCCGGCTTCGGCAGCGGCTCGCCGTACCAGAGCTCGACGAGCCGGGCCGCGATCGAGATCCCCGACGGCGGCACCATCTCGCCGGACTCGAAGGCCGCCCGCAGCTCCTCGCGGGAGAACCAGCGCGCCTCCTCGATCTCCTCGCCGTCGACCGTGATCTCCGAGGTGATCGCCCGGGCCGTGAAGCCGAGCATCAGGCTGTACGGGAACGGCCACGGCTGGCTGGCGACGTAGCGGACCTCGCCGACGCGGACGCCCGCCTCCTCCCACACCTCGCGGACCACCGACTGCTCGATGGACTCCCCCGGCTCGACGAAGCCCGCGAGCGTGGAGAAGCGGCCCTCCGGCCAGTGCACCTGGCGGCCCAGCAGCGCCCGGTCGTGCTCGTCGGTGACCAGCATGATCACGGCCGGGTCGGTGCGCGGGTAGTGCTCCGCGCCGCAGCCGGGGCAGCGGCGGATGTGCCCGGCGGCGGCCACCACGGTCCGCTCGCCGCAGCGGGAGCAGAAGCGGTGCATGCGCTGCCAGTTCTCCAGCGCCACCGCGTGGACCATCAGCCCGGCGTCGCGCGGGGACAGCAGCAGTCCGGCCTCGCGCAGGCCGGCCGGGCGTGCCGACTGGTCCATGCGGCCCGGCAGGGAGTCCTTCTGGAGCGCGAAGTACCGTACGCCGTCCTCGTCCGTGCCCAGGAAGTAGCGGTGGGTCTCGGTGACCGGCGCCTCGAAGGCGGGGGTCATCACGATGGCGGACCCGCCGTCGGGCGTGTCGTCGATCAGCACCTGCCCGCCGGAGACGACGAACACGCGCGTCGTCGGGTGGCTCCAGGCGGCGGCGAGCCACGCCTCGTCGAGGCGGTGGTGGGCGGCGCGGTCGATCCCGCTCGCCTCGGCGAGCGAGATCGGGCGTTCGGTACGGGTGCTCACAGGTACTTCCAACTCCCCCGGTGGTGGGACAAGGCAGGCTGCTCGGTGTGCGTGGCGTTCACGCGCGCACTCACGTGTTCATGCGGGGTTCCAGTGCTCCGCCAGGTCGCCCCACAGGTACGCGGTCGTCTCCACGCCCTTGAGCAGGAGGTCGAGCTCGACCTTCTCGTTCGGCGAGTGCCAGCCGTCGGAGGGCACGGAGATGCCCAGGAAGAGGACCGGCGCGTCCAGGACGTCCTGGAGGTCGGCGGCCGGCCCGGAACCGCCCTCGCGCGTGAAGCGGACCGGCTGCCCGAAGGCGCGGCCCATGGCCCGTACGACGGACCGGAGCGCGGGGTGGTCCAGCGGGGTGAGGCAGGGCCGGGTGGGGGCGCCGAAGGTGATCGAGTGCCGGATCCCGGCGGGGACGCGGGCGGCGACCCAGTCGCGGACGGCGGCCTCGACCTCGTACGGGTCCTGCCCGGACACCAGGCGGAACGACAGCTTCAGGTGGGCGGAGGCGGGCACGATGGTCTTGCCGCCGGGGCCCTGGTAGCCGCCACCGATGCCGTTGACCTCGGCGGTGGGGCGGGCCCAGACCCGCTCCAGGGTGGAGTAGCCGGCCTCGCCGGAGGCGGCGTGCGACTTGGCGGTGCGCAACCACTCGGCCTCGTCGAACGGCAGCTCGGCGATCAGCCGGCGCTCGGCGTCGGTCAGCTCGGCGATGTTGTCGTAGAAGCCGGGGATCGTGACCCGCTCGTCCTCGTCGTGCAGGGCGGCGACGAGGCGGGCGGCGACGGTGGCCGGATTGGGCACGGCCCCGCCGAAGGCGCCCGAGTGGATGTCCTGGTCGGGCCCGTGGAAGTCGATCTCGCAGTCGGCGACGCCGCGCATGCCGGTGCAGACGGTGGGGGTGGTCTCGGACCACATGCCGGTGTCGGAGACGATCACGACGTCGGCGGCGAGCCGTTCGGCGTGCGCCTCCACGAGCGCCCGGAAGTGCGGGGAGCCGGACTCCTCCTCGCCCTCGACGAGGAGCTTGAGGTGCACGGCGGGGGCGGCGGCGCCGGT
The DNA here is from genome assembly GCF_040650855.1 of Streptomyces sp. NPDC048606. Lineage (NCBI taxonomy): Bacteria > Bacillati > Actinomycetota > Actinomycetes > Kitasatosporales > Streptomycetaceae > Streptomyces > Streptomyces sp. NPDC048606. The sequence continues at coordinate 150,257 of NZ_JBEZIB010000002.1, read as the reverse complement.
GGCGGCGAGGTGGGCCCGTACGCCGAGGGTGTGGAAGAAGACCTGGCCCTTGTCGTCGGCCGCGCCGCGCCCGTACATGCGGCCGTCGCGGACGACCGGCTCGAACGGCTCGGTGTGCCAGCCGTCGGCGAGGGCGGCGGGCTGGACGTCGTGGTGACCGTAGACGAGCACGGTGGGCGCGGCCGGGTCCTCGGCGGGCCAGTGCGCGAAGACGGCGGGGGCCCCGTCGGTCTCCCAGATCTCGGTGACCGGGAAGCCGGTCTCCTTGAGCTTGGCGGCGAGCCAGTCCGCGCTGCGGCGCACGTCGCCCTCGTGCTCGGGCTGGGCCGACACGGACGGGATCCGCAGCCACTGCGCGAGGTCGTCCAGGAAGGCCGCGCGGTGGGTGTCGATGTACGTGCGGACGACGCTGTCCGCCGGGGTTTCGCTCATGACCACGAGCCTATCCGTCCGTCCGGGCGGCGCCGTCCGTGCCCGTTTTGCCTTGGAGGATCCGCTCAAGGCGGGCCCGACCGGGCAGGTCACGGGGGCGGATGACGCGTCCGCTGCGGACGTGGAGGAAGGCCGCGCCCACCCGGTCGAGGGGGGTCGCGGTGGCCTCGGCCCAGGCCAGCCGGTAGACGGCGAGCTGGAGCGGGTCGGCCTGGGTGGTGCGGCCGGTCTTCCAGTCCACGACCTCGTACGAGCCGTCGGGGTTCTTGTACACGGCGTCGATCCGGCCGCGGATCACCCGACCGGCGAGGGTGAGCTGGACGGGCGCCTCCATCCGGTACGGGGTGCGCTCGGCGTACTCGCTGCGCTCGAAGGCGGCCTTGAGGGCGGCGAGGTCGGCCTCGTCGGCGATGTCCTGGTCGGAGCCGGGCAGGTCGGTGGCCGGGTCGAGGAGACCGTCGAGGAGCGGCAGGGGCAGCTCCTCGAAGCGGGACTCGACCCAGGCGTGGAAGCGGGTGCCCTGGCGGGCGGCGGGCTGCGGGGGCTTGGGCATGGGGCGGGCGAGGTCGCGTACGAAGCCCTGCTCGTCGGCGGCGAGCCGCAGGAGCTGGCTCGCGGAGAGGGCCGGGGGCAGCTCCACGTCCCGGACGGCCCGGCGGGCGCGGCGCAGCTCGCCCTCCAGGGCGTCGAGGTCCCGGTCCCAGGAGGCGATGAGGCGGGCCTCCTCGGGGCTGGGGGCCCCCTGCCCGTCGGGGGTCGCGTCGTACGGTGCCCCGTGCCGGTCGCCACGGGGCGCGGGGACGACCCCGGGGCGGCGCCGGGCGGCGTCGTCCGGCGCCCCGGCGGCGGGCACGGCTCCACCCGGCCGGGGGCCGGCAGCGGGAGCGGCCAGGGCCTCTCCGGCCCACAGGTCCTCGTCCGGGGGCACGGGGGCCCGGGGGGTGTCCGACGGGGGTACGGCGGGACCCTGGCGAGGCACGCCGGCGGGGCCCTCCGCCGGGTCGGTGTCGGGTCGCCGGGCGCCCGGCGACGGGACGCGGGCGGTGACGCGCACGTCCTCGCCGTCCCACAGCCCGTCGGCGTCGGCGTCCGAGGCCTCCCCGGGGGGCGGGGTCGGGTCCCCGGCCGGGGTCATGACGCGGGCGGGGGCACGACCACGGGCCGGGGCGTCGTCCGCGTCCTGGACCGCACCGGGAACCGGAGCCGGCCCCCCGCCCGGAGCTTCGCCATCGGCAACGCCGTGGGCCCGCGCGTCGCGACCGGCCGGCGCACCGTCGCAGGCCGGAGCCTGGCCGTAAGGCGGAGCCACGTCGTAGGCGGGAGCTTCGTCGTAGGGCGGAGCCACGTCGTGGGCCGGAGCCTCGCCGTAAGGCGGAGCCACGTCGTAGGCGGGAGCTTCGTCGTAGGGCGGAGCCACGTCGTAGGCGGGAGCTTCGTCGTAGGGCGGAGCCACGTCGTGGGCCGGAGCCTCGCCGTAAGCCGGGTCTTCGTCGTAGGGCGGAGCCTCGCCGTAAGCCGGGTCTTCGTCGTAAGCCGGGGCCTCGTCATAGCCCGGGTCTTCGCAGTGGGGGGGCCAGAGGTAGGGGTCCTCGGGGGTCGGGGGGTGCGGGGGTGCGGCGAGGTGGGCCTCGACCAGGGCGGCGGCGCGGCGGCGCAGGGCCAGGGAGTCGGGGTCCAGGGGCAGGGGCCAGGCGTGGTCCGGGGTGGCCTCGGCGGCCAGCGCCGGGTTCTCGGCGTCGGCCTCGGGCTCCTCGGCCCAGACCTCGATCTCCCCGAACCCGGCCTCGCAGTGCCCGCGCAGCGCGGTCAGGAACGCCGACGGGCCCCGGCGGCGCTTCTGCGTCGGCCCCCACCAGTGGCCGGAGGCCAGCAGCAGGGAACGCGGACGGGTGAAGGTGACGTAGCCGAGGCGCAGCTCCTCGACCTGCTTGTGCTCCTTGAGGCCCGCCTTGAAGGACTTCAGCCCGCCGGCGGTCCAGTCCGGGTCGGCGGGCAGGGTCGGGGCGTCGCCGCGCAGGGAGTAGGGGAGCACCTTGGGGTACGAGGTCCAGGCCTCCGGGGGCTTCTCCTTGGGGAAGGAGCCCGCGCACAGGTCGGGGACGACGACGACGTCCCACTCCAGGCCCTTGGACTTGTGGGCGGTCAGCACCTTGACGGTGTCCTCCCCGCCCGGCAGCGCGTGGTCGAGGCCCTTCTCGTACTGGGCGGCGGTGCGCAGGAACGCGAGGAAGGCCAGGAGCGTGGCCTCGCCGTCGAGGGCCGCGAAGCCGGCGGCGACGTCCATGAAGTTCGACAGGGTCTCGCGCCGGCGGGCGGCCAGCGCGTGCGGGGACGCGGACAGCTCGACGTCCAGGCCGGTCGTCGCGAGGACCCGGTGCAGTACGTCCATCAGCGGGTCGGCGAGCGAACGCCGCAGGTCGCGCAGTTCCTGGGCGAGGTGCGCGAAGCGGACGCGGGCGGCGGCCGAGAAGGGGAGGTCGTCCGGGGCCTGGCCGGCGCCGTCGAGGAAGGTCTCCAGGGCGTCGGCCAGCGAGACGATCTCCGCCGGGTCCACGCCCTCGACGGCCGCCGCGAGGCGCCCGTCGGGGCCGGAGTCCGGGGAGACGCGGGCCACCAGGTGCCGGGCGCGGCGGCCGAGGAGGGCCAGGTCGCGGGCGCCGATGCGCCAGCGGGGGCCGACGAGGAGGCGGACCAGGGCGGCGTTGGCCCCGGGGTCCTGGAGCACCTCGCACACCGAGACGAGGTCGGCGACCTCGGGCAGGTGCAGCAGCCCCGACAGTCCGACGACCTCCACCGGGACGTCCCGGGCCACCAGCACGGCCTGGATGCGGGCGAAGTCGGCGGCGGAGCGGCACAGTACGGCGATCTCGCCCGGCGCCGTGCCGGTGCGCACCAGGTGCGCGACGGAGTCGCCGAGCCACTCCAGCTCCTCGGCGTGGGTCTCCAGCAGCGCGCAGCGCACGGTGCCGTCGCGTTCGGCGCCGGGGGCGGGGCGCAGGGCCTCGACGCCCTCGTGCATGGCGCGCAGCGGGGCGGCGAGGCCGTTGGCCAGGTCGAGGAGGCGGCCTCCGCTGCGCCGGTTCTCGCTGAGCGAGAAGCGGGTGGCGGGGCGGCCGTCGGCGTGCGCGAAGTGTTCGGGGAAGTCGTCGAGGTTGGCGACGGAGGCGCCGCGCCAGCCGTAGATGGCCTGGCAGGGGTCGCCGACGGCGGTGACGGCGTGCCCGGTGCCGTCGCCGAAGAGGCCGGACAGGAGCAGCCGCTGGGCGACGGAGGTGTCCTGGTACTCGTCGAGCAGGACGACCCGGAACTCGTCGCGCAGCAGCTCGCCGACCTCGGGCCGGGTGGTGGCGAGGCGGGCGGACAGGGCGATCTGGTCACCGAAGTCGAACAGTTCGCGGGAGCGTTTGGCGGCGCGGTAGCGCTCGACGAGTTCCAGCAGCTCCAGCCGGCCGCGGACGGCCTCGGGCACCTTGCGGAGGTCGTCGTTGGTGAGCCTGGCCCCGGCCAGCTCGTCGAGGAGGGCGGTGTCGTGGGCGCGCAGGGCGGCCGGTTCGGTGAGGTGCTCGGACAGTTCGCCGTCGAGCGCGAGGAGGTCGCCGACCAGGTCGGGGAGGGACTTCACGAGCGAGGGGTAGGGGCCGGGCGCCTCGCGGAGCACCTTGGCGGCGAGCTGGAAGCGGGTGGCGTCGGCCAGGAGGCGGGCGCTGGGTTCCAGGCCGATGCGCAGTCCGTGGTCGGTCAGCAGCCGGCCGGCGAAGGCGTGGTACGTGGAGATGCGCGGCTCGCCGGCGGCGGCCTCGGGGTCGGCCGGCGAGGGGTCCGGGTCGGTGACGCCGGCGCGGGCCAGGGCCTTGCGGACGCGTTCGGCCAGTTCGCCGGCGGCCTTGTTGGTGAAGGTCAGGCCGAGAACCTGGTCGGGGGCGACGGTGCCGGTGCCGACGAGCCAGACGACGCGGGCGGCCATCACGGTGGTCTTGCCGGAGCCGGCGCCCGCGACGATGACCTGGGGGGCGGGCGGGGCGGTGACGCAGGCCAGCTGTTCGGGCGTGAACGGGATCCCGAGGAGCTCCTTGAGCTGCTCGGGATCGGTGAGGACGGGCGCGCGCCCGGTCTCGTACGCGGTCACCTCGAAAGGCTAGCCGCCGGCGCCGACAGTCCCGGCCGGCGTCTCACTCCCCGGTCGGGGCCGTTCCACGGCGCGGCTCATTCCACGGTCTGGCGGCCCTCGGGGAGGGCGCTGCACGCGCCCCGGAAGGCGCAGCGTCCGCAGTGTTCGCCGGTGGAGGGGGTGAAACGTTCGTCCAGGACCCGGCCGGCGGCGGTGGCGAGGAGGTCGCCGACCCACTCGCCGGAGGTGCCGCCGTCGAGCGGCTGCTGCGCCTGGATCTTCGGGACGCCCTCGCCGCCGTCCTTCTTGGCGGCGTTCTGGCGCAGCTGGACGAGTTCTGCGCCGCCGGGCTCGGGGCGCCGGCCGTCGAAGACCTCGTCGACGGCGCCCTCGCGGACGGCGAGCTGGTAGACGGCGAGCTGCGGATGGCGGGCGACCTCGTCCTTGGTCGGGGCGCCCTTGCCGGTCTTGAAGTCGACGACGTACGCGCGGCCCTGCGGGTCGGCCTCGACGCGGTCCATGGAACCGCGGACGCGGACGGCGTACTCGCCGGCGTCGAGGGTGACGTCGAAGTCGTGCTCGGTGGCCACGGCCTCGCGGCCGCCGCGGTCGGTGGTGTGCCAGCGCAGGAAGCGTTCGAGGGCGGCGCGGGCGTTGTCCTTCTCCTGGCGGGACTTCCACGGCGCGTCGAAGGCGAGGGCGTCCCAGACGGAGTCGAGGCGTTCCATGAGGACGGCGAGGTCGGCGGGGGTGCGGCCGGAGGCGACCTCGTCGGCGAGGACGTGGACGACGTTGCCGAAGCCCTGGGCGGCGGTGGAGGGGGCGTCGGCCTTGACCTCGCGGCCCAGGAACCACTGGAGGGAACAGGTGTTGGCGAGCTGGTCGAGGGCGCTGCCGGACAGGGCGACGGGACGGTCGCGGTCGCGCAGCGGGACGGTGGAGCGGGTGGGCTCGTACAGCCCCCACCAGCGGTGCGGGTGCGCGGCGGGGACGAGGGGGCGGTCCTCGTCGTCGGTGAGGGCGGCGAGGCGGGCGAGCCGGCGGGCGGCGGCGTCGCGCAGGGCCGGGGAGGCGTCGGGGTCGACGGTGGTGGCGCGGAGCTCGGCGACGAGCGCGGGGACGGCGAGGGGGCGGCGGGGGCGGCCGGTGACGTCCTTGGGGGTGACGCCGAGCTCGGTGAGGAAGCGGGAGGGCTGGTCGCCGTCCTCGGCGGGGGCCTTGACGGCGGTGACGACGAGGCGGTGGCGGGCGCGGGTGGCGGCCACGTAGAACAGCCGGCGTTCCTCGGCGAGGAGCGCGCCGGGGGTGAGGGGTTCGGCGAGGCCGTCGCGGCCGATGCGGTCGGCTTCGAGGAGGGAGCCGCGGCGGCGCAGGTCGGGCCAGAGCCCTTCCTGGACGCCCGCGACGACGACGAGGCCCCACTCCAGGCCCTTGGAGCGGTGCGCGGTCATGAGGCGGACGGCGTCGGGGCGGGCGGCGCGGGTGGTGAGGGTGTCGGCGGCGATGTCCTCGGCTTCGAGCTGTTCGAGGAAGTTGAGCGCGCCGCGGCCCCCGGTGCGTTCCTCCGCGCGGGCGGCGGTGTCGAAGAGGGCGCAGACGGCGTCGAGGTCGCGGTCGGCGTTGCGGCCGGCGGCGCCGCCGCGGCGGGCCTGGCGCTCCAGCCGGTCGGGCCAGGAGGTGCCGTCCCACAGGGTCCACAGGGCCTCTTCGGCGGTGCCGCCGCCCTGGAGGAGTTCGCGGGTCTTGCGCAGGAGCGCGCCGAGGCGCTGCGCGCCGCGGGCGTACGCCGGGTCGTGGACGGTGAGCCGCTCGGGCTCGGCGAGGGCGCGGGCCAGGAGCGCGTCGGACGGCGCGGGGGCGGTGACGCCGGCGGCGCGCTCCTCGTCGCGCAGGGCCCGGCCGAGCCGGCGCAGGTCGGCGGAGTCCATCCCGCCGAGCGGTGAGGCGAGCAGCGCGAGCGCGGCCTCGACCCCGACCCACCCGTACGCGTCCGCGGCGTCGGCGTCCGCGGCGTCGGCGTCGGCGTCGGCGTCGGCGTCGGCGTCGGCGTCGGCGAACAGTGGCGCGTCCCCGTCGGGAACCTGCCCCGAGGGAGCCTCGCCGGTGGCGCCCACCGCGTCCGCTTCGGCCGGCTGCGCGCCCGCGCCGCGCACCGGGGAGGCGTCCGCCGACGGAGCGTCCGAGGCGGCCCCGCCGGTGGCGGCCCCCCGGAACGCGCCGGCGTCTGCCGGCGAGACCTCCGGCAGGGCGTCGGCGGCGGAGGCCCGCTCCTCGCCGGTGGCGCGGGACGGGGTGGCGGCCGGCTCGGTGTCCGCCGACGGGGCGTCGGGCGCGGCCTCTGCGGTGGCGTCCGCCGGGGACGCGTCGGCGTCCACCCGCGGGACCGCCGGCGGGGCGTCGCCGTCGGCGGAGGCCGGCTCGGCGTCCGCGCCCGCAGCCCCGGGAGCGACTTCCCCGGTGGCGGCCACCGCGTCCGGGTCGGCGTGTGCCGGCGGGACCGCCGGCAGGGCGTCGTCGTCCGCGCCGTGCGCCGGGCCCGGCGCGGCCTCTGCGGCGGGGCCCGCCGGTGTCGGGCCGGCGGCGCGGGCCGCGACGCGCAGGGCGGTCAGGAGCGGGGCGACCGCCGGTTCGTGGCGCAGGGCGGTGGCGGCCGCGTCCGTCTCGGCCGGGACCCCCGCGGCGATCAGGGCGCGCCGCATCGCGGGCAGGGTGCGGCCCCCGGAGCGGACGAGGACGGCCATGTCCTGCCAGGGCACCCCGTCCTCCAGGTGGGCCCGGCGCAGGACGTCGGCGATGTTGTCCAGCTCGGCGCCGGCCGTCGGGTACGTGTACACCTCGACCCGGCCGCCCTCCCGGGCGGGCGTCAGCGCGCGGTGGGCGCGCACGGCGTCGGACGGCAGGCGCGGGACCGGCATGCGGGTGGTCAGCGTGCGGGTGGCGGCCAGCAGCGCGGACCCGGAGCGGCGGCCGACGGTGAGGGCCCGGACGGCCGCGCCGGGGAAGGCGGATTCGAAGTCGAGGACGTTGTTGATGTCCGCGCCCCGGAAGGCGTAGATCGACTGGTCGGGATCGCCGAAGGCGACCAGCGTCCCGCCCGGACCGGTCAGGGCGCGCAGCAGCCGCAGTTGGGAGGCGTCGGTGTCCTGGTACTCGTCGACGTAGATCACGTCGTGGGCGGAGGCGAGCGAGGGGGTGCGTTCGGCGAGCAGGACGGCCCGGTGGAGGAGTTCGGCGTAGTCCAGGGTGCCCTGCATGTCGAGGACGTCGAGGTACTCGGAGAGGAAGGCGGCGGCGGCCTTCCAGTCGGGTCGGCCGATGCGGTCGGCGAAGGTGGCGAGGGCCTGGGGGCCCAGCCCCAGTTCGCGGGCGCGGGCCAGGACGGCGCGGACCTCGTCGGCGAACCCGCGCGTGGTGAGCGCGGCCCGCAGGTCGTCGGGCCAGCGGATGGTGCGCAGCCGCCGCTGGCCCTCCAGGAGGGTGCGGACCATGACGTCCTGCTCGGGGCCGGACAGCAGGCGCAGCGGATCGGCGAAGAGTTCGTGGTCCTGGTGGGCGCGGACCAGGCCGTAGCAGAAGGAGTGGAAGGTGGTGGCCTGCGGGGCGCGGGCGCCGCCGAGCCGCAGGGCCGCGCGGTCGCGCAGTTCCACGGCGGCCTTGCGGCCGAAGGTGAGGATCAGGATGCGGGCGGGGTCGACCCCGGCCTCGACCCGGGCGGCGGCCGCCTCGACGAGGGTGGTGGTCTTCCCGGTGCCCGGTCCGGCGAGGACGAGCAGCGGTCCCCGGGCGTGATCAACCACCGCGCGCTGCGCTGCGTCCAGAACAGGGGGTGCCACCTGTTCCGGCCCCGTACGCACCAGGCGGTACGCGTCAGGGGTCCGCGTACGCCGCTCCGCGCGGCCGGAGGAAGAGGTGATCACGTGAGGTGCCGGTCCTGGTGGGTCTGTGGATGCTGCGGGTCCTGCGGTGTCCGCCGTGGCGGCGGGGGTGCCCCCGGTCCCGGGGGCGGCGGTCACCGCGCGGGCGACCCCGTCGGCGGACGCCGGAGCGGACTCCCGAGCGAACGCCGAAGGGGCCACGCTACGCCAACCGCGCCGCCCGCCGCAGTCCGTCCCGGCCGGCCGGACCGTCGCCCCGAAGGCCCCGCAGGTCGTCCCCCGTACGCGCCTTCGACCTCCCGCCCGCGCTCCGCATGGCGGAAGCTGTCAGATGTGACCCTCGTCGCCTCCGGCCCCCTCGCCGCGGCCGTCCCATCGGGCCCTGCGCATGGCCAGCCGGGTCTCGCCGGACGCGGTCCCGCGCAGCGGGGTGCCCTCGGCGCGGTAGTGCTCCAGGGCCCGCCGCTCGCTCCCGGGCAGGGGTACGCCGTCCGCCCGCACCACCCGCCACCAGGGCACGGCTCCCCCGTACAGGGCCATGACGCGCCCGACTTGACGGGGTCCGCCCTCGCCGAGCCACTCGGCGACGTCCCCGTACGTCATCACCCGGCCGGGCGGAATCCGCTCGGCCACCTCCAGCACCAGCTCCGCGTACGCGGGCAGCTCTTCGCTCATCCGCCCCATGGTGCCGGACGGCGGGGACATCCATACGGAGGTCTCGCTTCCGTACCGGCGCGCACCCTGCTGCCCCGCGCGGCCGTCCGTCCGTGCCACCATCTTCCGGGCGGTGACTGGTGATACGTGATCAAGAAGAGACGGATGTGACGGCGAAGGAGCAGGGTGTGAGCCCTCCGGACGGCGCGGCGACGCGGGGCGAGGACCCGCGCCCGGACGAGGGTGGCGCGCGCCCGGAACCGGGCCCCGTCCCGAGCCCGCAGACGCCGCGTACCGAGCCGCATCCCGACGACCTCCACCCGCCGGGCCACACCCCGACGGCGGCCGACCGGGTGGAGGTGGACGAGCCGCTGCTCGCCGCCCGCGTCCACCGGCCCTCGGACCTCGTGCGCCTGCTGTCCGGGATCATCGGCATCGCCGTGGTCCTCGGCATCGCCGCGTTCGCGCACGGTACGACGGTGGGCCTGGAACAGGACATCACCAAGGGCACCGGCCAGGCCCCCGACTTCCTGATCAAGGTCGCCGGTCTGGTGTCGAGCATCGCGGTGCTGCTCGTGCCCGTGGCCTTCGCCATCGAGCGCCTGATCAAGCGCGACGGACTGCGCATCGCCGACGGCGTGCTCGCCGCGGTCCTCGCGCACGGCGTCACCCTCGCCACCGACCTGTGGGTGTCCCAGGCCGCCCCCGCCACCATCCAGGACGCGCTGACCCGCACCACCGGCGCCGGCGGGGCCCTCACCGATCCGGTGCACGGCTACCTCGCGCCCGTGATCGCGTACATGACGGCCGTCGGGATGACCCGACGGCCGCGCTGGCGGGTGGCCCTGTGGGTGGTGCTGCTGCTCGACGCGTTCGCGATGCTGGTCAGCGGCTACACCACGCCCTTCTCGATCGCCCTGACCGTCCTGATCGGCTGGAGCGTCGCGTACGGCACCCTGTACGCGGTCGGCTCGCCGAACGTCCGGCCCACCGGCCAGAACCTCCTCGCCGGCCTGCGCCGCGTCGGCTTCCAGCCGGTCAGCGCGATGCGCGCCGAAGCGCCCGACGGCGACACCGCCGAGTCCGGCGACCGGGGCCGGCGCTACCACGTCACGTTGGAGGACGGTCCGCCGCTGGACGTCACCGTCGTGGACCGCGAACAGCAGGCGCAGGGCTTCTTCTACCGGGTGTGGCGCCGGCTGACCCTGCGCGGGATCACCACCCGGCGCAGCATCCAGTCGCTGCGCCAGGCGCTGGAGCAGGAGGCGCTGCTCGCCTACGCCGCCATCGCGGCCGGGGCGAACGCGCCGAGATTGATCGCCACCTCCGAGCTGGGCCCGGACGCCGTGATGCTCGTCTACGAGCACCTGGGCGGCCGGACCCTGGACGCCCTGCCCGACGAGGAGATCACCGACGGGCTGAGCCGCAACGCCTGGGAGCAGGTACGGGCCCTCCAGTCGCGCCGGATCGCGCACCGCCGGCTCACGGGGGACGCGCTGGTGGTGGATCGTTCCGGCAGCGTCACGCTGACCGACCTGCGCGGCGGCGAGATCGCCGCCGGCGACCTGGTGCTGCGGATGGACATCGCGCAGCTGCTGACCACCCTCGGCCTGCGGGTCGGCGCGGAGCGTTCGGTGGCCTCGGCGGTGTCCGTGCTGGGGCCGGACGCGGTGGCGGACTGTCTGCCGCTGCTCCAGCCGATCGCGCTGAGCCGTTCGACGCGGGCGACCCTGCGCCGGTTGGGCCGGGAACGGGCGGACCGGCAGCGGGAGGCCGTACTGGAGTCCTCCCGGGCGGCGAAGGCGGCCCGCGAGGCGGACGCCTCGGCGACTCCGGCGGCCGACCGCAAGGCGGAGAAGCGGGCCCTGGACGAGGCCCTGGAGGACGCCCGCGAGGAGGACCTGCTCAGCCAGATCCGCCGGCAGGTGCTGTTGATCCGCCCGCAGGCGCCCGTGGAGCCGGCCCGTCTGGAGCGGATCCGGCCGCGCACGCTGGTCTCGTTCATCGCGGGCGCCTTCGGCGCGTACTTCCTGCTCACGCAGCTGACGCACCTGGACCTCGGGAAGACCGTCGGGCAGGCGCAGTGGGGCTGGATGGGCGTGGCCCTGGCGTTCTCGGCGCTGAGCTACTTCGCGGCGGCGATGAGCCTGCTGGGCTTCGTGCCCGAGCGGGTGCCGTTCCTGCGGACGGTGGTGGCCCAGGTGGCCGGTTCGTTCGTGAAGCTGGTCGCCCCGGCGGCGGTGGGCGGCGTCGCGCTGAACACGCGCTTCCTCCAGCGGGCGGGGGTGCGGCCGGGGCTGGCGGTGGCGAGCGTGGGTGCCTCGCAGCTGTTCGGTCTGGCCAGCCACATCCTGCTGTTGCTCTCCTTCGGCTACCTGACGGGCACCGAGAAGACCCCGGAGATGACCCCGTCCCGGACGGTGATCGCGGGTCTGTTGACGGTGGCCGTGCTGGTGCTGGTGGTGACGGCGGTGCCGTTCCTGCGCAAGTTCGTGGTGACGCGGGTGCGGGCGCTGTTCGCGGGCGTGGTGCCGCGCATGCTGGACATCCTCCAGCGTCCGCAGAAGCTGGTGACGGGCATCGGCGGCATGCTGCTGCTGACCGGCTGCTTCGTGATGTGCCTCGACGCCTCGATCCGTGCCTTCGGCGGCGGGGAGGCCATCAGCTACGCGAGCATCGCGGTGGTCTTCCTGGCCGGCAACGCGCTCGGCTCGGCCGCTCCGACACCGGGTGGCATCGGCGCCGTGGAGACCACGCTGTCCCTGGGTCTCGTGGCGGCGGGTCTGGACGGGGAGGTGGCCATCTCGGCGGTGTTCCTGTTCCGTCTGATGACCTTCTGGCTGCCGGTGCTGCCGGGCTGGATCTCCTTCAACTACCTGACCCGCAAGGAAGCGATCTGACCCCGGGCCGTCGAGCGCGCGACGCCCGCCGGCCCGGCCCCGCGGCGGGTCAGAACACCGCGAGCAGCGTGCCCAGGAGCGCCGCCGAACAGCCGATCTCGACGGCGCCGACCACGGCCGGTCGCAGGCCGCGACCGGGCAGGACGGCCGCGCGGGCCAGGTAGGCGGTGAAGGGCGCGGCGAGCCAGGGCGACAGGGCGGTAGCGGCCGCGAGGGCCACCGCGTGGTAGGCCACCGAGCCGCGCCGGTACGCCCGTGAGCGGCGCTCCCGGATCATCGTCTTCACGTAGGGCACCGTCCCCGCGAAGTACAACAGGCAGGCCACCGCGGCCCGCCACGACCCGCCGGGTCCGAGGCCGCCGAGGCCCGCCGCGACGGGCAGCACCGCGCAGGCCGGGACCACCGCCGCGAGGCCGTTGACGAGGGCCCGCTCCCTGCCCCGCCACGCGTAAAGGGTGTTCACCGCGACGAAGGGCGCGGCGGCGCAGGCCGCGGGCACCAGCCACGGGTGGGCCGCCGCCAGGGGCAGCCCGAACGCGGCGCAGGCGGCGCCGAGGACCAGGGCCGGCCGGCCGTGCCGCCGGGCGGAGCGCAGTGCGCGCGCGTGGAGCCGTAGCCACTGCTGGGCGTGGAAGGCCGCCGCGTACCCGAGCAGCCAGGCCGCCAGGAGCGCCGCGTGCGCCCACCCCGGTCGGGGGGACAGGAAGGTGCCGGCGAGGAACGGCACCGTGAGCATCGCCCAGGCGCCGTGTTGGTCGGGGACCCAGTCGTACCGTCCGCGTGCCACCGCCCCGTACCGCCTTCCGCGTGCAGGAGGGATTTCCGGGGAAAAGTGGAATTCCCTCGCGTAATTTGCGTCCGTCCGCGCGGGGTTGGGCGGCGACCGGTCCCGTCCAGTCTCACATCCGGTGGGCCCGGAAAAGAGCGGAAAGAGGTCACCGGCACAGGGGACCTTTGTCACCGGGTTCGTCCTCCCGGCGGGCGTAGCGTCGTTCGCGGGTCCTTTTGTCCGGACCGCCGTCGCATTTCCGCGCCCTCGTGCGCGATCTCTTTTCCCCGCCCTGGAGGGTCGTTTTGGACGAGCGTCAGGAGAATCGGGCGCATCACGACGCCGTCGATTCCATCCTCAAGGCGGGCCGCTTCTTCACCCGCGGGGAGGTGTCCGACGACCTGCGGACGGTGCACCGCACCGGCGGGCGGGCCGCCGAGGCCTTCTACCGGGACCGCTGGAGCCACGACAAGGTCGTGCACTCGACGCACGGCGTGAACTGCACCGGTTCCTGCCGGTGGAAGGTGTACGTCAAGGACGGGATCATCACCTGGGAGACGCAGGCCACCGACTACCCGTCGGTGGGCCCGGACCGCCCCGAGTACGAGCCCCGGGGCTGCCCGCGCGGCGCCTCGTTCTCCTGGTACTCCTACTCGCCGACCCGCGTGCGCTACCCGCACGTGCGCGGCGCCCTCCTGGAGATGTACCGGGAGGCCAGGTCCCGCCTGGGCGACCCGGTGGCGGCCTGGGCCGACATCCAGGGCGACCCCGAGCGGCGCCGCGCCTACCAGCGGGCGCGCGGCAAGGGCGGCCTCGTACGGGCCTCCTGGGAGGAGGCGACCGAGCTGATCGCGGCCGCGCACGTGCACACCATCAAGGAGCACGGCCCGGACCGGGTCGCAGGCTTCTCGCCGATCCCGGCGATGTCGATGGCCTCGCACGCGGCGGGCGCCCGCTTCCACTCCCTCATCGGCGCCCCGATGCTGAGCTTCTACGACTGGTACGCCGACCTGCCGGTGGCCTCGCCGCAGGTGTTCGGCGACCAGACGGACGTGCCCGAGTCGGGTGACTGGTGGGACGCCGCGTACCTCATGATGTGGGGCTCGAACGTGCCGGTCACGCGGACGCCGGACGCGCACTGGATGGCGGAGGCCCGTTATCGCGGGCAGAAGGTCGTCACCGTTTCCCCGGATTTCGCGGACAACACGAAGTTCGCGGACGAATGGATGCACCCGCATCCCGGGACGGACGGGGCCCTGGCCCTGGCGATGGGTCACGTCATCCTCAAGGAATTCTTCGTGGAGAGGGAAACGCCCTTCTTCCGGGATTACGTCCGCACGTACACGGACCTGCCTTTCCTCGTTTCGCTGCGGGAAACGGAGAACGGCCTGGTCCCGGGGAAGTTCGTGACGGCGGCCGATCTCGGACAGGACACCGAGAACGCCGAGTGGAAGACGGTGCTGATCGACGACGTCACCGGCGAGCCGGTCGTCCCGAACGGCACCCTGGGTCACCGCTGGGGGAACTCCGAGACCCCGGAGTGGAACCTCGACCTCGGGGACACGGTGCCGCGCCTGACCCTGTTGCCGGACACGGGGGCCGGACAGGCCGGCGAGACCCGCGCGGGCGTCGAGGGCGTCGAGGGCGTCGAGGGTGTCGAGGGCGTCGAGATCGTCCTGCCGCGCTTCGAGGACGACGAGCGCACGGGCGGGCACGGCGGCACCGTCCGCCGGGGCGTTCCCGTCCGCCGGCTCGGCGGCCGGCTGGTCACCACGGTCTACGACCTGATGCTGGCCCAGTACGGAGTGGCCCGGCCGGGCCTGCCCGGCGAGTGGCCCACCGGGTACGAGGACGCCTCGCAGCCCGGTACGCCCGGCTGGCAGGAGTCGCTGACCTCGGTGCCGGCGGCGCAGGCGACGCGCGTGGCGCGGGAGTTCGCCCGTACCGCCGAGGAGTCGGGCGGTCGCTGCATGATCCTGATGGGCGCCGGCACCAACCACTGGTTCCACTCGGAGACCATCTACCGCGCGTTCCTCGCCCTGCTCACCCTCACGGGCTGCCAGGGCCGCAACGGCGGCGGCTGGGGCCACTACGTCGGCCAGGAGAAGTGCCGTCCGGTCACCGGCTGGGCCACCCTGGCCGCCGCCTCGGACTGGTCGCGCCCGCCGCGTCAGATGATCGGTGCGGCCTGGTTCTACCTGCACACCGACCAGTGGCGCTACGACACCCTCCCGGCCGGGGCGCTGGCCTCCCCGCTCGCCGAGGGCGCCTTCGACGGCATGAGCGGCGCGGACTGCCTGGCGGCGAGCGCCCGCATGGGCTGGATGCCGTCCTACCCGACCTTCGACCGCAACCCCCTGGAGCTGGGCGAGGCCGCCGACCCCGTCGCCGAGACGGTGCGCCTGCTGGAGAGCGGGGAGCTCGGCTTCGCCGGGGAGGACCCGGACGCCCCGCGGAACTGGCCGCGCGTGCTCAACGTGTGGCGGGCCAACCTCCTGGGCTCCAGCTCCAAGGGGAACGAGTACTTCCTCAAGCACCTGCTCGGCACCCACTCCAACCTGCCCGAGGACGGACCGCGCTGCGCGCCGCGGGACGTCGCGTACCGGGAGGAGGAGGTGGAGGGCAAGCTCGACCTGCTGATGTCCATGGACTTCCGGATGACGTCCACGACGCTGCTGTCCGACGTGGTGCTGCCGGCGGCGACCTGGTACGAGAAGCACGACCTGTCCTCCACGGACATGCACCCCTTCCTGCACGCCTTCACCCCGGCCGTGGACCCGCCCTGGCAGGCCCGCTCCGACTACGACGCCTTCCTGGCCATCGCCCGCCGCTTCGGCGAGCTCGCCGGGGAGCACCTGGGCGTGCGCAGGGACCTGGTGGCGACCGCCCTCCAGCACGACACCCCGGGTGGCGAGATGGCCCAGCCGGGCGGGGTCGCGCTGGACTGGTCGAAGGGCGAGTGCCCGCCCGTACCGGGCCGGACCATGTACAACCTGGCCGTCGTGGAGCGCGACTACGGCGCGGTCGGCGAGAAGTTCGCCGCGCTCGGCCCGCTCGTCGACGCGCTCGGGGTCACCACGAAGGCGATCACCTTCGACGTCGGCGAGGAGGTCGCCCACCTCGCGGAGAAGAACGGCACGGTGCGCGGCGGGGTCGCGGACGGCCGGCCGCGTCTGGACACCGCCCGGCGGGCCTGCGAGGCGATCCTCTCGCTGTCCGGCACCTCCAACGGCCGGCTCGCCACGCAGGGCTTCGAGACGCTGGAGAAGAAGGTGGGCACGCGCATGGCCCACCTGGCCGCGGAGGCCGAGGGCAAGCGGATCACCTTCGCCGACACCCAGGCCCGTCCGGTGCCGGTGATCACCTCGCCCGAGTGGTCGGGCTCCGAGGCCGGCGGCCGTCGCTACACCGCCTTCACCGTCAACACCGAGCACCTCAAGCCCTGGCACACCCTCACCGGCCGTCAGCACTTCTTCCTCGACCACGACTGGCTCCACGAGGTCGGGGAGTCCCTGCCCGTCTACAAGCCGCCGCTGAACATGCACACCCTGTACGGGGAGCCCGAACTGGGCGTCGTGGACGGCAGGTCGGTGGCCGTGCGCTACCTGACCCCGCACAACAAGTGGGCGATCCACAGCCAGTACCAGGACAACCTCTACATGATGACGCTGGGCCGGGGCGGCCAGACGGTGTGGATGTCCCCGCAGGACGCCGAGGCCATCGGGGTCGCGGACAACGACTGGATCGAGGCGGTCAACCGCAACGGCGTGGTCACCGCGCGGGCGATCGTCTCCCACAAGATGCCGCCCGGGACCGTCTACATGAACCACGCGCAGGAGCGGACGGTCGGCGTCCCGAAGACGGAGAAGACCGGCCGCCGGGGCGGCATCCACAACTCGCTGACCCGGGTGATGCTCAAGCCCACCCATCTCATCGGCGGTTACGCCCAGTTGACCTGGGCCTTCAACTACCTGGGCCCGACCGGCAACCAGCGCGACGAGGTGACGGTCATCCGGCGCCGCGACCAGAAGGTGGAGTACTGATCCCCATGCGCGTCATGGCACAGATCGCGATGGTCATGAACCTCGACAAGTGCATCGGCTGTCACACCTGTTCGGTCACCTGCAAGCAGGCGTGGACCAACCGGCGGGGCACCGAGTACGTCTGGTTCAACAACGTCGAGACCCTCCCCGGCCAGGGCTATCCGCGCCGCTGGGAGGACCAGGAGAAGTGGAAGGGCGGCTGGGAGCGCACCCGTTCGGGTCGGCTGCGCCTGAGGGCCGGCGGGCGCCTCGCGAAGCTCGGCAGGATCTTCGCGAACCCGGACCTGCCGGAGATCTCCGACTACTACCAGCCCTGGACCTACGAGTACAAGAACCTCACCGAGGCCCCGGCGGGCGACGACCTGCCGACCGCCCGCCCCGTCTCCCAGCTCACCAGCGAGCCGATGGACACCATCGAGTGGGGCCCCAACTGGGACGACAACCTGGGCGGTGCCCCCGCGCACGCGCCGAAGGACCCGATCGTGGAGAAGATCCGCGAGGAGGTCGGCGAGCGGATCCGCTTCGAGTTCGAGCAGAGCTTCATGTTCTACCTCCCCCGGATCTGCGAGCACTGCCTGAACCCGGCCTGCGTCTCCTCCTGCCCCTCGGGCGCCATGTACAAGCGCGAGGAGGACGGCATCGTCCTCGTCGACCAGGACCGCTGCCGCGGCTGGCGCATGTGCGTGACCGGCTGCCCGTACAAGAAGGTCTACTTCAACCACGCGACCGGCAAGGCCGAGAAGTGCACCTTCTGCTTCCCGCGCGTCGAGATCGGCATGCCCACCGTCTGCTCCGAAACCTGCGTCGGCCGCATGCGCTACCTCGGCGTCATGCTCTACGACGCCGACCGGGTCGCCGAGGCCGCCTCCGTGGCCGACGAGCACGACCTCTACCCGGCGCAGGTGGAGTGCTTCCTCGACCCGCACGACCCGGCGGTGGCCGCCGCGGCCCGCGCGGCCGGCATCACCGAGGAGTGGCTCGACGCGGCCCGCCGCTCGCCGGTGTACGACCTGATCGCCGGCTACCAGGTGGCCCTGCCGCTGCACCCGGAGTACCGGACCATGCCGATGGTCTGGTACGTGCCCCCGCTCTCCCCCGTGGTGGAGGCGGTCGCCGCGAGCGGCGGCGACGGCGAGGACGCGGGCAACCTCTTCGGCGCCATCGACGCCCTGCGCATCCCCGTGGAGTACCTCGCGGAGATCCTCACGGCCGGCGACACGGTGCCCGTCGAGGCCGTGCTGCGGCGGATGGCCGCGATGCGCGCGTACATGCGCCGGATCAACCTGGGCGAGCCCCGCGACGAGTCGATCGCCGAGGCCGTGGGGCTGACCGGGCAGGAGATGGAGGACATGTTCCGGCTGTTGGCGGTCGCCAAGCAGGAGGACCGCTTCGTCGTCCCCTCCGCCGCCCGCGCCGACGCGGACGCGCTCGCCGACAGCCATCCCCTGGACGATCCGGGCTGCCCCGTCGCGGAGCCGGCCGGCTCCCGCGTGATGCTCAACCTCGGCCCGGTCAGGAGGCTCCCGTGAACCCCGACGCCCTGGTGCGGCTGGTCGCCGGCTGCGTGTTGCAGTACCCCGGAGACCGTTTCCACGACGAGCTGCCCCGCCTGCGCGCGGCCCTCACCCGGGCCCCCGCCCGGCCCGCCGCGCTGCTCGGTTCCTTCCTCGACCACGCCGAGGGCCTGGGCGCCGTCGAGCTGTGCGGGGAGTACACCTCCACCTTCGACACCCGCAACCGGCGCTGCCTCTACCTCACCTGGTGGACCGACGGCGACACGCGCCGGCGCGGGCTGTCCCTCGTACGACTCAAGCGGATCTACCGGGACTTCGGTCTGGAGTTCGCGGGCGAGGAGCTGCCGGACTTCCTGCCGGTGGCCCTGGAGTTCGCGGCCCTGCGCGAGGAGGCGGGCACGGAGCTGCTCCAGGAGCACCGGGCGGGGCTGGAACTGCTGCGGCTCGCGCTGACGGAGGCCGATTCCCCCTACGCCCCCGTCCTGGAGGCGGTCTGCGCGACCCTGCCCGGGCCCTCGCCCGCCACGAAGGCGGAGGCGAAGGCGCTCGCGCGGAGCGGGCCCCCGCAGGAACTGGTCGGCGCGGGCACCGCCCTCGAACCCTTCGGCCCGGGCACCGACCGCCCCGCCGACCTCCCCTGGCCGACCCCGCGCGAAAGGCAGAGCGCCTGATGGACCTCCTCCTGTGGGGCGTACTGCCGTACGTCTCGATCACGCTGCTCGTCGCGGGCACGGTGTGGCGGGCGCGCCACGACCGGTTCGGCTGGACCACGCACTCCTCGCAGGTGCACGAGTCCCGGCTGCTGCGGATCGGCTCGCCCCTCTTCCACTTCGGCATGCTGTTCGTCGTCCTGGGCCACGTCGTGGGCCTGCTGATCCCGATGGGCTGGACCGACGCCCTGGGGCTGAGCGACCACGCCTACCACCTGCTGGCCGTCTCCACCGGAGCGGTCGCGGGCGTCGCCGCCGCCGTCGGGATCGCGATCCTCGTGTACCGGCGCTTCACGGTGCCCGCCGTGCGCCGGGCCACCCTGCGCGGCGACCACCTGATGTACACCTTCCTGCTCGGCGCGATGGCCCTGGGCCTGACGGCCACCGTCCTCAACTCGACCGGGCGGACCGGCGGCTACAACTACCGCGAGGGCGTCTCGGTCTGGTTCCGCAGCCTGTTCACCCTCACCCCCGACCACCACCTGATGGCGGGCGCCCCCCTCGCGTTCAAGCTGCACGTCCTGTTCGGGTTCGCCCTGTTCGCGCTGGTCCCGTACTCGCGGCTGGTGCACGTGTTCTCGGCGCCGCTGGCCTACCTGGCCCGCCCCTACGTCGTCTACCGGCGGCGGGATCCGGACCGGCTCGTGGACCGGCCGCAGAAGCGGGGCTGGGAGCGCGCGTCGTGAACCGCGCCGCCCCCACCGTCGTGCGCCGGCCCCGCCGGCCGGTCGCCGAGCGCCCCTTCCTCGTCATCTGGGAGGCCACCCGCGCCTGCCCCCTGGCCTGCCTGCACTGCCGGGCCGAGGCGCGGACCGCGCGACACCCCGAGGAGCTGGACGGGGCGGACGCCCGCCGCGTCATGGACCAGGTGGCGGCCTTCGGCAGACCGGGCCCCCTCTTCGTGATCACCGGCGGGGACCCCTTCCAGCGCGCCGACCTCACCGACCTCGTCGCCCACGGCACCGCGCTCGGCCTGCGGGTCGCCGTCTCCCCCTCCGGTACACCGACCCTGACGCGCGAGAACCTCGCGGCCGTCCGCGACGCGGGCGCCGTGGCGATCTCCCTGTCCCTGGACGGTTCCACCGCCGCCCGCCACGACGCCTTCCGCGGGGTGCCGGGCGTCTGGGAGTGGACCCTGGCGGGCTGGCGCGCCGCCCGCGACCTCGGGTTGAAGGTGCAGATCAACACCACCATCGGCCGGGACTCCCTGGAGGACCTCGCCGACATCGCGGCGCTGGTGCGGCGCGAGGGCGCGATGCTCTGGTCCGGCTTCCTGCTGGTGCCCACCGGGCGGGGCGGCGCCCTGGACCCGCTCACCGCCGACGAGGTGGAGGACGCCCTGCACTTCCTCTACGACTGCGGGGCCGTGATGGCCACCAAGACCACCGAGGGCCACCACTTCCGCCGCGTCGCGCTCCAGCGCACGATCCTCGACGCGCGCGGCGAACGCCCGGCCCTGGGACCGCTGTACGGGCGCCTCACGGCCCGCGCCGCCTCGCTGGGCCTGTTCGACGGCGAGCGACGCGCGGTGCGCCGCCCACCCCTGGACGTCTCCTCGGGGCGCGGGTTCGTCTTCGTGTCGCACACCGGCGAGGTGCATCCGAGCGGCTTCCTGCCGCTGTCCGCGGGCAACGTGAGGAGCCGGCCCCTGACGGAGATCTACCGGGAGTCGCCGCTGTTCACCTCGCTGCGCGACCCGTCGCTGCTGCGCGGGGCCTGCGGGGCCTGCGAGTTCAAGACGGTGTGCGGGGGCTCGCGCTCACGGGCGTACGGCTTCACGGGGGACCCGCTGGAGGCGGACCCGTACTGCGCCTACCGTCCGGGCGACTTCCCCCACCGGGCGGAGCTGAGGGCACTGATCGAAGGGAGCGCGCCGTGCGTTCGGTGATCGTGATCGGCGGCGGCATCAGCGGTCTGGCCGCCGCGTGGCAGTTGCGCGGCCACGCCGACGTCACCGTCCTGGAGGGCCACCACACGGTCGGCGGGAAACTGCGCACCGCAACCCTCGCCGGCATCGACGTCGACGAGGGCGCGGAGTCCCTGATGGCCCTGCGGCCGGAGGCGGTGGAACTCGCGGCGGCCGTGGGGCTCGGGAACGCGCTGTGCGATCCGGCGCCCGCCCCGACCACCGTGTGGACCCGCGGCGGGCTGCGCCCGCTGCCCGCCGGGCACGTCATGGGCATCCCCACCGACCCGGACGCGCTGATCGGATCGGGGCTGCTCTCGGCGGAGGGCCTCGCCCGCCTCGCGGCGGAGGAACGCCTCCCGGCGGAGCCGCTCGTCGGGGACCGCTCCGTCGGCGGCTTCCTCGCCGCCCGCCTCGGCCGGGAGGCGGTGGACCGCCTCGTCGAGCCGCTGCTCGGCGGGGTCTACGCGGGCCGCGCCGACCTCCTGTCCCTGCGCGCGGCGATGCCCCGCATCGCGACCCTCGCCGAGCAGGGCGGGCCGCTGCTGCCCGCGCTGCGCCGGCTGCGCGCGGCGGGCGCCCCCCGCTCGGCGCCCGTGGCCGTCCAGGGCGTCGTCGGCGGCACGGGCCGCCTCCCGCGGGCCGTGGCCCGTACGTGCGGGGCGCGGATCCTGACGGGGACGACGGCCCGCTCCCTCCAGGCGCTGCCCGGCGACCGGTGGCGGGTGCGGGCGATGACGGCGGACGGCCCCCTGACCATGGAGGCCGACGGGGTGATCCTGGCGGTGCCGGCCTTCGCGGCGGCGGAGCTGCTGCGCCCGCACGCGCCGCTCGCCGAGGCGCAGCTCTCGGGCATCGCGCACGCCTCGACGGCGGTGGTCACGATGGTCTTCGCGCGCGGCCGGGCCCACCGGCTGCCCGAGGGCAACGGCTTCCTGGTCCCGCCGGTGGACGGGCGCACCCTGAAGGCGGCGTCGTTCCTCTCCAACAAGTGGTCCTGGCTGCGCGAGGCGGCGCCCTCGACCTTCGTGCTGCGCGCCTCCATCGGGCGCGTCGGCGAGGAGGCCCTCCTGGACCGCCCCGACCGGCACCTGGTGCGCACCGCGATCGCCGAACTCCACCACGCGGTCGGCCCGATCGGCGAGCCGGTCGCCGCGCGGGTGACCCGCTGGGACCGGGGGCTGCCGCAGTACGACGTGGGCCACCGGGAGCGGGTGGAGCGCATCCGGGCGGCCACCGCCGGGCTCCCCGGCATCGCCCTGTGCGGGGCGGCGTACGAGGGCGTGGGCGTGGCGGCGTGCGTGGCCGTCGGGCGGACGCAGGCGCAGGCGCTGCTGGCCCGGCTCCCGCTCTGAGGGCCGCCCGCCCGGCCGGCGGGGACCCCCGAACGGGTCAGCGCGGGGGCGGGGGGCGCACGAAACGCCCAGGATGGAGGACATGCCCCGAATCGTCCTGAGGACCGTCACCGCCACCGCCCTCACCGCCGCGCTGCTGACCACCGCCGCCTGTTCCGACGACGGCGGCGGCAGCGGGCGGAGCGCGGAATCCGCCGCCCGGGACGCCAAGCCCCTGAAGTGGGGCGAGTGCCCGGCCCCCACCGCCCTGGAGGGCGGCGGGCAGGTGCCCGGCAAGGACTGGCAGTGCGCCACGCTCGACGTCCCCCTCGACTACGCCGACCCCGAGGGCGAGACCATCCCGATCGCCCTGATCCGGGCCAAGGCCCGCGACCCGAAGAAGCGCCTCGGCTCGCTGGTGTTCAACTTCGGCGGCCCCGGCGGCTCCGGCATCACCACCCTGCCGGGCGCGGCCAAGGAGTACGAGGCCCTGCGCGCCCGGTACGACCTGGTGAGCTTCGACCCGCGCGGGGTCGGCCGCAGCGCCCCGGTGCGCTGCGAGGACGACCGGCAGCTGGACGCGTACTACGCGCAGGACTCCACCCCCGCCACCCCCGAGCAGGAGAAGGCCTTCCTGGACGGCATCCGCACCTACCAGAAGGCCTGCGAGAAGAACTCGGGGAACGTCCTGCCCTACGTGGGCACCGAGAACGCCGCCCGCGACCTGGACCGCATCCGCCAGGCCCTCGGAGACGAGAAGCTGAACTACTTCGGGATCTCCTACGGGACGGAGCTGGGCGGGGTGTACGCCCACCTGTTCCCCGAGCGGGTCGGCCGGGCGGTGTTCGACGCGGTGGTCGATCCCACGAAGACCTCGGAGGAGGGCTCGCTCGGTCAGGCCAAGGGCTTCCAACTGGCCCTCGGCAACTTCGCCCAGGACTGCGTGGACCGGGGCGACGCCTGCCGGCTCCAGGGCAGCACGGCGAAGGAGATCGAGGAGAACGTCATCAAGCTCCAGAAGCGGCTGGCGACGCACCCCATCGAGGGCATCGGCGGTCGCATGCTGACGGAGGGCTCCGCGACGAACGGCATCGCCCAGGCGCTGTACTCCAAGGAGCTGTGGCCCCTGTTGGAGCAGGGCCTCGACGAGGCGGAGGGCGGTCAGGGGCAGTTGCTGATGGCGCTGTCCGACGCGCTCAACGGTCGGGACCAGCAGGGCCGCTACAGCAACATCGGCGCGGCCAACACGGCCATCAACTGCGCGGACTCCAAGGACCGTTACACCCTGGAGCAGACCAAGGCGAAGCTCCCGGAGTTCCGCGAGGCCTCGCCCGTCTTCGGGGAGTTCCTCGGCTGGGCCATGCTGGGCTGCACGGGCTGGCCGGTCCCCGGCGCCTGGGAGACCCCGGACGTCTCGGCCCCCGGCGCGGCCCCCATCGTCGTGATCGGCAACACCGGTGACCCGGCGACCCCGTACGAGGGCGCGCGCAAGATGGTGGAGCGGCTCGGCAAGGGCGTCGGGGTGGAGCTGACGTACGAGGGCGAGGGGCACGGCGCGTACAACAGCGGCGACCCGTGCGTGCAGGAGGCGGTGAACCGCTACCTGCTGGACGGGAAGGTGCCGGCCGCGCAGACCGTGTGCAAGGCGGCCCCCGCCACGACCCCCACCGCGACGGCCGGCACGACCCCGACCGCGACCGCGACGCCCTGAACGGTGCCGTCCCGAACGGTGACGTCCGCATAGTGACGTCCCGTACGCGAAAGGCCCGAGGGGGCCCCGCCCGTCACCGGGCGGGGCCCCCTCGGGGGTGGAGCGGGTCGGTCTAGTAGACCGGCTTCTCGGGCTCGATCTGGTGGACCCAGCCGATGACGCCGCCGCCGACGTGGACCGCGTCCGCGAAGCCCGCGGACTTCAGGACCGCGAGGACTTCCGCACTGCGGACACCCGTCTTGCAGTGCAGGACGATGCGCTTGTCCTGCGGCAGGTCCTGGAGGGCGGTGCCCATCAGGAACTCGCCCTTGGGGATCAGCTTCGCGCCGGGGATCGAGACGATCTCGTACTCGTTGATCTCGCGGACGTCGATGATCTCGATCGGCTCGTCGTTGTCGATCCACTCCTTGAGCTGCTTGGGAGTGATCGTGGAGCCGGCGGCCGCCTCCTGGGCCTCCTCCGACACGACGCCGCAGAAGGCCTCGTAGTCGATGAGTTCCTTGACGGTGGCGTTCGGGCCGCAGACCGCGCAGTCGGGGTCCTTGCGGACCTTGACCTGGCGGTACTGCATCTCCAGGGCGTCGTAGATCATCAGGCGGCCGACGAGGGGCTCGCCGACGCCGGTGAGGACCTTGATGGCCTCGGTGACCTGGATGGAGCCGATGGACGCGCAGAGCACGCCCAGCACGCCGCCCTCGGCGCAGCTGGGGACCATGCCCGGCGGCGGGGGCTCCGGGTAGAGGCAGCGGTAGCAGGGGCCGTGCTCGGACCAGAACACGGAGGCCTGGCCGTCGAAGCGGTAGATCGAACCCCACACGTACGGCTTGTTCAGCAGCACGCAGGCGTCGTTGACCAGGTAGCGCGTGGCGAAGTTGTCCGTGCCGTCGACGATGAGGTCGTACTGGCTGAAGATCTCCATCACGTTCTCGGCCTCGAGCCGCTCTTCGTGAAGGACCACGTTGACGTACGGGTTGATGCCCAGCACGCTGTCGCGGGCCGACTCGGCCTTGGAACGGCCGATGTCCGCCTGGCTGTGGATGATCTGGCGCTGCAGGTTCGACTCGTCCACCTCGTCGAACTCCACGATGCCCAGCGTGCCGACGCCGGCCGCGGCCAGGTACATGAGGGCGGGCGAGCCGAGGCCGCCCGCGCCCACGGCCAGCACCTTGGCGTTCTTCAGGCGCTTCTGGCCGTCCATCCCGACGTCCGGGATGATCAGGTGGCGGGAGTACCGACGGACCTCGTCAACGGTGAGCTCAGCAGCTGGCTCTACCAGGGGTGGCAGCGACACGGGGACTCCGTAGATTGCTATGTCTGAACGGTGGTTCTTCCCGTAACACTGCCACGCCCTTCTTCATTCCGAGACACCCGGTCCGATACGTGAGACGATTTCGTCCCAGTAGGCGGGCATCGAAGCCCAGGGGTCCCGCTCGGCGCCACCGCGCCGGTCCGTGAACCAGATGGTCCCGGCGCCCTGCCAGCGCGCGATGCGCAGGGCCTCCTCCAGGTGACCGCGGGGCACCCCGTGCACCAGGTGACAGAACCGGTCGGCCGGATGATCGGCGGTCCACTCCGCGACCTGGGACCACCGGTAGTCGTCCCATCCCCCGCAGAAGGTGACCAGTTGGTCCGCCACCTCCGCGTACCCCTCGCACGGGTGCGTGCCGTGGCCCAGGACGATCCGCATGCCGTCGCCGAGCCCGCGCAGGGCCTCGCAGACGCGCCGGACCCCGGGGAGTCCGCTCCGGTCGGCCGGGACCCCGGCCAGGTAGAACCCCGACGCCCCGTACCAGTCGCGGAAGCGGTGGGCGTCGGACAGCAGCTCCCCGAAGGACCGGCTCCCGTCTCGCATCGCGAGATGCCCGAGGAGCGCCCCGCCCGCCTCGCGCAGCTTCGCGGCCGCCTCCGAGCAGTGCGGGTCGGGCCGCCCGCCGGGGCCGTCGGCGACGTTGAGCACCGCCCAGTGCAGGGGCGTCCCGGGGCGGGTCAGCTCGGCCCACTCCACCGGGGCCAGCAGCGGGTGCGCGTAGCCGGGGATGCCGAGGCCCAGGCGGCCGGCCTCGGTGCCGGCCGCCGCGGCCCCGGGCGGGGTGGTCAGATGCGGCACGCCGCCTCCATCCAGATGTCCGCCAGGGATTCCTCCAGGTTGATCCGGGGGCGCCAGCCGAGCCGGTCGCGGGCGGTGCGCACGTCGGCCTGCTGCCAGGCGCCGCAACCGTCCGGGTACGGGAACGGCTGCGGGGCCGCCGCGGCCAGCTGCTCCGGGGTGGTCTCGGAGCGGGGCGAGCCGATCGCGGCCAGGCTCTGGGGGCGGCCGGGGTGCCCGTGGTGGCGGTCCGCGCCGTGCGGTACGTCCAGTTCGTGCAGGGCCCCGCCGTAGCCGGCGACCCGGGCGAGGACGGCCGCCGCGTCGCGCAGCCGGACGGCGCGACCGGTGCCGATGTTGACGACGCCCTGGGCCGCGGAGAGCGAGGCGGCGTGCACGGCCCGCGCCACGTCCCGTACGTCGACGAAGTCGCGCTGGACCCCGAGGCCGCTGAGCTTCAGTTCGCCGTCGCCGGACTGCATGGCCCGGCGCATGGCCTCGGCGAGCCGGCCCAGCGGGGAGCCCGCCGGGGTGCCGGGCCCCACCGGGGAGAAGATCCGCAGTACGACGGCGTCGAGCCCGGAGCCGAGCACCAGCTCGGTCGCGGCGAGCTTGCTGACGCCGTACGGCCCGCCGGGTCTCGGCACGGCGTCCTCGGCCGTCGAGGATCCGGGCTGGCTGGGCCCGTACTCGGCGGCGCAGCCGAGCTGGACGAGCCGGGCCCCGCAGCCGCTGCGGCGCAGCGACTCGCAGATGGTGGCGACGGCGACGGTGTTGTGCCGGGTCAGTTCCCGGGCGCCGCCGCGGGTGGCTCCGGCGCAGTTGATGACGACGCCGGGGTGGACGGCGTCGAGGAAACGGGTCAGCGCGCCGGGGCTGCCGGTGGCGAGGTCGAAGCGGACGTCCGCGTCGTCGCCGCGGCCGAGGGCCGTCAGCTGGACGGCGGGGTCGGCGAGCAGCCGGTCGGCCACGTAGCGGCCCAGGTAACCGTTGGCTCCGATCAGCAGCACCCTCATCGCGCCGCCCCTTGGTTCGTTGGCTGGCCGGTCATCCTGTTTCTCCTTGTCGTGGGGTCGGTGTGGCGGTACGGCGCTTCGGCGTCGGCTTCCGAAGGGCTCAGGGGCGCGCGTGTGCGGAGGCACGGGACAGCGCGACGACGGCGTGGACGAGCAGGGCCGCCGCGGCGGCCGGCGCGGCGCCCGGCAGGGGCACCAGCGCGAGCGCCAGGGTGAGGGCCGGCGGGACCCGGTGGGTGCCGTGGACCAGCAGCAGCCGGACCAGGAACAGCAGCACCGCGAGGGGGACGGCCTCCCCCGGGGCGGCTCCGGTGAGCGCGGCCGCCCCCGTGGCGGCCGCCGCGAACAGCAGGAGCGTCCCGAGGAAGAGGGGGCGGGCCCCGGCGGCGAAGTCCTCCAGGGCCCGGCTCCCGGCGAGCCGGAGCCGCGCGCGGGCGGCGAAGGAGGTCGCGGCGAGGTGGCCGGGGGCGACGGTCAGGGCGAGGGCGGCGCCGAGGGCGGGCCCGTGGCGGTGGACGGCCCAGGCGGTGACGGCCGCCGCGAGCAGGTGCGCGTACCAGGGGAAGCGCCCCGCGGCCCGCCCGGGCCAGACCAGGGCCCCGGCGGTGAGGAGCGCGGCGAGGAGCCCGGCTCCGGGGGTCCCGGAGGCGAGCGCGGCGAGCGCGAGGGCGCCGGGCAGCAGGGCGAACCCGAAGCGGCGCAGGGCCGGCGGGCGGGCCGGGGGTCCGGCGGGCGGTGCGGTCGGGGCGTCGCCGCGGGGGGTGCGGGCGTAGAGCTCCTCGGCCAGGGAGAAGACGTCGCGGTGGCGGAAGCGCGTGGCGGCCCGGTCGGTGAGGCCGTGGGCCTCCAGTCCGGCGGCGATCTCCAGCGGGTCGACGGCCCGCTCGCACAGTTCCCGGTGGCGGTGCAGCAGTGCCTTGACGGGGTCCCCGCCGGGCCGGCGGCGCACCGCGGGGGCCTGCGCCCCCGGCGGAACGGCGGACGCGGACGCGGACTCCGACGCGGTCGGGATCGGGGCCTCCGGGACCGGGATCGGAGCCGCGTCGTCGTGCGCCGGCGCGGGCGGCCGGGTGAGGAAGGGGCCGTGGCCCCGGTCCAGGGTGGTCACAGCGCCGCCTCCGATCCGGGGCCGGGGCCGGCCGCCGCCCAGGTGGGTGTCGTCCAGTGGCCCGGTACCCGCGCCTCGGCGGGACGCTCGAACGGGACGTCCCCGTCGGGACGTTCGGATCCGCGCGCCAGCAGCGCCAGGTAGCCGTCCCGGAAGGCGGCCACGTTCTGCTCGACGGAGAACAGTTCCAGGGCCCGCGCCCGGGCCGCCGCCCCGAGTCGCTGGGCGCGCTCGGGTTCCCCCAGCAGGGCGAGGCAGGCGTCGGCCAGGGCCCGAGGGTTGCGGGGCGGGACGACGAGTCCGGTGCCCCCGATGACCTCGCGGACGGCGCCGGTGTCCGTGGACACCGTGGCCCGGCCGCAGAACATGGCCTCGGCCAGGGTGAGGGGGAAGCCCTCGATCACGGAGGACAGGACGACGACGCGCCCGGCCCCGTACGCCTCGGCCGGCGAGGGGACCTCGGGGCCGCCGATCTCCTCGAAGCTGACGGGGCTCTCGCCCACGGTGCGCGCGTCGGCGGCCTCGTCGGGGAAGAGCTGCGCCGCCAGGGAGCGGCAGTCGGCCAGGTAGTCGGGCACGGCGCCGGTGGCGAAGATCCGCAGGCGGGTGCGGGGGGCGCCGCGGCGGACCTCCGCGAACGCGTGCAGCAGGGCGACGATGTCCTTGGCGGGCTCGATCCGGCCGACCCACACGAGGGTGTCGGGGTCCCCCGCCTCGGGGTCCTCCCCGACGGCGGCGAATCGGTCCGCCTCCATGCCCGGGTACACCGTGCGCAGCCGGTCGCGGGAGGCGCCGCAGCGCTCCTGCCAGCGACGGGCGTGGGCGTTGCCCGGGGTGAGCAGGTCGGCGCGGGCGTAGATCTCCCCGGCCAGCCGGAGGTGGAAGGCGGCCAGCAGCGCGCGGACGGCCGGGCGTTCCTCCGGGTCGCGCACCAGGTAGTGGGAGCGGAGCCGGACCCCGTACTCGGTGACGAGCAGGGGGACCCCGAAGAAGCGTTTGGCCAGCAGGCCGGGGAGGGCCGCGACCCCGCCGGCGGTGGCGTGGCAGACGTCGGTGGCGCCGAGGCCGGGCTCCTCGTACCAGTCGAGGGACAACGGGCGCAGCGCGCGCTCCAGTTCGTCCACGAACTCCAGCAGGTCCGGTACGCGGGCGGCCCGGATCTCGCGGGAGGCCCCGGGGGCGCGGCAGGCCGATTCGACGGTGCGCACGGCCGTCTCGGAGCGCAGGGCGGCGTACATCCCGCCGTGTTCACGGGCCAGGCGGGCCAGTGCGTACAGGCCGCCGGCGAAGGCCTCGGGGTCGGCGGCGCAGACGCCGCGCACCAGGTCGGCGAAGGAGTCGGTGAAGCGGCGGCGTTCGCGGCGGGCGTGGGTGCGTCCGTCGTCGGCGGGGGCCCACAGCGGGGCCGTGGTCACCCGGGTGACGTGGTCGGGCAGCGCGACCCGGCCGGCCCCCTCCTGTTCGGCGCTGCGGCTGAGCGCGTAGAGCTCGAACTCGTGTTGCGGGAGCCCGCGCACGAGCCGCTCGCACCACAGCCTCGCCTCGCCGGCCACATACGGATAGCCGCCTTCGGTGAGCAGTCCGATCCGCACGAGTGGCACCCCCGTTCTCCCGTCCAGGCGGCCTCCGTCGGTCCGGTGACCCGCTGCGGGAGAACTCAAGCGGATGGGTCGGTGGCGCCGCGGACGGATGTCCGTCGCGCCACCGGAAGGGGTGAAGAGTCGTAACTTTCCCGTACGGTTCGCGTTCGAGCACGCTAGGAAAGGGTGTCGCGCCGCGTCAGGCGAACACCTCCCGCCGCACGGAGCGGCGCTCCGCGGCCCGCCCCGGTTCCAGTGCCGGTACCGCGGCCAGCAGCTGCCGGGTGTAGGGGTGCGCGGGCCGGTCGTACACCTCGTCCACCGGCCCCTCCTCGACGATCAGGCCGCCCCGCATGACGGCGACCCGGTCGCTGACCTGTCGGACCACCGCGAGGTCGTGCGCGATGAAGACGAGGGCGATGCCCAGCTCCCGCTGGAGTTCGGCGAGCAGGGCGACGACCTGGGCCTGGGTGGTGACGTCGAGGGCGGAGACGGGTTCGTCGCAGACGATGAGTCGGGGCCGGGGCGCGAGCGCGCGGGCGATCCCGATCCGCTGGCGCTGGCCCCCGCTGAACTCGTGCGGGTAGCGGTCGTGGTGCGCGGGCTCCAGGCCGACCCGGGTCAGGAGTTCCCCGACGCGGGCCCGGATCGCGCCCTCGTCGCGTTCCCCGGCCGCCCGCAGGGGGTCGGCGACGGATTCCCCGACGGTCCGGCGCGGGTTGAGGGAGGAGACGGGGTCCTGGAAGACCATCTGGGCTCCGGGGGCGACGCCGGACACCTCGACGCCGTCGTGGCGGACCTGTCCCGAGGTGGGTTCCAGGAGTCCCACGAGCATCCGGCCGAGGGTGCTCTTGCCGCTGCCGGACTCCCCGACGATCCCGAGGGTCCGCCCGGCCTCGACGGCCAGGGAGATCCCGCCGACCGCGCTCACGCGCCGCGCGCCCCGGCCGAACTCGCGGTGGAGGGAGAAGGCCTCGACGACGGGCGCGTCGGACGGGGCCGTACGGGCGCCGGCCGTACGGGCGCCGACCGGTCGGGCCGGTCGCGGGCCGTCGAGGCGGGGCACGGCCGCGAGCAGCTCCCGGGTGTACGGGGCCTTCGGCGCGGTCAGGATCCGGTCGACCGGGCCGTGCTCGACGGCGGCGCCGTCCCGCATGACCAGCAGTTCGTCGACGCTCTCCGCGACGACGCCCACGTCGTGGGTGACCAGCAGCAGGCCGAGCCCGCGCTCCTCGCGCAGTTCGTGCAGCAGGTCCAGGATCTGCGCCTGCACGGTGACGTCGAGGGCGGTGGTCGGCTCGTCGGCGATGAGCAGCCGCGGCTCGCAGGCCAGGGCCATGGCGATCAGGGCCCGCTGGCGCATGCCGCCGCTGAACTCGTGCGGCCGGGAGCGGGAGCGGCGCGCGGCGTCGGGTATGCCCACCCGGTCCAGCACCTCGACGGCCCGGGCCCGGGCGGCCCGGCGGTTCGCGCCGGTGTGGACGCGGTACACCTCGGCGATCTGGTCGCCGATGGCGTAGTAGGGGTCGAGGGCGCTCAGCGGGTCCTGGAAGACCATCGCGGCGGCGGCGCCGCGCAGTCGGCGCAGTTCGCCCGACGGGGCCTTCGTCACGTCGGTGCCGGCGACCCGGACGGTGCCGCCGAGGCGGGCTCCGGTGCCCCGGTGCAGGCCGAGGAGGGAGGCGGCCACGGTGGACTTCCCGCTGCCGGACTCGCCGACGATGCCGAGGGCGCGCCCGGGGCGCAGGGTGAAGGAGACCCCGTCGACGGCGCGGACGTGGCGGCCCGCCCCGCCGACGGGGAAGTCGACGGTGAGGCCTTCGACCTCCACCAGGAGTTCTTCCGTCATGCGAGGGCCACCCTTCGGTCCGCGACGGCGTACAGCAGGTCGGCGACGGCGCCGGCGATGACGACGGCCGTGCCGATGGCGAGGACGACGCCGACCACCACGGGCAGGTCCACGACCCGTACGCCGTCGATCAGGGTCTTGCCGAGGCCGGGGATGCCGAAGAGGGATTCGGTGAGCACCGCGCCGCCGATCATCGTGCCGAAGTCCACGGCGCTGAGGGCGATCACGGGCGCGACCGCGCCGCGCACCGCGTGCCGGGTGACGATGGCCCGCTCCCCCACGCCGTAGGCGCGGAAGGTGCGGATGTGGTCCTCGGCGAGGGTCTCCAGGGTGGAGGCGCGGGTGACCCGGGCGTACTTGGCACTCTCGAAGAAGCCGAGCGTGACCCAGGGGAGCAGCAGGTTCCAGGCCCACTGTTCGGGGTCCTCGCCGAAGGGCACGTAGGTCGGGAACGGCAGCCAGCGCAGGTGGGCGCAGACGACCATCAGCAGCAGCAGGCCGAGGATGAAGACGGGGGTGCCGGTGCCGGCGAGGGTGAGCACGGTCAGGGCGCGTTCGGTGAGGCCGCCGCGGCGCAGCGCGGACAGCAGCCCGGTGCCGACGCCGACGACGAGCCAGATCACCATGGCGCCGAGGGCGAGCGAGAAGGTGGCGGGCAGCCGCTCCAGCAGCAGCTCGGTGACCTGTCGGTCGTTCTGGTACGAGAACCCGAGGCAGGGTGCGTCGCAGCGCACCACCAGCCCGGCGCCGCCGGCCGCGTCACGGCCCGCGACGATGCCCTGGAGGAAGTGCAGGTACTGGGTGAACACGGAGTCGTTCAGGCCTAGTTGTTCACGGACCTGGGCGATCTGGGCCGGGTTGCAGCGCTCTCCGCAGGCGAGCCGGGCGGGGTCGCCGGGGACGACGTAGAAGAGGGCGTAGACGGCGACGGACAGGGCGAGCAGGACGATCAGGGCGCCGCCGGCCCGTTTGAGCACGAAGCGGGTCACGCCGTGCGCTCCTTTCTGGTGCCGACCCGCAGGCGCGAGCCCTCGCGCGGGTCGAGGGCCGTGCGGACCGCGTCGCCGAGGACGGTGAAGGCCAGCACGGTGACGAAGAGCAGCCCGGCGGGGAGCAGGACGTAGGTGGGGTCGGCGCGGAACCAGGTCTGCGCCGAGGAGAGCATCTGGCCCCAGGAGGGGGTGGGGGGCTTGACCCCGACGCCGAGGAAGGAGAGCGAGGCCTCGACGACCATGTTGGTGGGGACCTTCAGCGCGGCCAGGGTGATGACGGGGGCGGCCAGGGAGGGCAGCAGTTCGCGGCGGGCGATGCGCAGGGTGCCGTTGCCGGAGAGCCGGGCGGCGTCGACGAAGTCCAGGCCGCGCAGGGCGAGGGTCTGGGCGCGTACCGTGCGGGCCGTGCCGCCCCAGTCGAGGAAGCCGATGACCAGGATGAGCAGCAGCGGGCGCGGGAAGTCGTTCGGGACGACGGCGGTGAGGGCGATGGCGATCACGAGCATGGGCAGGGCGATCATCACGTCGGTGACGCGTCCCACGAGCTGCCCGAGGAAGCGGTTGCCGAGGGCCGCGGTGAGGCCCGCGACGACGCCGACGGCGACCTGGAGCGCGGTGGCGCCCAGCGCGACGAGCAGCGAGACCCTGGCTCCGTAGAGGAGTCGGGTCAACAGGTCGCGGCCGGTGCCCGGTTCGACGCCGAGCCAGTGGTCGGCGGAGACTCCGCCGAAGGAGCCGAGGGGGACGCCGCCGCGCGCCGAGTCGACGAGGTCGTCGTGGTAGGTGTTCGGGTCCTGGCCCGTGAGCTGGGCGATCAGGGGCGCCGCGAGGGCGAGGAGGACGAGGAGCGCCAGGACGGCGGCGGCCGCGACGGCCGCGGGGCGGCGGCGCAGCCGGTGCCGTGCCCGGCGCGCGGCGCCCGCCGCCGGGGTGGGGGCCCCGGCGGCGGACTCCGGCTTCGTGGTGGTCACGCTCACTTGACGGCGACCTGCGAGACGTCGAGGACTCCGGTCCAGTCGCTGATCACGACGTTCTTGACGTCCTTGCCGACGAGGCGCTTGTAGACGGGGTGGAACAGCGGGACGTCCAGGGCCTGCTCGCCGATCTTCTTGTCGAGCGCGCCCCAGCGCTTGCCCGCCGCCGCGAGGTCGGTGAGCTTGGCGATCTCGTCGATCTCGGCGTTGACGGCCGGGTCGTTCAGCTGGGCGTGGTTGTAGTTGGAGCCGTTGGTGACGATCTGCCGGCCGTCGAAGATCGGGGCGAGGAAGGGGCCGCCGGAGGGCCAGTCGGCGCCCCAGCGGGAGAGGAAGAAGCCCGGCGTGTTCTTGGCGTCCCAGCGCCGCTCGTTGAAGGCGTTGGTCTCCAGGCCCTCCAGCTTGACGGTGATGCCGGCGGCGGCCAGCGCCTGCTGGATCGCGGTGGCGACCTCGGGGCTGGTCTGGCGGTTCTGGGCGGTGGAGTGCGTCAGGGTGACGGTGAGGCCGTCGGCGAAGCCCGCCTCCTTGAGGAGCTCCTTGGCCTTCTCCGGGTTGCCCGTCCGGCCCGCCGGGAAGTGGTCGTAGGCGGTGAAGCCGAAGGCCTCGCGCTCGGGCAGGAAGGTGGTGGCCGGTTCGGCGAGGGCGGAGCCGCCGGCCGCGTTGATCACGCTGGTG
Organism: Streptomyces sp. NPDC048606; assembly: GCF_040650855.1. Lineage (NCBI taxonomy): Bacteria > Bacillati > Actinomycetota > Actinomycetes > Kitasatosporales > Streptomycetaceae > Streptomyces > Streptomyces sp. NPDC048606. The sequence continues at coordinate 116,018 of NZ_JBEZIB010000002.1, read as the reverse complement.
CGGTTGACGGCGTAGGAGATGGCCTGGCGGACCTTCGGGTTGTCGAAGGGGGCGACCTTCGGGTTGAAGGCCAGGTAGTTGACGTAGCCGAAGTGGCCGGTGCCGACGCGGGCGGCCAGCTCCTTGTTGTCGCCGATCTGCGCGAGCTCGGCCGGGCCGAGGTTGGTGTCGGTGGTGACGGCGGCGGCGTCGGGACCGGAGCTGGTGGACAGCCGCTGGTTGATGACGGCCGCGTCGAGGCCGGAGCGGACGTCGATGCGGTCCGGGTAGGCCTTGCGCTCCTCGTCGGTCTTCTCGTCCCAGTGCGGGTTGCGCTCCAGGGTGAGGTGCTCGCCGTCGTTGTCGTTCTTGACGACCTTGTACGGGCCGGAGGAGACCGGGTGCTCCTCGTACTTGACGCCGGTGTCCTTGCCCTTGGGGACGGGCGCGAACTGGGTCTGCGTCGCGAGGAAGGGGAACTCGCCCTCGGGCTTGCGGAGTTTGAAGACGATGGTCCTGGCGTCGGGCACCACGATCGAGTCGAGGCCCTTGCCGCCGTCCTTGTACGGGCCCTCGTAGGCCTCCCCGCCGACGAGCCAGTCGCGCAGGTAGGGGGCGCCGCCGGAGAGTTCGGCGGCGAAGGAGCGCTCGATGCCGTACTTGATGTCGGCGGTGGTGATCGGGCTGCCGTCCTCGTACTTCAGCCCGTCCTTGAGCGTGTACGTCCACTCCGTGGCGTCGGCGTTGGGCTTGCCGAGGTCGGTGGCCAGGTCGGGCACGACCTTGGCGCCGGCCGGGCCGTCCTCGCGGTTGCGGGTGGTCAGCGTACGGAAGACCAGGCTGGGGACGTTGCCGCCGCCCGAGGTGTAGAGGCGGGCCGGGTCGAAGTCGCTCTGCGGTTCGTTGTTGAGGACGGTCAGGGTGCCGCCCTTCTGCGGTGCGGCCCCCGGTGCGCCCGACGTGCCCGCGCCGGCGGCCTTGTCCGCGGCGTCCTCGGGGCCGCAGGCCACCGCGCCCCCGGCCAGTACGAGGCTGACGGCGGCGGCGACGACACCGCGCGATATGTGGGACTGACGGACGGATCCGGCGGAGAACATGGGAAGGGGGACCTCTCGGCGTGGTGGCTGGTGCGGAAGGGGCCACGCGAGGGGCGGAGTTCGAGAAGACGTCGATCGCGACCGGACCGGAGCCGATCGGGCCGGACCGGACGGGTGTCGGGTCGGGACGGATCGGATCGGATCGACGTCGGGAAGGCCGCGCCCGCGGGCAAGGGAGGTGCCCGGGCGCGGTGGGAGGACCTGGAGGGAGAGAGGTCGCGCGCTCAGGCGGGCGTCAGCGACAGGAGATGTCGGCCACGCTGTGCGCGGCCACACCGAGGAGCGCCAGCTCGATGGCGGCGCTCGCGGCGGTGGTGTGGCTGTGCGACATGCGCAGAACAATGACCGATCATCGGACGCCTGTCAACGAAAGCCGACGTCCGAGTGGGTCGACGATGACCGGACCGCCTTCCCGACGGATCGTCAATTGCCCGGATACACCCATGGGTTGGGCTTGCAGGAGATGTTGTCGATGTCGAGGGACTTCGTCTGCTGCTGCATGATCGGCGCGAGCGAGCCGGGCGTGCGGCAGCTCACGTGTCCGTGTCCGAGCCGGTGACCGACCTCGTGGTTGATGAGCATCTGCCGGTACGCGAGCATCTTGTCCGGGCCGTAGGTGACCGAGCCCTGCGCCCAGCGGAAGGCGTTGATCATCACGCGCTCGGTGGAGGCCGAGTCGCAGGACACGTTGTCGACGGTGGTGTCGAGGCCGGACTTGGCGCACCAGGTGCCGGTGGTGCCGGGACTCGCGAGGGTGATCACGAACTCGGCCTCGCCGCCCGGCACCCGCTCGAAGGTCATCGCTCCGCCGTGGGCCCAGCTGCGCGGATCGTTGAGGGTGCGCTGCACCGCCTCGGCGAACAGCTGCGGGTCGAGGCCGAGCCCCTGTTCCACGTCGACCCGGTAGCGCACGACCCTGCCCTTGCCGGGCGCCTTGGCGATGCCGGGGACGGTGTCGAAGGTGCCGGGGCCGGCGAGTTTGGCGTCGATGGGCACCTGGCGGGCCATCTGTTCCTCGAACGTGAGCGGCGCCGCGGCGACGGGCGGCGGCGTGGCGGGGGTGGGGCGGCCCTCGGAGCGGGAGGCGGCGGACTGCCCGCTCAGGGCGCGGCCCGCCGCGTCGTCCCCGGTCGCGCGGGCGGCGTCGGTGGCGGTCTCGCGCTCGGTGGCCACCTGTCCGGCGACGACGACGGCGAGCACGGTGGTGACGGCGGCGGCGGCCATCCCGGTGTAGGTACGGATCTTCGTGCCGCGTCCGGTGACCGGCCGCCCCTCGACGTCTGCGTCGGGCGTGCGCGGTGCGGGGATGCGGCGGTGCGAGCCGGTGGCCGTCAGGGCGTCGGAGTCGGGGGCGGAGGCCGGAGCCGGGGCCGGGGCGGAGGCGAAGGCCGCGAGGGAGGCCGGATCGGGCGCCCGCACGGGCTCCACGACGATCCGGGGGAAGGCCTCGGCGGGGGTCTCGAAGGGCGTGGCCCACCGGGCGTCGGCCCCGTCCCACCGCTCGGGGTGACCGCCGGGCCGGGCCGGTCCGGCCGGGGGCGCGTACCCCTGGTGGACGACGGTGGGCTCGGGGGCACGGGGGCCGGGGGCGGGGAGCCGGCCGTCGTGGGGGCCGCCGTGGGGCCCGGATCCGTACGGTCCGCCGTCGTACGGGGCTTCGCCGTACGGTCCGCCGTCGTACGGCGCTGCCTCGTACGGGCCCCCGTCGAACAGGGCGCCGTCGTACGGTCCGCCCCCGAACGGCGCTCCGTCGTACGGTCCGCCCCCGTACGGCGCGGCCCCGTGGGGGGCGGCCTCGTACGCGGCGGCTTCGGGGACCGGGCGGACGGCGGCCGGGTCCTTGCGACTATGTCGTCCCACGGTCATCGACCCTTGCCGTCTGCGGTATCTCGGTCTGCGTCGTGCGCCAGCTCCCGGAAGGCGGCCGCGACCACCTCGGGGTACTCCATCATCGCCACGTGCCCGGCCTCCGGCAGGCTCAGCAACCGCGAACCGCGGTAGGCCGCGGCGGCCTTGCGCGCCATGCGGTACGAGACCAGTCGGTCGCGGCCACCGTAGACCAACAGGGTCGGCGCGAGCACCCGACCGGCCTGCCGCCACAGTCCGTGCTGGCCGCCGAGGGTGTACGCGTCGACGATCCCGCGCGAGGAACGGCTCATCGCGTCCCAGAAGTACGGCAGGGCCATCCGCCGCTCCATCTCCTCGACGGCGCCGCGGAACCCCTCCGGCGTCACCCGTGCGGGGTCGCCGTAACAGAGGTCCGTCACCCCTCGGGTGCGCTGTTCGGCGGTCAGCCCGCGGGTGAGGCGACCGAACAGCGCGGCCGTCCCGGGCACCGCCAGCAGGGCGGTCGGCACGGCCGACTTCTGTACGCGCAGTTCGGGCAGGGCCGGCGAGACCAGCGTCAGGGTGCGCACCAGGTCGGGGCGGACGGCCGCGACCCGGGTGGAGACCGCCCCGCCGAGGGAGTTGCCGAAGAGGTGCACCGGCCCGCGCCCGGCGGCGTCCAGGTGGCGGATGACGGCGCGGGCCTGCGCGGTCACGGAGTAGTTCCGGTCGACCGGCGGCGGGGACCAGCCGAAGCCGGGCAGGTCGACGGCCTCGCCGTCGACGGTGTGGGCCAGCCGCTCCATGAGCGCCGACCAGTTCTGCGAGGAGCCGCCGAGTCCGTGCACGAACAGCGCGGCCGGCAGGCCCTCGCGCTCCGCCGGCCGGAAACGTACGTTCATCTCCAGGCCGGGCAGCGCGACCGTGCGCAGTCGCTCTCCCCCGTCCACCCGGTCCGCCTCCGGCAGGGAGGTCGGCGTCGCGGTGGACCGTACGCCCGGCAGCTCGGTCGAAGACATGCGGGCAATGTTACGAGAGGATCACGCCGAGCCCCGTGTCTTCGCTTGTGTTGGCAGTCACAGGAACGTCTGGCGGCCCACCTCCGATCCTCCTAGGCTCGTAGTGAGACGAGCGAAGGCGAGGGGAGCGCGATGACTGTCGACCCTGCGGAACCGGACACCTTCCGGGAGCAGATCCGAGACGGCCTCGACGCCGAGGCCCCGGAGGCGGACGCCGCCGAGCAGCGCACCGACCTCCAGCCGCGGGACGACGATCCGGTGCTGCTCAGGGATCCCGGCGAGGCCGCCGACGCGGACGCCGCCGACCAGGCCCGGGTGGTCCAGCTGGACGAGGAGGACTACCGCTGAGCGCCCCTGACCAGCGTGTCCGGGGGGTGTCCGGGCGGTCCGTACCGCGAGAAAACTCGGCTTGAACCCACCAGATTCGGTTACCGAAAAGTACGATGGCCGCGCGGCGCAGAGCGCACTGTGTTCTTAGAGAAAGTGGGAGGCGGCGTGACAGCCATCGAGCAGACCGAGGCGACGCGTCCGCGGGGCACGCGACTGCCGCGCCGTGCCCGGCGCAACCAGCTCCTGGGCGCGGCCCAGGAAGTCTTCGTGGCGCAGGGCTACCACGCGGCGGCGATGGACGACATCGCGGAGCGCGCCGGTGTCAGCAAGCCGGTGCTCTACCAGCACTTCCCGGGCAAGCTCGACCTCTACCTGGCCCTGCTGGACCAGCACTGCGAGGCCCTGCTGGTGGCGGTGCGCACGGCCCTGGAGTCGACCAACGACAACAAGCTCCGCGTGGCGGCGACGATGGACGCCTACTTCGCGTACGTCGAGGACGAGGGCGGCGCTTTCCGCCTGGTCTTCGAATCCGACCTCACGAACGAGCCGGCGGTGCGCGAGCGCGTCGACCGGGTCTCGCTCCAGTGCGCGGAGGCCATCTCGGACGTCATCGCCGAGGACACCGGCCTGTCGAAGGACGAGTCGATGCTGCTGGCCGTCGGTCTGGGCGGCGTCTCGCAGGTCGTGGCGCGGTACTGGCTCTCCAGCGAGAGCCCGGTGGCCCGGGACACGGCGGTGGGCCTGCTGACCTCGCTGGCCTGGCGCGGCATCGCGGGCTTCCCGCTGCACGGCACCGAGGGGCACGGCGCCGAGGCCTGAGGGAGCGCTGTTCGCTGCGAGCGTGTCCGCCGCGAGCCGATCGTGTCCCCTCTCCGGGCTAATGTGGACCGCGTACGGCGCGGCTGATCGCGCGAACCGGACCGTCGGAGGGACAAAGCCGTGGAGGTCAAGATCGGCGTGCAGCACGCACCCCGGGAGATCGTGCTGGAGAGCGACCTGAGCGCCGAGGAGCTGGAGAGCGTCGTCGCCGCCGCGCTGTCCGGCCAGTCGCCGCTGCTGAGCCTGACCGACAACAAGGGCCGCAAGGTCCTCGTGCCGTCGGACCGCCTGTCGTACGTCGACCTGGGCGAGCCGAGCGCGCGCAAGGTGGGCTTCGGGGCGCTCTGAGGCACCGAGAACGACGAGAAACGGCCCGGCGGTTGGTTCCGCCGGGCCGTTTCCCGTTCTTCCGCTTCGGGTAGGACGGCACTGACCCGGTTTGCCCGACGCATGGGAGTGACCAGATGGTGCTGATGGAGGCGCTCGGTTCCGGTCTGCTGGGCCTCGCTCTGGCGGGGGCCGCCGTCCGCGTACTCGCGAAGCGACTTCCGTCCACCAGAATCGTCCTGGTCAGCGGGGTGGTCGGCGCGTTGTTCGGGGCGTATCTGACCCACACGGCCCTCGGGCCGGGGCACAACACGCTCCTCGCGACCTTCCTCGGGAGCGTCGGCGTGTCGGCGGTGGTCCTGTCCCTGCTGCTGCGTCCGGCCGCCCGCTCCGGGAGGTCGCCCCGCCGCGCTCCGCTTTCGGTCGCGTCGCGGGGCTGAGTCCCGCTCGGGCGAGGCCGGAGCCGAACCCCCGTCGGGGTCCGGCCCCGAGCGCCCCGCCCGGTGACCGGCCGGCCCGCCTTCCGCCCCTCTCGGGCGCCGGGCGCGGGAGCCGTGGCTCAGGCGGCGAGGCCCAGTGCGGCCATCCGCTTGGTGTGCGCCTTCGTGATCCGGGTGAACATCTCGCCGACGGCGGCCAGGTCGAAGCCCGCGGCCATCCCGTCCACGCCGCCGACCAGCATCGTCGACAGGGCGTCGCGCTCGGCCACCACGCGCTGGGCCTGCGAGAGCGCCTCGCCCATCAGCCGGCGGGCCCACAGCGCGAGGCGACCGCCGACGCGCGGGTCGGCCTCGATCGCGGCGCGCACCTTCTCGACGGCGAAGCCGCCGTGGCCGGTGTCGTCGAGGACGCCGACGACCAGCGCGCGGGTGTCGGTGTCGAGGTGGGTGGCGACCTCGCGGTAGAAGTCACTGGCGATGGAGTCGCCGACGTAGGCCTTGACCAGGCCCTCCAGCCAGTCGGAGGGGGCGGTCTGGCGGTGGAAGTCGTCGACGCCCTTGGCGAAGGGCTCCATCGCGGCGGTGGGCTCGGCGTCGATCGCCGCGAGCCGGTCGCGCAGCCGCTCGAAGTGGTGGAACTCGGCGGAGGCCATTTTCGCGAGCTCCGCCTTGTCCCCGAGGGTGGGCGCGAGCTTGGCGTCCTCGGCGAGGCGCTCGAAGGCCGCGAGCTCTCCGTACGCCAGCGCGCCGAGCAGGTCCACGACGGCGGCCCGGTACTGCGGCGAGGCCGAGGCGGCGGCCCAGTCCTGGGCGGCGATACCGACCCCTTCGGCGGGGGTGTTGTCGTCGGCGGGAGATGCGTTTTCAACGGTCGACATGCTCCGCACAATAGCCGTCCGAAAGGCCGCGCCGACCACCCCACCTTTGCGCTGTCCGCGCACGTAAACACGCCTACCTGGTGAATTCACCCGACACACCTGCGCGATTCCGGGGTACAGTGGTAATGCGCCTGCCGAATACTCGGCGGGCCATCCGAATGAGGATGCCCGGTCGGTGGCCCGATCGGCTCCAACCCGACCGCCCTCGGTGTGGTGCGTACGTCCATGCGTACCGCCTCCGCACGAGGGGCCCCCTCAGCGGCATGAGCGCTTGAGCGAAGGCCAGTGGTCCCGCGCAGCTTCGCACGGCCCGCCCGAACCAGGGCGGGCGCACAACGGCAAGCCCGGCACGGTACGACCCCCCCTCGCCGCCTCGCGCCGCGTCTCACAGAAGAGGCAGCACCCTGACTACGTTCCGAGACCTCGGGATCTTTCCCGAGACGGCCGAGGCCCTTGAGGCCGTCGGCATCGTGTCCCCCTTCCCGATCCAGGAGATGACCCTCCCCGTCGCCCTTTCCGGCACGGACGTCATCGGCCAGGCCAAGACCGGAACCGGCAAGACCCTCGGTTTCGGCCTTCCCCTGCTGGAGCGGGTCGTCGTCCCCGCGGACGTCGAGGCCGGCCGGGCCCGCCCCGACCAGCTGACCGACTCCCCGCAGGCCCTCGTGGTGGTTCCGACCCGCGAGCTGTGCACCCAGGTCACCAACGACCTCCTGACCGCGGGCAAGGTCCGCAACGTCCGCGTCCTCGCCATATACGGCGGCCGCGCGTACGAGCCCCAGGTCGAGGCGCTCAAGAAGGGCGTCGACGTGATCGTCGGCACCCCGGGCCGTCTCCTGGACCTGGCCGGTCAGAAGAAGCTCGACCTGTCGCGCGTCAAGGCCCTCGTCCTGGACGAGGCCGACGAGATGCTCGACCTGGGCTTCCTGCCCGACGTCGAGAAGATCATCAACTACCTGCCGCCGAAGCGTCAGACCATGCTGTTCTCGGCGACCATGCCGGGCGCGGTCATCGGCCTGGCCCGCCGGTACATGTCCCAGCCGACGCACATCCGCGCCACCTCCCCCGAGGGCGAGGGCGTGACCGTCGCCAACATCAAGCAGCACGTCTTCCGTGCGCACAACATGGACAAGCCGGAGCTCGTGGCCCGCGTCCTGCAGGCCGAGGGCCGCGGACTCGCCATGATCTTCTGCCGCACCAAGCGCACCGCCGCCGACATCGCCGAGCAGCTGGAGCGGCGCGGCTTCGCCTCCGGCGCCGTCCACGGCGACCTCGGCCAGGGCGCGCGCGAGCAGGCGCTGCGCGCGTTCCGCAACGGCAAGGTCGACGTGCTGGTGTGCACCGACGTCGCCGCGCGCGGCATCGATGTCGAGGGCGTGACCCACGTCATCAACTACCAGACGCCGGAAGACGAGAAGACCTTCCTGCACCGCGTGGGCCGCACCGGCCGCGCGGGCAACAAGGGCACGGCCATCACCCTGGTCGACTGGGACGACATCCCGCGCTGGCAGCTGATCAACAAGGCGCTGGAGCTCGACTTCCACGAGCCCGAGGAGACGTACTCCACGTCCCCGCACCTGTACGAGCAGCTGAACATCCCCGCCGGCACCAAGGGCGTCCTGCCGCGCGCCGAACGCACGCGGGCCGGTCTGAAGGCCGAGGAGCTGGAGGACCTGGGCGAGACCGGCGGTCGCGGTGGCCGCGGCGGTCGTGGCCCGGCGCCCGCCGTCGCGACGGAGGAGCGTCCGGCCCGGACCCGTACGCCACGTCAGCGTCGTCGCACCCGCGGCGGCTCCGAGCTCGGCGCCCCGGCGGACGTGGCGGCGGCTCCGGTCGCCGAGGCCCCCGCCGTCGAGGCCCCCGCCGCCGACGAGCCGCGCAGGCCGCGCCGCCGCCGTACCCGCGTGGGTGCGCAGGCCGCGGCCGTGGTCGCCGAGGCGGCCGTGGTCGAGGCCCCGGTCGTGGTCGAGGCCCCCGCGGTCGAGGTCTCCGTGGTCGAGCCGGTGCAGGAGGCTCCGGTCGCCAAGCCGCGCCGGACCCGTACCCGCAAGGCCGCCGCCGCGCCGGTCGCCGAGGCCGTGGCCCCGGTCGTCGTGGTCGAGGCTCCCGCCGTGGTGGAGGAGGCTCCGGTCAAGCCGAAGCGGGCCCGCGTCCGCAGGGTCGTAGCGCCGGCCGTCGACGAGCCCGACTTCCAGACCCCGCCGCTGGTGGAGCCGGTCAGGGCCCGCCGGACCCGGCCTCGCAAGACGGTCGAGGCCGCCCCGGTGACCCCGGTCGCCGAGGCCCCGGTCGAGGCGGAGGCGCCGGCCAAGCCGAAGCGCACCCGGACCCGCAAGGCCGCCGCCGCCCCGGTGGCGGAGACCGCCGCTCCGGCCGAGGCCGAGGCCCCGGTCAAGCCGAAGCGCACCCGGACCCGCAAGGTCGCCGAGGCCGCGCCGGAGGCGTAGCCCGCGGGCATCGATCCCGTACGAGGACGGCCCCGATCCCCTGTTCAGGGGGTCGGGGCCGTTCTCGTGCGCGGGGCTACGGGCCGGTAGCCTCGGGGCATGAGCAAGCCGCCGCTTCTGGTCCTGCCGTCCGTGGCCCGCGCGTACCGCCTGAGCACCGCGCGCGGGGAGTTCGCCGTGCACGAGGCGGGGGAGGCCGCGCGCGGCACCGTCCTGCTGGTGCCCGGGTTCACCGGCAGCAAGGAGGACTTCATCGCCCTGCTGGAGCCGCTGGCCGCGGCCGGCTACCGGGTGGTGGCCGTCGACGGGCGGGGCCAGCACGAGAGCCCCGGGCCGCGCACGGAGGAGGCGTACGCGCTGGAGGAGCTGGCGGCCGACGTCCTGGCCCAGGCGGCGGCGGTCGACGGGGCCGGGCCCCTGCACCTGGTCGGGCACTCGCTGGGCGGTCTGGTGGCGCGGGCCGCCGTCCTGCGCGAGCCGGCGCGGTTCGCCTCCCTCACGCTGATGAGCAGTGGTCCGGCCGCGATCGCGCGGGCCCAGCAGGACCGTACGCGCCTGCTGGTCGCGGCGCTGGAGGAGCTGCGGGAGGACATGGCGACGGTCTGGGCGGCGATGCGCTCCCAGGACGCTCCGGACACCGAGCCGGACTCCCCCGAGCTGGCGCGGTTCCTGCGGGAGCGGTGGATGGCCACCGTCCCGGAGCAGCTGATCGCCACCGGGCGGGTGCTGGTCTCGGAGCCGGACCGGGTGGCGGAGCTGGCGGCGGTGCCGTTGCCGAAGCTGGTGCTGTCCGGCGAGGTGGACTACGCCTGGCCGGTGCCGTTGATGGACGACATGGCCGCGCGCTTGAGCGCGGCGCGGGTGGTCGTCGAGGGCGCGGAACACTCCCCCAACGCGGAGAATCCGCAGGTCACGGCGGGTGCTCTAGTGGCGTTCTGGGACGGCTCGACCGGGCAGTAGTTAGCTAAGGAAAAAATTTCCTTAGCGTAGGGAATGTTTGCGGTCTACACTTCGTTGATCCCTGTGCAAGGAGAACACTGACGAAGGGAGAAGCCATGCGCTTCGAGATTCTGCGCCTGGACGACGTCGACGGGACCGCCGTGGACAGCACCGTCGTGGACGCGGCCTCCGTCAACCGGATCGTGCAGCAGGCCGCCTCGATCGGCCAGCGCATTCTGATCCGACCGGCCGAGACGGCGTCCTCCTGACGCTTCCGAAACGCCCCCGCACCGGAACCCGGTGACGGGGGCGTTCGCATGCGCGCGGAAGGCGGCGGTCAGGCGCCGCGCACGACCTGGAGCACGCCGTTGATGATCTGCTGGACGGCGATGGCCGACAGCATCATGCCCGCGAGGCGGGTCACCAGGACGACGCCGCCGTCCTTGATGACGCGGATGATCACCAGCGAGTAGCGCATGGTCAGCCACAGCACGACGTGCATGGCGACGATCGCGCACCACACGGACACCTGGCCGGTGACCCCGTCGGCCTTCTGCACGGCCAGGATGACGGACACGATCGCACCGGGGCCGGCCAGCAGCGGCATGCCCAGCGGGACGAGGGCGACGTTCACGTCCTTGGTCTGCTTGGGCTCGTCGGTCTTGCCGGTGAGCAGGTCGAGGGCGATCAGGAGGAGCAGCAGACCACCGGCGATCATCAGGGCCGGCACGGAGACGTGCAGGTAGTCCAGGATCTGCTGGCCGCAGATGCCGAAGACGGCGATGACGCCGAAGGCCACGCAGACGGCCTGCCAGGCCATGCGGCGCTGGACCTTGGCGGGGCGCCCGGAGGTCAGGGCGAGGAAGATCGGCGTGATCCCCGGGGGGTCCATAATCACAAAAAGCGTGAGAAATAGGGATCCGAAGACGGCGAAATCAAACACAGTGATGCCTTGCAGGGAGAGGGGTGTGTCGAAAGAAGACGTGGGAGGGCGGGGCGGGCGCGACGCGGGGCCGAAGGGCCGCGGCGGTTACGCGCGGGCGTCTCCGCCGGCGCCGGGCACGGGGAAGGCCCCGAAGGCGCGGCGCGTGATCTCGCCGTAGATCTCGGGGTCGGTCGTGTACTCCCCGAGGCGGCAGGTCTTGCGGCTGCCGTGGTAGTCGCTGGATCCGGTCGTCAGCAGGTCCAGGTCCTTCGCGAGGCCGCGCAGGCGGTCGCGGGTGGGGGCGTCGTGGTCCATGTGGTCGACCTCGATGCCGTCGAGACCGGCGGCGGCCAGCGCGGCTATCGCGGACTCCGGGACGCACGTGCCGCGCTTGACCGCGGCGGGGTGCGCGAAGACGGTGACCCCGCCGGCCGCCTTGACCAGGCGGACGGCGTCGAAGGGGTCGAGCTCGTGCTTGTGCGCGAAGGCGCGACCGCCGTCGGCGAGCCACCGGGGCGTGAAGGCGTCGGAGACGGTGGGCACGACGCCGAGGTCCACGAGGGCGGTGGCGATGTGCGGGCGGCCGACGGAACCGTCGCCCGCGATCCGGGCGACCTGCTCCCAGGTGATGTCCACGCCGAGCTCGCGGAGCTTGCCGATCATGGCCTGGGCGCGCGGCACGCGGTCGTCGCGGACGAGCTCGCGCTCGCGCGAGAGCTCGGGCTCCTCGGGGTCGAAGAGGTACGCGAGCAGGTGCACGCCGATCCCGTCGAGGCGGCAGGAGAGCTCGGCGCCGGTCACCAGGGTGAGTCCGGCGGGCAGGGCGGCGATGGCCTCGGCGTGTCCCCCGACGGTGTCGTGGTCGGTCAGCGCGACCACGTCGAGCCCGGCGGCGGCGGCGTTGCGCACCAGCTCGGCCGGGGTGTCCGTACCGTCGGAGGCGGTGGAGTGCGCGTGCAGGTCGATGCGCACAGCCGGACTCCAGGGCTTCGGACGGACGGGGGGACACTCCAGGGTACCGCCGCCGCGGACCCCTCCGGGCCGCCCCCGCGCCGGTGACGGGGCGCGGGCACCGTCAGGGCGTACCGCCGTCGGGGCTCAGGATGCGGGGGCTGAGGGCGCCGCAGGGCAGGAGTTCCACCTCGGAGCCCGCGTCGCGCAGGTCGGTGAGGACCAGCTCGTCGTACATGAGGAGTCCCGACTGTTCGGGCCACACGATGGCCCACAACCACAGCCCTCGCGCCTCGCCCGCGAACACCGCCCGGTCGTCCGGGACCCCGGACAGGTGCCACAGCGGAGTCGGCCGCCCCGCCGCGACGACCTTCGTGTGCGGCGGCGCGGAGACGTTGATGTGGGGGCCCGGGTCGGGCGCGTCGATGCCGGCGAAGCGGGAGCCCAGTCCGACGCCCAGCTCCTCCGCGATCAGCAACAGCTCGCCGATGCCGCCCAGCGGGCCCGGGCCCGAACAGGCCACGGCGGTCGCCCGTCCCCCGCTGCGGTCGTCGCCGGCGGTCGCGATCCCGGTGAACAGCCAGCCCACCGGAAGCGGCCACGGCATCCACACCGGCACCTGCGCCCGGTTCACCACCACGCCCAGGCCCTCGACGCTGGGCGGGATGACAGGCTGTAGCGGATGGACCGGTCCGTGCACCGCGCACTGCCAGGAGTCGGCGAACAGGCCGGGCGCTCGGACCCGGCCACCGCACTTCGGGCAACTCGGTTCGCCCCTCATAAGAAGCACGCTCCTCCCAGCCCGGCGCGCCGTCAAGACGCGATCACCCGTCCGGATGTCATCCGTACCCGCGGGCGCGCGGCTCAGTCCAGCGCGACGGCCGTACGCAGAGGGTCCCGCAGATCGGTGCCGCGCGCGAGCCAGCGCTCCTGGAGCGCCGCGGCGCCGTGCACCCGCTTCCAGGCGGCCTCGTTCGCCGTCATCGGCAGCAGGGGCAGGAAGCGGACCGGGTCCATGGGCTCGTCCAGGGCCAGGTCCTCGACGAGCCCGCCCGGCTCCGCGACGAGGACCGAGCCGAACGGGGCCCCCTGCCAGAGCGGTTCGCCCACGTCCAGCGAGGCGCCGGGGGCGACGATCAGCCCCTCGACCACCGGCGAGGCCGCCAGCACCGCGAGGGGGCGCAGCAGTCCGTCGGTGGGGGCGAGGCCGGCCCGTACGGTCAGGACCAGCTCGGCGCGGGGGCCCCGTACGGGGTCCGCGACCATGTCGGTGGGGTCGGTCATCGGGTGAGCGGACATGCCGAGGGTCGCGTACCGGACGAGGTCGTCGGAGGCGAAGCGGAGGACCTCGATGCGGTCGGTGCCCAGGAAGGTGACGGCGGCGCGGGCGTCGGGTTCGCCGAACGCGCTGTGCAGCCGGGCTTCGACGAGGGCCAGAATTTCTGCCATGCACCGAGCATAGAACTCGTATCAGGCGGGTAAAGGCAGGCCCCTGACCATCCGTCGGCTGATAGTGTTGACAGCTGTTCGGGGCCGCATGCAGAAGCATGTTTCGGGGCACCGGCGAAGGACGTCCTCCACGGAGGACCGGCCGGAGGAGGTGGGGCTGCGATGGATCGAAGTCGATCGTGCAGTACCGATCGCTCTTCCGCTCCACCGGCGGGCGCCTCCCGCCCCCTGTGATCTTCGGATCAGCAGAGGACCAGTAGAAGAGCGACGGCGGAACTTCGTCCCCTCCCGTCCTGTCTCCTTCCGTACGTCCCGGGCCGTCCCGCCCCGGTCGCGGAAGGCCTCCCACCCGTACGGCCCGCAGCCGTGCGCGCGAAGGAGCCTGCCATGTCGATGCTGCCCTACCTCCGTGCCGCCGTCCGTCCTGCCCTGCGCAGGTCCACCCCCGTCCAGCCCGGCTACGACGCCACCCGCGACCCCTCCGCCAGCAGCGCGGTCGTCGACTGCGCCGTGTACCGCGACGGCGGACGCGTGGAGGGCACCGCCTGCCTGTCGCCGCGCGAGGCGATGCGGCGGGTGCGCGAGAGCGGCGGCTTCGCCTGGATCGGGCTGCACGAGCCGACCGAGGCCGAGTTCGCGGGCATCGCCGCCGAGTTCGGACTGCACCCGCTCGCCGTGGAGGACGCGGTCCACGCCCACCAGCGGCCGAAGCTGGAGCGCTACGACGACACCCTCTTCACGGTCTTCAAGACGATCCACTACGTCGAGCACGCCCAACTCACCGCGACCAGCGAGGTGGTGGAGACCGGCGAGGTGATGTGCTTCACCGGCACCGACTTCGTCATCACGGTCCGCCACGGCGGACAGGGCTCCCTCAAGGGGCTGCGCCACCGCCTCCAGGACGACCCCGAGCTGCTCTCGCGCGGCCCCTCGGCCGTGCTGCACTCCCTCGCCGACCACGTCGTCGACGGGTACATCGCGGTCGCGGCGGCCGTGCAGGACGACATCGACGAGGTGGAGAGCGAGGTGTTCGCCGCTCCCGCCAAGGGCGTCGGCCGGGGCGGCGACGCGGGCCGCATCTACCAGCTCAAGCGGGAGGTCCTGGAGTTCAAGCGGGCGGTGTCCCCGCTGCTGCGCCCGATGGAGCTGCTGAGCGAGCGGCCCATGCGCCTGGTGGACCCGGACATCCAGAAGTACTTCCGTGACGTCGCCGACCACCTCGCCCGGGTGCACGAGCAGGTCATCGGCTTCGACGAACTGCTGAACTCGATCCTCCAGGCCAACCTCGCGCAGGCGACCGTCGCCCAGAACGAGGACATGCGCAAGATCACCTCCTGGGCGGCCATCATCGCCGTGCCCACGATGATCTGCGGGGTGTACGGGATGAACTTCGAGCACATGCCGGAACTCCACTGGAAGTACGGCTACCCGATGGTGATGGCCTCGATCGTCGGGATCTGCTTCACCATCCACCGGGCCCTGCGGCGCCACGGCTGGCTGTAGGCCGCGCCCGGCCGGGTGGCTACCCTGTGCGCATGACTCTCAGCGCGCTCGACCTGGCCCTCGTCGAGGAGGCCTCCAAGAAGTCCGGCCTGATCTGGGTCCGCGGCGCGGGCGCCGACCGGGCCCTGTGGCACGCCTGGGTGGACGGCGCCGCGCACGTCCTCGGCGACGGGCCGGGCGAGCAGCCGTTCCCCGGGCTCGCCGACGGGTCGGCGGCCGAGGTGACCGTGCGCAGCAAGGACAAGGGCGGCCGGCTCGTCGCCTGGACGGCGGCCGTACGGGAACTGGCGCCCGGCAGCGAGCCCTGGGAGTCCGCCGTCGCCGAGCTGAAGGGCAAGCGGCTGAACGCGCCCGACTCCGAACTGATGACGCAGCGCTGGGCGCGCGAGTGCCGGCTGCTGCGCCTGGAGCCGGTCGCCGTCGCCGAGGAGCTGCCCACCGGCTCGCTGGTCTCGGCCCCGCTGCCCTCCCCCGCCCTCACCCGGCGGGCGATCCCGGCGGCGCTGCCGAAGCTGCTGCTGAAGCGGAAGAAGAACAGGCGCTGACCGCTTGAGGGGCGCTCAGCCCCCGGTCGGGTTCGCGCCCTGACCCGTGCCGGACCCGGTGCCCTTGGACGGCGCCGGGCCGCCCGTGCCCGTGCCGCCGCCGCCCGAGCCCGTGCCGGTGCCCGCGGCGGCGCCGTCCGTGCCGGTGCCCGGCTTTCCGTCCTTGGTGGTCGGCAGCTGGGAGCCGTAGTCCACGGTCTGGTCCTGCGTCGGCGGGTCCAGCGGGAAGGGCTTGCCCCACTCCGACAGCTCCACCCGGCCCGCGCCGCCCGCCCGCTCCATCAGCACCGGGTACGGGGTGCCGTCCAGGGACACCGAGACCTTGCCGCCCTTGCCGGCGTCCGCCGACACCGGTACCACCCGGGTCTGGCCGACCTTCGCGTACGCGCCCTTGGTGAGCTTGCCCTGGAGCCCGAGGAGCCCGTCGAGCAGGACCCGCATGTCGGTGAAACCGCGGAACTGCTTGTACGAGGGGTCGTTCTCGGGGACCTTCACGTACTTGTCGCCGAGCTTGCCCGCCGAGTCCGACGTCCCCCAGAAGGCCGCGCCCGCCTTCAGGTACAGCTCCTCCCCCACCCGCAGCAGCTGGAAGGTGGTGTCGTCCTGCGACTTCACCTCGCCGGAACCGCCGTCCGCCTTGAGCCGCATGTCGAGCGTGTAGGACTTGCCGCCCGTGACCAGGGTCCCCGACAGGTGGACCGAGGCGGCGCCGCCCGCGGCGGCCTTCGCCTGGGACTCGATCTTCTCGGCGCTGAGCTTGCCGACGCCGTTCGTGCCCTTGTCGGGGTCCTCCTTGGTCGCGCAGCCGGTGCCGGCGACGGCGAGGCCCGCGCACAGGGCGCCGATGGCCGTGGCCCGGCGCAGCCGTGCGGCGGGGGTGTGGGCGGTCACGGGCGGGGACCTCTCGTCGGTGGTCTGCGGGCAGCAGGCAGCGTACCCGGCGGCGCCACGGGCTCCACCGGGCCCCCGCGCCACCCTCACGCGCCCCCCGCCACCCCCGGGCGGACGGCCCCACCAGGACGCTTGCCCACCGCACGGGCTAGCCTGAGGCACGGCAGGACTGTTGATGGACGCTCTAGGAGGCGCTCGGATGGCTGCAGGCGCCCCGCGGATCTTCGTATCGCATCTGTCGGGTGTGCCCGTCTTCGATCCCAACGGCGACCAGGTCGGCCGGGTCCGCGACCTCGTCGCGATGCTGCGCGTCGGCGGGCGCCCGCCGCGGCTGCTGGGACTGGTCGTCGAGGTCGTCAGCCGGCGCCGGATCTTCCTGCCCATGACCCGGGTGACCGGGGTGGAGTCCGGACAGGTCATCACCACCGGCGTGGTCAACATGCGGCGCTTCGAACAGCGCCCCACCGAGCGACTGGTCCTCGGCGAACTCCTGGACCGCCGGGTCACGCTGGTCGCCACCGGCGAGGAGGTCACCGTCCTCGACGTGGCCATCCAGCAACTGCCGGCCCGCCGCGACTGGGAGATCGACCGGATCTTCGTCCGCAAGGGCAAGGGCGGCGCCCTGCGCCGCCGCGGCGAGACCCTGACCGTGGAGTGGTCGGCGGTCACCGGCTTCTCCCTGGAGGAGCACGGGCAGGGCGCCGAGAGCCTGGTCGCCACCTTCGAACAGATGCGCCCCGCCGACCTCGCGAACGTCCTGCACCACCTGACGCCCAAGCGGCGCGCGGAGGTCGCCAACGCCCTCGACGACGACCGGCTCGCGGACGTCCTGGAGGAGCTCCCCGAGGACGACCAGGTGGAGATCCTCGGCAAGCTGAAGGAGGAGCGCGCCGCGGACGTCCTGGAGGCGATGGACCCGGACGACGCGGCCGACCTGCTGTCCGAACTGCCCGAGGACGACAAGGAACGGCTGCTCACCCTGATGCGGCCCGACGACGCGGCCGACGTGCGCCGCCTGCTCTCCTACGAGGAGCGCACCGCGGGCGGCCTGATGACCACCGAACCGATCGTGCTGCGGCCCGACGCGACCGTCGCCGACGCGCTGGCCCGCGTACGCCAGTCGGACCTGTCGCCGGCGCTGGCCGCGCAGGTCTACGTGTGCCGGCCGCCGGACGAGACCCCGACGGGCAAGTACCTGGGCACGGTGCACTTCCAGCGGCTGCTGCGGGACCCCCCGTTCACCCTCGTCAGCTCGATCGTGGACACGGACCTGCCCCCGCTGCGCCCGGACGCCTCGCTGCCCGTGGTGACCAGCTACCTGGCCGCGTACAACATGGTCGCGGTGCCCGTCGTCGACGAGAGCGGCTCGCTGCTGGGCGCGGTCACCGTGGACGACGTACTGGACCACCTGCTGCCGGACGACTGGCGGGAGACGGACTTCCACTCCGAGGAGGCCGTACGTGGCCACTGAGCGGGGCCGTGGAGAGGCGGCGCGCGAGCGGCGCCGCGAGCGGCGCGAGCACGCCCGGGAGGGCCTGTCGGAGCGGCTGGAGGAGGCGGCGGACCGGCTGCGCGCCGACCGGCCGGAACGTTCCGCCGAACGGGCGCGGGCCGGCGGCGGCGCCGGGTCGAGCGCGCTGTCGCGCCCGCGCGTACGGCTGGACCTGCCGCGCGCCGGACGGCGCAGGCTGCTGCCGGAGTACGACCCCGAGGCCTTCGGCCGGCTGTCCGAGCGGGTCGCCCGCTTCCTGGGCACGGGCCGGTTCATCGTCTGGATGACCCTGGTCATCGTGGTGTGGGTGCTGTGGAACATCTTCGCCCCGGACCACCTGCGCTTCGACCAGTACCCCTTCATCTTCCTGACGCTGATGCTGTCCCTCCAGGCCTCCTACGCCGCCCCGCTGATCCTCCTCGCGCAGAACCGCCAGGACGACCGGGACCGCGTCACCCACGAGCAGGACCGCAAGCAGAACGAGCGCTCCATCGCGGACACCGAGTACCTGACGCGGGAGATCGCGGCCCTGCGGATGGGCCTGGGCGAGGTCGCCACCCGCGACTGGATCAGGTCGGAGTTCCAGGACCTGATCAAGGAGATGGACGAGCGTCGCCTATTCCCGTCGGAGAGTGACGAAGGCGACCGCTAGCGGGCTTTCCTCGGGCACGCTACCGAGCCGTACCATCGGGACATGGCTACCGACACAAGCTCCGCCGCCGTGCCCGAGCAGGACGCGATCCTGGACGCGCTGGCGACGGTGAACGACCCCGAGATCCACCGGCCGATCACCGAGCTCGGCATGGTCAAATCGGTGGAGATCGGCGAGGGCGGCGCCGTCGCCGTCACGGTCTACCTCACGGTGTCGGGCTGCCCCATGCGCGAGACCATCACCAAGAACGTCACCGAGGCCGTCGAGAAGGTCCCCGGCGTCACCGCGGTCGCCGTCAGCCTCGACGTGATGAGCGACGAGCAGCGCAAGGAGCTGGCGGCCACCCTGCGCGGCGGCACCGCCGAGCGCGAGGTGCCCTTCGCCAAGCCGGGCTCCCTGACCCGCGTCTACGCGGTGGCCTCCGGCAAGGGCGGCGTCGGCAAGTCCTCCGTGACGGTCAACCTGGCCGCGGCGATGGCGGCCGACGGGCTGAAGGTCGGCGTGGTCGACGCGGACATCTACGGCCACAGCGTGCCGCGCATGCTCGGCGTCGAGGGCCGTCCGACCCAGGTCGAGAACATGATCATGCCGCCGTCCGCGAACGGCGTGAAGGTCATCTCCATCGGCATGTTCACCCCGGGCAACGCCCCGGTGGTCTGGCGCGGCCCGATGCTGCACCGGGCGCTCCAGCAGTTCCTCGCGGACGTGTTCTGGGGCGACCTGGACGTGCTGCTGCTGGACCTGCCGCCGGGCACCGGCGACATCGCGATCTCCGTGGCGCAGCTCGTGCCGAACGCCGAGATCCTCGTCGTGACCACCCCGCAGCAGGCGGCGGCCGAGGTCGCCGAGCGGGCCGGGTCGATCGCCGTGCAGACCCACCAGAAGATCGTCGGCGTCGTCGAGAACATGTCGGGGCTGCCGTGCCCGCACTGCGACGAGATGGTCGACGTGTTCGGCTCGGGCGGCGGCCAGAAGGTCGCGGACGGGCTGACCAAGACCGTCGGCGCGTCCGTGCCGGTGCTCGGGACCATCCCGATCGACGTGCGCCTGCGCGAGGGCGGCGACGACGGCAAGCCGGTCGTGCTGTCCGACCCGGACTCCCCGGCGGGCGCCGCGCTGCGCGCGATCGCGGGCAAGCTGGGCGGCCGGGCCCGCGGCCTGTCGGGCATGTCGCTGGGGATCACCCCGCGCAACAAGTTCTAGTCGACGCACGCGCCCCCTCGGCGGGGCGCTCCGCGTGAAGGGCACCGTCGGTCGGCGGTGCCCTTTCCCGTTCCCGTACGGGGCCGCCGGCTACTCGTAGGTCGCGAGGTCCGTGATCGCGCAGAAGCCGAGGCCGTACGCGCTCATGCCGCGCCCGTACGCGCCCAGGTGGACGCCGCGGCCGGTGGTCCCGGCGAGCACCCAGCCGAACTCGGACTCGCGGTAGTGGAAGGGCGTCGGCTCCCCGTCCACGGGCAGCGACAGCGTCGACCAGTCGGGGCCGGTCAGGTCGTCGGCGAGTTCCCAGGCCGCCTCGGTCTGCTGGTCGAGCCAGTGGTCGCGCAGGCCGTGGTCCATCTGCTGCGGCCAGCTGTAGGAGAGCAGCCCGGAGCCGGCGAGCCAGGCGGCGGAGGAGACCGAGGTGGCCTCCAGGACGCCGGTGCCGTCGCCGCTGCGGCGGTTCGGGTTGCCGGCGACGGTGACCACCACCGCGAAGCGTTCCTTCTCGCCGGTGGCGATCTCGCCCCGGGC
This sequence comes from Streptomyces sp. NPDC048606, assembly GCF_040650855.1. Lineage (NCBI taxonomy): Bacteria > Bacillati > Actinomycetota > Actinomycetes > Kitasatosporales > Streptomycetaceae > Streptomyces > Streptomyces sp. NPDC048606. The sequence continues at coordinate 95,774 of NZ_JBEZIB010000002.1, read as the reverse complement.
GGTGGGCTCGTCGCCGTGGCCGACGGAGCCGTGCTCGACGGAGCCGTCGGCGCCGGTGCCGACCTGCATGAGCCGGCGGGGACCGGTGAAGGCGCCGTCGAGGCCGTACCAGGGGAAGTCGGCCGCCAGGAACCGCTCGGCCGCCCGGCGGGCCGCCGGGACGGGCGCGGCGCCCTCCTGGGACGACCCCGGGGGCGTCGCCTGCGGGTTCTGCTCGGACTGCGGGGGTTCGGCGGCGGCCGGGTTGTCGGCGGGCTGTGCGCCCACCCGGCTACTGCTCGTCGTCTCCATCAGGGCGGCCTCTCGTTCCGTGGGTCCGGAACGGCCCTCCCCCTCGCCTCGCTGGGGGGACCCCCTCCCTCGGGCGTCCTCGGTCCGGACAACAGATGGAGGATAGCCATCCGACCGCGGATCGCCGGGCAGGCAGGGGATCAGGTGGCGTCGGCGTCGAAGGGGGTGCGGGACTCGGCGGCGGGGGTCGCGGGCTTCTTCAGCAGGTCGGGGCCGGTTCCGGCGGCGGGAGCGGCGGGCGTGGCGGCCGGTGCGGCGGCGGCCGGTGCGGCCGCCTCCTCCTTGCTGTTGACGGCGTCGGTGACGTCGTTCAGCTCCTTGCGGAGGTCGAAGCTCGTGCGGATCTCCTTGAGGTCCTCGTTCTCCGTGAGCTGCTTGCGGATGAAGGTCTTCGGGTTGAGGTCCTCGAACTCGAAGTCCTTGAACTCCGGGCCCAGTTCGGAGCGGATGTCCTGCTTGGCGCTGTCGGAGAACGACCTGATCTTGCGGATCACTCCGCTGACGTCCTGGATCACCTTCGGGAGCTTGTCCGGCCCGAAGATCAGGATGGCGAGCACCACGATCGTGACCAGCTCGAGTGCGCCTATGTCGTTGAACACCTTGCCGCTCCTCGGCTCTCTGCAGTCGGGCCCGGTCAACGGTACCCGGCCCTGCCCTCCGTCCCCTACGCCGGTGCTATCCCGGTTCGGGATTCACCCCGCCGTCACGTGCCATTCGTGTCGTGATCCCTCCGGTCACGATCCGTCGGCGGAACCGAGCACCACTTCCAGGGTGCGCTCGCGGCCCTCGCGGAGCACGGTCAGGGTGAGGCGGTCACCGGGGCGGTGGGCCCTGATCTTGATGATCAGCTCGTCGCCGCCGTGGACGCGGACCCCGTCGACCTTGGTGATCACGTCGTCGGGCCTGATCCCGGCGCGGGCGCCGGGGCCGTCCGCCACCACGGAGGGCTTGCCGTCCTCGCCCTTGGTGCCGACCCGGGCTCCGTCTCCCGTGTACTGCATGTCGAGGGTGACTCCGATCACCGGGTGGGTGGCGTGACCGGTGCGGATGAGCTCCTCGGCGACGCGCTTGCCCTGGTTGACCGGGATGGCGAAGCCGAGGCCGATGCTGCCGCTCTGGCGGCCGCCGTCGCCGTCCTCGCCCTTGTCCGCGCCGCGGATCGCGCTGTTGATGCCGATGACGTGGGCGCGGGAGTCGAGGAGGGGGCCGCCGGAGTTGCCCGGGTTGATGGGGGCGTCCGTCTGGAGGGCGTCGACGTAGCTGATGTCGCTGCCGTCGCCCTTGTCCCCGCCCGCGGTGATGGGGCGTCCGGTGGCGCTGATGATGCCGGCGGTGACGGTGTTGGAGAGGTCGAAGGGGGCGCCGATGGCCACCACCGGGTCGCCGACGCGGACGTTCTCGGAGTTGCCGAGCGCCAGGGGACGCAGGCCCCGCACGCCCGAGACCTTCACGACGGCCAGGTCGTAGCCGCTGTCGCGGCCGACGAGCTCGGCGACGGCGCTCTCGCCGGTGCTGAAGGTGACCGTTATGTCCTTGGCGTCGGCGACGACGTGGTTGTTGGTCAGGATGTGGCCCTGGTCGTCGAGGACGAATCCGGTGCCGGTGCCTCCGCCCGCGCCGCCGCGCACGTGCAGGGTGACCACGCCGGGCAGGGCGGTGGCGGCGATGCCGGCCACGCTGTCGGGGGACCGGTTCTTGCTCTCGGCGGCGGCCTGGGGCAGCTCCAGGCGGGTGTTGGCGGCGCGCTCGGTGAGGATGCCCAGGTAGCCGCCGACCCCGCCCGCGAGGAGGCCCACGAGGACGACGAGGGCCACCGCCCGGCCGACGGGGGCGCGGCGGCGCCGGCCGGTGTCTGCCTGCTGGAGCGGGCCCGCGGCCCAGGGGTCGTAGCGGGGGACGGACGCCGGCGCGGCGCCTTCCGGCGCGAAGGTGTCGGGGTCGGTACGGACCGACGCGCCGTCTGCGGCGGAGGCCTCGGCGGGCGACTCGGTGGCGACCCCGGCAGAGGCTCCGGGGCCGGTCGCGGCGGGCGACTCGACAGGGGCTTCGGGGCCGGTGGCGGCAGGCGGCTCGGCGGGGGCCTCGGGGCCGGTCGTGTCCGCGGAGGGGATCCGGTCCGGGCCCGCCCCGTCGGCCGGGGCGTCGGGCGCGGGAGCGGCGGGCGGCGCGTCCGCCGGGGGCCGCGGTCGACTCCACCACGACGGAGCCGGATCGGTCTGCTGACTGTCGGACATGGACGCTCCCCGCGGGCCTGCCTGTCGCGCCGCACGCGGCGCACCTGCCGCCGATTCAACCAGGTACCGGGCCCCCGGGGTGCCAGGGGCCCGTCACCCGCGGGGCCCGCGGGCGCCCGGCGGGCCCGGTCGCCCGCGCCGGGCCCCGGGCGCTCAGCGCGACAGCGACACGGGCCGCGCGGTCGTCGGCGCGGTGGAGGCGGAGGCCGAGACGGCGGCGGTGGGGAACTGTCCGGCGGGCCCCAGGGTGGGCAGCACCCCCGGACTGGGCAGCCGGTCGCGGACGACCGCGTCGGTCAACGGGAGCGAGGGTCCGGGGCGGGCCGCGGGGGCGTCACCGCGGGCGTTCGGCTCGATGGCCTCCAGCGGGAGGGAACCGCCGAGCGCGATCGCCGCCAGGGACACGGCTCCCGCCGCGACGAAGGCGAAGCGGCGCCGGGGGCGGCCCACCTCGTGGATGCGGAACCCCTCGCGCGCGCCGGGCGACACGGCCGGCGGGACGTATCCGAACGTCGTCGGCAGCTCGGTCGTGGGCGGCCCGGTCGGGCCCTCGGGACCACCGGCCGGCAGCCCCTGGAGCCGGGCGAGCAGCCCGGCGGACAGCGGCGGCGGCGCGCTCTCCACGAACATGCTCTTGAGCCGGCGCTGCGCGTCGGCCTCGGCCTTGCACCTGGCGCAGGTCGCCAGGTGGGCCAGTACCCGCTCGCGGGCATCGTGTTCGAGCTCCCCGTCCACCAGCGCCGCGAGCCGGTCGCCCAGGTGTTGTTCGGCGGGGGACGGACTGACGCCGCTCACTCGGCTCCGCCCTCTCCCCCGGCGCCCGGAGCGCCCACCGCCACCCCTGCGAGGGCGCGCTGCTCGGCGCGGGCTTCGGGGGACCGGTGCTTGAGCGCCTTGCGCAGGTGCGACCGGCCCCGGTGGATGCGGCTGCGGACGGTGCCGAGCTTCACGCCGAGGGTGGCGGCGATCTCCTCGTAGGACAGGCCCTCGATGTCGCAGAGCACCACGGCGGCGCGGAACTCGGGCGCGAGGGTGTCCAGCGCCTGCTGCACGTCCGCGTCGAAGTGGGTGTCGTGGAGGACCTGCTGGGGGGACGGCTCACGGCTCGGGAGCCGCTCGGCGGCGTCGTCGGCGAGGGCGTCGAAGCGGATGCGCTGCTTGCGGCGCACCATGTCCAGGAAGAGGTTGGTCGTGATGCGGTGGAGCCAACCCTCGAAGGTGCCCGGCGTGTAGGTCGACAGCGAGCGGAAGACGCGGACGAAGACCTCCTGGGTCAGGTCCTCGGCGTCGTGCTGATTGCCCGTCAGGCGGTAGGCGAGACGGTAGACGCGCGCGCTGTGCGTGCTGACGATCTCCTCCCACGTGGGAGGGGTCCACGCCTGCGGGCCCGCCTCGGCGGTGAAGGTCGCGGTGGTCGCGGCGGTGGCGGTGTGGAAGCGGTCAGCAATGTCGGTCACGGATTTCGGCTCACCCGCCGACCAGAAGAGGCGTCTGAACACGCCCCCACGATCCACAGGCGCAGCCGCACCTCCCCTATCGGCTCTGGTGGTGTCCAGTGGAGCCCCTACCATAACCACCCCTCCCGTCAGCTCTGGATAAGCCTTTTTGCATTAACTTTGCACGGGCCTCGGGTCCCGGGCCGTCGATCTGCCCGGTGCCGTCCCCTCTATCCCGCCTCCACCCCTCCCAACGCCCGGTCCCATCTGCGGGTTCCCGACGTCAGCGGATACAGTCACCGTTGCGCCAACTATGGGGACAGGAGAGGGTCATTAGCGGCAACCGGCAGACGAGCTTGGCGTTCGCCGACGCGTTTGTCGCCGAGGACGACGCTCTGCGATGGGCCCGCGACCGGTCCAGGGAAGCGGGCCTGCGGTCCGTGTCCCCCGGCACCGGGGCCGCGCTGCGTCTGCTCGCCGCCACGGCGGACGCGAAGGCGGTCGCCGAGATCGGCACCGGCACCGGGGTCTCCGGCATCCACCTGCTGCACGGGATGCGCCCCGACGGCGTGCTCACCACGGTGGATCCCGAGGCCGACCGGCAGGCCTTCGCCCGGCAGGCGTTCCGCGCGGCGGGCTTCGCGGGCAACCGGGCCCGCTTCATCCCCGGCCGTGCCCTGGACGTGCTGCCGCGGCTAGCCGACGGCGGATACGACCTGGTCTTCTGCGACGGGGACCCGGCCGAGTCCCTCGACTACCTCGCCGAATCGTTGCGGCTGCTGCGCCCGGGCGGGCTGGTGTGCTTCGAGGGGGTCTTCTCCGACGGTCGCACCGTCGACTCCGCGGCCCAGCCGGTGGAGGTGATCCGGGTCCGCGAGCTGCTGCGCAGCGTCCGCGAGAGCCCCGCCCTGGAGGCGGCCCTGCTCCCGGTCGGCGACGGCCTGCTCTGCGCGGTCCGCCGGTAGGGCCTGTCGTCCGGACGACCGGTCCCGCGCGACCCGATCCGGGGCGGGACGGGTCGGACCGGGCCCGGACGCAACACCGCCCCGGGCGCCAGGGGCGACCGGGGCGGTGCAGAGTTGCCTGGGTGCCGGCGCTTCAGCCGACGACCTTCTTCAGGGCGTCACCCAGGGCGTCCGCCTCGTCCGGAGTCAGCTCGACGACAAGCCGACCGCCGCCCTCGAGCGGTACGCGCATGACGATGCCCCGCCCCTCCTTGGTGACCTCGAGCGGGCCGTCGCCCGTCCGCGGCTTCATGGCCGCCATGCTCGTTCCCCTTCCTGAAACCAGCTCATCGTCAGCCGACGGCCCCGTTCAGGCGCCTAGTACCCGGCATCGAACACATTGCTTCCCGGCCATTATCCCGCATGTCAGGACCCGATGACCAACATCGGATGGGAACGCTTGCGCAACGCGCTCGACCAAAACCACTCATTTCGGGGACCGGCCTGCGATACTTCGCCGCCGCCCCCTGAAGACTCCGTCCGTTCCGTTTGACGCACATCACATGCCCGGCCGTCGCCCCGTCCGCCATGCTGACCCTTGGACCGGCCGGTACCGGCCGGTAGCCAAGCCCGCGACGAAGGGGGACCCCCGCCATGGCCGACAGCGTGCTCTACGAAGTGACCGACGGACTCGCCACCATCACGATCAACCGGCCCGACGCGATGAACGCCATGAACACCGAGGCCAAGGTCGCGCTCCGCGACGCGGTCGCGGCCGCGGCGGCCGACGCGGCGGTTCGGGCGGTCCTGCTCACCGCCTCCGGCAACCGGGCCTTCTGCGTGGGCCAGGACCTCAAGGAGCACATCGGCAACCTCGCGGCGGACCGCGAGAACGGCTCCACCCTGACCATGCGCACCGTCGCCGAGCACTACAACCCGATCGTCCGGGCCCTCACCGAGATGCCCAAGCCCGTGGTGGCGGGCGTGAACGGGGTCGCGGCCGGCGCCGGCTTCGGCTTCGCGCTGGCGGCGGACTTCCGGGTCGTCGCCGACACGGCGTCCTTCAACACCTCCTTCGCCGGCGTGGCGCTGACGGCCGACTCCGGGGTGTCCTGGACCCTCCCCCGCCTGATCGGCGCCTCCCGCGCCTCGGACCTGCTGCTCTTCCCGCGCTCGGTCAAGGCGCAGGAGGCGTACGAGCTGGGCATCGTGAACCGCCTGGTGCCCTCGGAGTCGCTGCGCGCGGAGGCCGAGAAGGTGGCCCGCGCCCTCGCCGCCGGTCCGACGGTGGCCTACGCCGCGATCAAGGAGTCCCTGGCCTACGGGACCTCGCACCCGCTCTCCGAGGCCCTGGAGCGCGAGGACGTCCTCCAGGCCCGCGCCGGCGCCTCCGAGGACCACGCCATCGCGGTCCAGGCCTTCCTGGAGAAGCGGCCGCCGGTCTACCTGGGTCGCTGACCCGGGGCGGGCGAGGGCCCGTAGACGGCCTGCGCCTCGCGGGCGACGCAGCCCGCGAGGTGGTCGTTGACCAGGCCGCACGCCTGCATCAGGGCGTAGGCGGTGGTCGGTCCCACGAAGCGGATGCCGGCCTTCTTCAGGGCCTTGGCCAGGGCCGTGGACTCGTCGGTGACGGCCGGTACGTCGGCCAGGCGCTTCGGGGCCCGGCCCCGTCGGCGCGGGGCGTGGGACCAGATCAGCGCGTCCAGCTCCCCCGGCTTCCACCCGGCCAGCACCCGCGCGTTGGCGAGGGTGGCCTCGATCTTGGCCCGGTTGCGGATGATCCCCTCGTCCGCGAGGAGCCGTTCGACGTCCGCCTCGCCGAACTCCGCCACGGCCGCGATCTCGAACCCGGCGAAGGCGCTGCGGAAGCCCTCGCGGCGGCGCAGGATCGTCAGCCAGGACAGCCCGGACTGGAAGGCCTCCAGGCACAGCCGCTCGTACAGCGCGTCGTCGCCGTGGACCGGGCGGCCCCACTCCGTGTCGTGGTAGGCGACGTAGTCCTCGGTGGCCAGGCCCCACGCGCAGCGCGGCTCGCCGTCCGGTCCGGGGAGCAGGCCGAGGTCGCTCATCGCCCGTCCTTCCCGAGGTCGACGCGGGGCGCCTCGTCCGGCTGCCGGTCGGCGGCCGGCGCCGGGGTCGTGCTCCCGGCGGCGGCCGGGGTCACGAGGGCGGACAGTTCGGCGATGCGGGCGTCGCGCTCGGCGAGCTCCGCGGCGAGCCGGTCGAGCACGTCGTCCACCTCCGCCATCCGGTAGCCGCGCGGCGCGACCGGCAGGCGCAGGGCGTCGATGTCGGCCCGTTCGACGGGGCGGGTCTCCGGGAGGGCGTCGACGACCCGGTCCGGCTCCGCCTCGGGCAGAACGGCCTCGGACCCGCCGCCGACCACCGCGAGGGTGACCGCGGCCACGACCACGACCAGCGCGATCAGCAAGAACCAGAACACGATCAACTCCCCTGAGAGACTCCGGCCACCAGGTTAAGGTCGCAGACGAGGCGCGAGGGTCGCCGAAGGAGGAAAGAGCGGGATGCTGCGACTGGGCAGGCGCGAGTTCGACACCCACGAGCCGGTGATCATGGCCATCGTGAACCGGACTCCTGACTCCTTCTACGACCAGGGCGCGACCTTCCGCGACGAGCCCGCGTTGGAGCGGGTCGAGCGGGCGGTGGCCGAGGGCGCCGCCATCATCGACATCGGCGGGGTCAAGGCCGGGCCGGGCGAGCACGTGGACGCGGCCGAGGAGGCCCGGCGCACGGTCGGCTTCGTGGCGGAGGTGCGCCGCCGGCACCCGGACGTGGTGATCAGCGTGGACACCTGGCGCCACGAGGTCGGCGAGGCCGTGTGCGAGGCCGGGGCCGACCTCCTGAACGACGCGTGGGGCGGTGTGGACCCGAAGCTCGCCGAGGTCGCTGCCCGTCACCGCGTCGGGCTGGTGTGCACCCACGCGGGCGGGGTCGAACCGCGGACGCGGCCGCACCGCACGACGTACGAGGACGTCATGGAGGACATCCTGCGCGTCACGGTCGGGCTGGCCGAGCGGGCGGCGGCCCTCGGCGTGCCGCGGGAGTCGATCATGATCGACCCGGGGCACGACTTCGGGAAGAACACCCGCCACTCCCTGGAGGCCACCCGGCGGCTCGCGGAGATGGCGGACACCGGCTGGCCGGTGCTGGTGTCGCTGTCCAACAAGGACTTCGTCGGGGAGACCCTCGACAAGCCGGTCAAGGAGCGCCTGCTGGGCACCCTGGCGACCACGGCCGTCTCGGCCTGGCTGGGCGCGCGGGTCTACCGCGTCCACGAGGTCGCCGAGACCCGGCAGGTGCTGGACATGGTGGCGTCCATCCGGGGGCACCGCCCGCCGGCGGTCGCCCGCCGGGGTCTGGCCTGACCGTCCCGCCACCGCCCGACCCGCCGGGGCGGCGCCCCGGCGGGTCGGGCGCCCGCTACTTGCCGGCTTCCTTCGTGACCAGGGCGATCGCCTCGTCCACGTCGTCGGTGACGTGGAAGAGGTAGAGGTCCTTCTCCGAGGCCTTGCCCTGGGCGATCACCGTGTCGCGCAGCCAGTCGATCAGCCCGCGCCAGTACTCCGTGCCGAACAGCACGATCGGGAAGCGGGTGATCTTCTGCGTCTGCACCAGCGTCAGCGCCTCGAACATCTCGTCCAGCGTGCCGAGCCCACCGGGCAGGACGACGAAGCCCTGGCTGTACTTCACGAACATCGTCTTGCGGACGAAGAAGTACCGGAAGTTCAGCCCGAGGTCGACGTGCTGGTTGAGGCCCTGCTCGAAGGGCAGCTCGATGCCCAGCCCGACGGAGATCCCGTTCGCCTCGCGCGCGCCCTTGTTGGCGGCCTCCATCGCGCCCGGGCCGCCGCCGGTGATGACGGCGAAGCCGGCGTCGACGAGCGCGCGCCCGATCCGTACGCCCGCCTCGTACTCCGGCGAGTCCACCGGGGTGCGGGCCGAACCGAACACGCTGATCGCCGGCGGCAGCTCCGCCAGCGTGCCGAAGCCCTCGATGAACTCCGACTGGATGCGCAGGACCCTCCAGGGATCGGTGTGCACCCACTCGGAGGGCCCGGCCGAATCCAGCAGCCGCTGGTCCGTCGTGCTGCCCGCCTGCACCTGGCCCCGCCTGCGCAACACCGGCCCGAGCTGCTGCTCCTCGGGCCGACGACGAGCGGTGCCTTCGGGGTTGCCCATGATGTGCTCCCTCCTGCTGATCGTTGGATCAGGGTAGGCGCACGAAGGTGACGACAAGCGGAATTCAGGAGGTCAGCCAGGCGCGGAGTCGTTCCTCGCAGTGGAGGATCGCCTTCGTGTCGACCCGCTCGTCGACCTTGTGCGCCAGCAGGGCGTCGCCCGGGCCGTAGTTGACCGCCGGTACGCCGAGGGCGCTGAAGCGGGCGACGTCCGTCCAGCCGAACTTGGGCATGGCGCGACCGCCGACCGCCTCCATGAAGGCCGCCGCGGCCGGGTGGGCCAGGCCCGGCAGGGCCCCGCCGGAGAAGTCGTCGATGACGAACTCGTCGACGCCGCAGCCCTCGAAGACCTCCTCCACGTGGGCGATGGCCTCCTCCACGCTGCGGTCGGGGGCGTAGCGGAAGTTGACCGTCACCGTGCACGCGTCGGGGATGACGTTGTTGGCGACGCCGCCCTCGATGCGGACGGCGTTGAGGCCCTCGTGGTACTCCAGGCCGTCGATGACGGGCTTGCGCGGTTCGTAGGCGGCCAGCCGCTCCAGGATCGGGCTCGCCGCGTGGATGGCGTTGGAGCCCATCCAGCTGCGGGCGGAGTGCGCGCGCTCGCCGCGGGTGCGCAGCAGGACGCGCAGGGTGCCCTGGCAGCCGCCCTCGACCTCGGCGTTGGAGGGCTCCAGCAGGACGGCGAAGTCGCCGGCCAGCCAGTCGGGGTGGGCTTCGGCGACCTTGCCGAGGCCGTTGAGGTCGGCGGCCACCTCCTCCTGGTCGTAGAAGACGAAGGTGAGGTCGCGGTTGGGCTCGGGGACGGTCGCGGCGATCCTCAGCTGTACGGCGACCCCGGACTTCATGTCCGTGGTGCCGCAGCCCCACAGGACGCCGTTCTCGTCCAGGCGGGAGGGGACGTTGTCGGCGATGGGCACGGTGTCGAGGTGCCCGGCGAGGACGACGCGCTCGGCGCGGCCGAGGGCCGTGCGGGCCACGACGTTGTTGCCGTGGCGGTCGACCGTGAGGTGCGGCAGGGCGCGCAGGGCGTCCTCCACGAGGTCGGCGAGGACCTTCTCGTCGCCGCTCACGGAAGGGATGTCGACGAGCCGGGCGGTCAGCTCGGCAGCGTCCAGGGTGAGGTCCAGCTCGGATTCGGACATGGAGCTGACCCTAACGCCCCGGGATGGGCGGGAACCGGGTGCGTCCGGCCCATGGACGCGTCATATGACTGAAGTACGGTGGGCCGCGTGTCCGAGACCGATCGCTCCCGTCCTCGCCGTCGCCGACCCCTGCGCAGGGTCGCGGGCGGTCTGCTCGTGTTGTGTGCCGTGATCGGCTACTGCGTCGCCCAGCGCGATTCCAGCGGGGGCGGCGCCCCGTACTGCACGGCCTCTGCCCCGGGGACGGCCGTCGGGTCGTCGGACGGGGACGCGGTGCGGACGTACGAGATGACCCCGGAGCAGGCGGCGAACGCGGCGACGATAGCGGCCGTCGGGATCTCCAAGGGGCTGCCGGACCGGGCGGTGACGATCGCGTTGGCCACGGCCATGCAGGAGTCGGCGCTGCGCAACCTGGACCACGGCGACCGGGATTCGCTGGGCCTGTTCCAGCAGCGGCCCTCGCAGGGCTGGGGCACCCCGGCGCAGATCCAGGACCCCGTGTACTCGGCGGGGATCTTCTACGACCGGCTCGTCGAGGTGAAGGGGTACACGCGCCTGCCGCTGACCGTGGCGGCGCAGCGCGTGCAGTTGAGCGGTTTCCCGCAGGCCTACGCGAAGCACGAGCCGGACGCGACGGTGCTGACGGCCGCCTTCGGCGAGGGTGCCACGGGCGCCACCCTGTCCTGCTCCGGACCGGCTCCGAAGCCGGGTGACCCGGAGAAGGTCCGGGCCGCGCTGGCCCGGGACTTCGGCAAGGAGGCGACGGTGGCGGCGGTGGCGGCGGGGCAGTCGGGAGCGCAGGCGGGCGCACGGGCCGGAGCGGGTTCGGACGCGCGGGCCGGCGGCGCGGGCGACGTCCTGGTGGTGCGGCCGAAGGCGGACGGCGGGCCGGGGCGCGAGCGCCGGGCCCGGGCGGTGGCGCACTGGGCGGTGGCCCGGTCCTCGCAGCTCGGGATCTCCGGGGTGGCGTACGACCGCGCGGACTGGACGGCCGGCAAGGACCGGGGCCGGTGGAAGCAGCGCGAGGCGAAGGCGGACGTCCCGGGTGCGGCGCCCGGCGAGGTGCGGATCTCCGTGGGCCGCTGAACGCGCCCCCTCGGAGTGCCGCTCCGTCACCGGTCGCGCGTACGAGTGCTCACCCGTCCGGGGGGTGCCGCGGGATCGCGGCGGGGCCGTGACGGGCGACAGACGCCCTGGTGGGCGCGTGTCCGGTGCGTTTGTCGCGGAAGCCGATTAAACGATGCGTTACCGATCCTTTACCCGGGGGGTCCGCAACTCCACCCACCCCGGGAGCGGTTGTACACGGCGTACTCAGCCGCTACCGCTTAGGAGCATCATGTCCCTCCCCCTGACCCGTCGGATCGCCCGTGCCGCGCTGCTCGTCGCAGCCGGGACCGCGCCCGTGGTCGGTGCGGCCGGCGCCGCGGGCGCCGCGGAGCTGCCGCAGTTGGGCACGCTCACCGCCCCGGACGCCTCCGACGCGGCCGCCGCACCCACCGCCGCCGCGACCGACGTCGCGGGCACCGCCACGCAGGCCCTGCCGGCCGCCGCTCCCGCCGCCGAGGTGGCGGGCGGCGCGGGACAGCTGCTGGGCGGTCTGCCGGTCTCGCAGCTCCCGGTCTCCGAGCTGCCGGTGTCGCAGCTCCCGGTGGGCTCCCTGCCGCTGGGCGGCTGATCCGCCGTCCCCGCGGAAGCCGAAGGGGGCCGGGAGTGCGAACTCCCGGCCCCCTTCGGGCCGTTCCGGTCCGGCCGGACCGGCCGCAGGAACTAGCCCAGGCGCTTGACCGCGGCGGCGACCCGTTCGTCGGTGGCGGTGAAGGCCACGCGGACGAAGGAGGCGCCGGCTTCCCCGTAGAAGTCGCCCGGTGCGACGAGGATGCCGAGGGACGCGAGGTGGGCGACGGTGTCCCAGCAGGGCTCGTCGCGGGTGACCCACAGGTAGAGGCTGGCCTCGCTGTGCTCGACGCGGAAGCCGTGGGCCTCCAGGGCCGTGCGCAGCGCGTCGCGGCGGGCGGCGTAGCGGGCGCGCTGTTCGTGGACGTGCTCGTCGTCGCCGAGGGCGGCGACGACGGCGGCCTGGACGGGGGCGGGGGTCATCATGCCGCCGTGCTTGCGGATCTCCAGGAGTTCGCCGAGGACGTCGGCGTCGCCCGCGATGAAGGCGGCGCGGTATCCGGCCAGGTTGGAGCGCTTGGAGAGCGAGTGGACGGCGACGATGCCCTCGTAGGAGCCGCCGCAGACGTCGTCGTGGAGGACGGAGACCGGTTCGGCCTCCCAGCCCAGTTCGAGGTAGCACTCGTCGCTGAACAGCAGGATGCCGTGCTCGCGCGCCCAGGCCACGACACGGATCAGTTCCTCCTTGGGGAGGACCTTCCCGGTGGGGTTGGACGGGGAGTTGAGCCACAACAGCCGGACGCCGGTCGGGTCGAGCCCGGTCGGGTCGTCGTAGACGACGGGCTCGGCGCCGCACAGCCGGGCGCCGACCTCGTACGTCGGGTAGGCCAGGCGCGGGTAGGCCACCTTGTCGCCGGCGCCGAGGCCGAGCTGGGTGGGCAGCCAGGCGACCAGTTCCTTGGAGCCGACGACGGGCAGGACGTTGCGGTGGCCGGCGGCGCTCGCGCCGAGGCGGTCGCGCAGCCAGCCGGTGATCGCGTCGCGCAGCGCGGGCGTGCCCCATACCGTCGGGTAGCCCGGGGAGTCCGCCGCGTCGGTCAGGGCCCGCCGGACGAGGGCGGGCACCGGGTCCACGGGCGTGCCGACGGAGAGGTCGACGATGCCGTCCGCGTGGGCCGCCGCCGTGGCCTTGTACGGCTCCAGCTTGTCCCAGGGGAAGGCGGGAAGACGGTCGGAAACTGCGGCCACGGTTGTCTGCTCTCTGTGCGCTGGGTGGGTGAAACGGCTCGGTCCCGCGCGGCGTGAGTGCCGTACGGGACCGAGGGACGCGTCAGCCGGGGACGGTCAGTGCCCGGCGTTGATGTCGGCGGGCTGGCCGGCGACGAAGGGGTGGTCGCGCTCGATCAGGCCGAGCTTGGAGGCACCACCGGGCGAACCGAGCTCGTCGAAGAACTCGACGTTCGCCTTGTAGTACTCCTTCCACTCCTCCGGGGTGTCATCTTCGTAGAAGATGGCCTCGACCGGGCAGACCGGCTCACAGGCGCCGCAGTCGACGCACTCGTCCGGGTGGATGTACAAGGACCGCTGGCCCTCGTAGATGCAGTCGACGGGGCACTCTTCGATGCATGCCTTGTCCTTGACGTCGACACAAGGCTCCGCGATGACGTAGGTCACGCTCTCGTTCCTCCTCGGTAGGGCTGTCCATTCGCGCGGGAGCGCGGCGTCGTCGATGCCCGCACCTAGTATCTCCGTTCCCGGGCACGATCCGAACAGGAGGGGCGGGCAGAGCTGTGGAAATCACTGCCGGAGGGCTGCTGGAGATCCGTATCACCCCGGCTGACGTGGGTAAACGAGTCTCTGTACGACGGGTGGAGGGCGGGCGGAGCGATGCCCCGGCCTTCCTCGACACGGTCGGGGTGCTCACATCCTGGACCGGGGGTGTGCTGACGATCACACGCAAGGACGGCGTGTCCGTCCACATCTCGGAATCCTCGCTGGTCGCGGGCAAGACGGTGCCGCCGGCGCCGGCCCGGCGGCGGGGTCCGGCCGCCTCCTTCGAGGAGCTGACGAGGGTCGGCGCGCGGGCCTGGACACCGCTGGAGAGCGAGTCGCTGGGCGGTTGGACGCTACGGGCGGCCGGTGGGTTCACCCGGCGGGCGAATTCCGTGCTACCGCTCGGGGACCCCGGGATACCCCTGGACGAAGCACTCGCGCGAGTGACCGCCTGGTACGCGGAGCGTGGGCTTCCGGCGTACGCGCAGGCGGCGACGGGCGCGCTCGGCACGCAGGAGGTGCTCTGCGCGGAGCTGGAGGCGCGCGGCTGGGTCAACGAGGTCTCGGCGGAGGTCCGCGTCGGGGCGCTCGCGCCGGTCGGGGACGTGGACGCGGACGTGTCGGCCGTACGGCTGACACGCGAGCCGGACGAGGACTGGTTGGGCCGCTACGGGCGGGTACGGGACCCCGGGCTCGCCCGGCGCGTGCTCGTGGAGGGGCCGTCGGTGTGGTTCGCCTCGCTGGACTCGGGTCGGGCGATCGGGCGGTGCGTGGTGGACGGCCGTTGGGCGGGGTTCGCCGCGGTGACGGTGGACCCGGAGCACCGGCGGCGGGGGCTCGCGACGGCGGTCATGACGGCGCTGGCCCGGCGGGCGCTGGAGGAGGGCGCCTCGGCGGCCTGGCTCCAGGTGGAGGCGGACAACCCCGGGGCGCGGACGCTGTACGACGGCATGGGCTTCGTGACGCACCACTCCTACCACCACTTCCGGGCGGCCCCGTGAGCGCCGGGTCGCGGGAGCTGTTCGCGGCGGAGGCCCGCTCGGAGCGGCCGGACCTGGCGCTGCTGTGCCTGCTGCTGGCGGCGGAGGCGGATCCGCAGCTCGACGACGAGCGGGGCAGGGACTGGGCGCAGATCGAGCTGGACCGGCTCGCCGGGATGCTGCCGTACGGGCTGCGGGGCGCGCGGGCGTGGGCCTCGGCGGTGACGGAGCTGTTGGGGGGCCGGATGGGCTTCCACGGCACCCCGGGGGACTACGAGCGGCTGTCGTCCTCGCTGCTGCACGAGGTGCTGCGGCGTCGGCGGGGGCTGCCGATCCTGCTGTCGGTGGTGTGGATGGAGGTGGCCCGGCGGGCGGGGGCGCCGGTGTACGGCCTGGGTCTGCCGGGACACTTCGTGGTCGGCTTCGGGGATCCGGAGGAGGGCGTCGTCGCGGATCCGTTCGCGGGCGGGGCCTCGCTCGGGGCGGGCCCGGCGGAGCTGGCGCGGGGGCCGAGGACGCCGGCGCGGACCCTGGACATCGTGCTGCGGATCCTGCGGAACATCCGGGCCTGGGCGGCGTCGCGGCCGGAGCAGTCGGGGGTGGCGCTGTGGGCGCTGGACCTGGCGCTGCTGCTGCCGTCGCATCCGGCGGCGCTGCGCTGCGAGCGGGCGCGACTGCTGGTGGAGCGGGGCGCGTTCCGCGAGGGCGCGCGCGAGTTGGAGTCGTACGCGGAGGTCATGGACGCGGTGGACAAGGACGAGGCCGCCCGCATCCGCGCCGAGGCCGTCTCGGCCCGGGCCCTGCTGAACTGACCCCCGCTCCCCCGGCGCCCCGCCGGGCGCCGGGCTGCGGGGCGGGCACGCTGGACCGTCGGTGCGCCGGGGCGGGCACGCCCCGGCGTCGGTGCGTCGAGCCGCCGGTGCGCCGGGCGGCGGGTGCCCCGGGGGCGGTGCGCCGGGCTGCGGGGCGGGTCAGAGCCAGCCCTTGTCGCGGGCCACGCGCACCGCTTCGGCGCGGTTGCGGGCGGCCAGCTTCTGGATCGCCGTGGACAGGTAGTTGCGCACCGTGCCCTGGGAGAGGTGCAGGCGGGCCGCCAGTTCGGCGTTGGTCGCGCCGGACTCCGCCTCCCGCAGGACCTCCCGCTCGCGCTCGGTCAGCGGGTTCGCGCCATCGGCGAGGGCGGCGGCGGCCAGCGTGGGGTCGATGACGCGCTCGCCCGCCAGCACCTTGCGCACGGCGGCGGCCAGTTGGGCGGCCGGGGCGTCCTTGACGAGGAACGCCGAGGCGCCGGCCTCCATCGCCCCGCGCAGGTATCCGGGGCGGCCGAAGGTGGTCAGGATGACGATCTTGAGGGCGGGGAGGGCGGCGCGCAGGGCGGCGGCGGCCTCGATGCCCGTCATGCCCGGCATCTCGATGTCCAGGAGCGCGACGTTCACGTCGTGGGTCCGGGCGGCCGGTACGACCTCGTCCCCCCGGGCGACCTGGGCCAGTACCTCGATGTCGGGCTCCAGCCCGAGCAGGGCGGCCAGGGCCTCGCGGACCATCGACTGGTCCTCGGCCAGCAGGATGCGGATGGGCGCGGGTTCGGTCATGAGGGGGATCCTAGGGGGTGTCCGGCCAGGGGTACGCGGGCCAGCAGGCGGAAGCCGGACCTCGCGACGGGGCCCGCCCACAGGGTGCCGCCGACCGCCTCCAGACGTTCCGTCAGGCCGGTGAGGCCGTTGCCGGGGGCGCTCGCCGCGCCGGGAGCGCCGTCGTCGGTGACCGACAGTTCCAGGACGGCCCCGGCGAGGGTCTGGGCGGTCCGCAGGGTCACCGTGCAGCGCCGGGCGCCGCTGTGCCGGACGACGTTCGTGACGGCCTCGCGCAGCGCCCAGGCCAGCGCGGTCTCCGCCTCCTGCGGCAGGTCCTCGGGGGCGTCGACCGGCAGGTCGGCCGCCACGCCGGCGGCGGTCAGGGCGGTGCGGGCGCCGGCGAGTTCGCCGGGCAGGGTGGGTCTGCGGTAGCCGCTCACGGCCTCCCGTACGTCGGCCAGGGCCTGCCGTCCGACCTGCTCGATGTCCGCGACCTGTTGGGCCGCCCGGTCGGGGTGGTCGGGCAGCATGCGGCCCGCCAGCTCGCTCTTGAGCGTGATGAGCGAGAGCGAGTGGCCCAGCAGGTCGTGCAGGTCGCGGGCCATCCGCAGGCGTTCCTCGTTCGCGGCGAGCTGGGCGACGGTGGCCCGGGCCTCCCGCAGTTCGACGGTGGTCCGGATCATGGCGCGGACCCCGATCATGGCGAAGCCGCCCATCAGGGCCGGGATGAGCAGCCCGAGGAGGTAGGCGGTGCCGTCGGGTACCGCGTTGGCGACGACGGCCAGCAGGGCCGTGGTGCCGGGGACCGTCCAGCGGGCGATCGGGCCGGGCAGCGCGGCTCCGGAGGCGATGGCGACGTAGACGAACAGCACGAGCCATTCGCGGCCCAGGGTCAGGGACAGGAGCGTGGCCTGCGCGGCGAGCACGCCCAGGGAGAGCAGGACGCGCGAGGTCTCCCTCTCCGGTCCCGTGCGCAGGACCAGGACCAGGTACCAGGCGACGAAGGCGGCGAGGCCGAGGGCGCCCAGCACCCGGGCGCCGGTGCCGTGGCCGCCGCCGATCAGATCGGCGACGGGGGCGCCGAGGTAGAACAGCCAGATGCCGGTCCACACGACGCGCGCCGTCCGGTGGCGGGCGTCGTCCGCCGCGCGGGCGGGCCGGTCCGCGCCCCCGGCCAGTTTCCTCAGCGCCACGGGTTCACGCCTTCAGTGAGTCCTTGCGGTACAGCCAGGCGGCCGCACCGGTGAACAGTACGAAGTACCCGGCGAGGAGCGCCACGTCCTCTACGCGCGGCGCCCCGCCGAGTTCGATGGCCTGGCCGAGTCCGGCGTAGGCGCGGGTGGGCAGCCATTCGCACAGGGCGCTCAGCCACTGCGGGAAGTTGGCGGTGGGCATCCACAGGCCGCCGAGGATCGACAGGCCGAAGTAGAACAGCATGCTGATCGGGCGGACGGTGTCGCCGCTCGCCAGGTAGCCGATGGCCACGCCGAGCGCGGCGAAGACGAGGCTGCCGGCCCAGATGGCGCCGGTCAGGGCGAGCCACTGCCAGGCCTCGAACCGTACGCCCTTCACGCCGGCGGCCACCGCGAAGACGACGAGGATCGAGGGGAGGGACAGGACGCCGGCGCTCGCGGTCTTGGCGAGGACGTAGCCGTGTCCCGGCAGGGCGGTCAGCCGCAGCTGGCGGACCCAGCCCTGCTCGCGCTCCTTGGCGATGCGTTCGCTGTTGCCCATGAGGACGGCGGTCAGGGCTCCGAAGGAGGCCATGGCGACCATGTAGAAGGCAGGCATGCCCAGTTCGGTGCCGAGGACCTCGGTGTCGCCGGGGATGGTGCCGCCCAGCATCAGGAACAGGGCGGCCGGGTAGAGGACGTTGAAGAACAGGTACTTCTTGTTGCGCCGGGCGCGGGTGATCTCCAGGCGGACCAGGCTCAGGGTCCCGGCGGTGGACGCGTGCGTCATCGGGCGGCCTCCTCGGCCTCGGTGAGGGCGATGAAGGCCTGCTCCAGGCCCAGGCCCGCGACCTCCAGGTTGCGGGGGTACAGGCCGAGCCCGTACACGGCGTGGACGGTGGCGTCGGCGTCGCGGGACTGGAGGCGGACGGTGGTGCCGGTGCGCTCGTAGGCGGTCAGGGCGGGCAGGGCGCGCAGGGCCGCCTCCTCGACGGGGGCGTCGAGGTCGAAGGCGATCCTGCGGGCGCCGGCCTTGGCCTTGATCTCGGCGGCGGTGCCGTCGGCGAGGAGCCGGCCCCTGGAGAGGACCAGCACCCGGTCGGCGATGGCGTCCGCCTCCTCCAGGTAGTGGGTGGCGAACAGGACGGTGCGGCCCCGGTCGGCCTGTTCGCGCATGGTGGCCCAGAAGGCCTGGCGGGAGGTGACGTCCATGCCGGTGGTCGGCTCGTCGAGGACGATCAGGTCGTTCTCGCCGGCGGTGGCGAGCGCGAAGCGGACCCGCTGTTCCTGGCCGCCGGAGAGCTTGTTGACCACGCGGCCGGCGATCTCGGTGATCCCGGCGCGGTGCAGGACCTCGTCCACGGGGTGCGGGCGGGGGTGCAGGGCGCAGCCGAGGGTGACGAGTTCGCGTACGGTCACCTCCTCCATCAGGCCGCCGCTCTGGAGCATGGCCCCGACGCGGCCGGCCGCGAGGGCCTCGCGGGGGGTGGTGCCGAAGAGGCTGACGGTGCCGGAGTCGGCGGGGCGCAGCCCGAGCAGGAGGTCGAGGGTGGAGGACTTGCCGGCGCCGTTGGGGCCCAGGAGGGCGACGGTCTCGCCCGGGTGGAGTTCGAGGGAGAGGCCGTCCACGGCCCGGACCCCGCCGTAGCTCTTGGTCACGTTCCGGAAGCTCACCACCGGGCCGTGGGCGGCGGCGGGAGCGCTCGCGGGGTGTGTCGCGGTCGTCGTCGTCATGGGTCGAGGATCGCCCGGACGGGGGTGCGGGCGGTAGTGTCGGCCGTCGTGGGGGCGGCATGACGGATGTCATGCCGTGGAGGTGACGCCCGGGGCCGCTCCGGGGTCCGGGTACGCCACGGCCCCTCCCCGGGGCGGGAAGGGGCCGTGGGCGGACGGGCGGGTGTCAGCCCGCGTTGGTGTCGATGGTGACGGTCCGTTCGGCGGGGGTCTTGCCGATGAGGGCCTTGCCGAGGGCGCCCGCGACGTCCTGCGGGGTGACGGGGGTCTTGGCGCCGGTGCCGCGCGTGATCAGGACCCCGTCGAAGGTGTTGCCGTAGGTGGCCTTGAGGGCTTCCAGGTCGTACTTCTCGACGAGGCGGCCGTCCACGGGGTGCATGGTGAGGATCTTCGGCAGGGACTTGGCGCCGAAGGGCAGGGACTTGCCGCCGGCCTTGACGGTGGCGGGGGCGGACATCGCCGGTTCGGCGAACTCCTTCATCGCCCGGTCCAGTTCGGCCTGGGTGATGGTGGGTTCCTTGGTGGCGGTGGGCAGTTCGACGCTGGGGGCCTTGCCGGTCGCGACGAACTCCCGGAAGGCCTTGATGACCCGGTCGACGGAGCCGTCGACGTCGAGGCCGGTGCCGGCCTTGCCGGGGACGGCGACGGCCTTGCCCGTGTCGAACCTGATCGTGCCCTCGGAGGAGGAGCCGGAGGTGCCGGCCGCCTCCTGGAGCGCGACGCGCAGCTTCTCCTCGTCGACCGGCATGACGGCCTCGGCGGTGCGCTCGCCGCCGAACAGCGAGCCGATGACGGTGACGGGGTTGTAGTCGCTGCCGGCCGCGTTGCGCACGGTGGTCTGGCTGTCGAGGGTCAGGCCCGCCTTGTCGGGCTTCAGCTCGACCTGCTTGCCGCCCACGGTCAGCGGCAGCGGCGCGGAGGCGCGGGTGCCGAAGGCCTTCTGCAGCTCGGCGACGGCCTCCTCGCGGGTGCCGCCGATGTCGACGCCGAGGACGGAGGTGCCCTTGGGGACGTCGGAGTGGTTCATGAGCAGGCCGGCGCCGTAGGCGACGGCGACGAGGGCGATCAGGCCGCCGCCGAGGAGGACCACCTTGGAGCGGCCCTTCTTGGCGGGCTTGCCCGTCGTGGCCGCCTTGGCGGGCTTGGCGGGCTTGCCCGGCTTCGCGGGCCTGGCGGGCTTCGCGGGCTTCGCGTCGCCCTTGGGCCCCTTGGATCCCTTCGCGCCCTTGCCGGCGGGGGCCGGCGGGGCCGGGACCGTACGGCTCTGCCGGTCGGGCTGCGGGCCGGGGGCCGGGACCTTCGGGGTGGTGGCGAGGGGCGGGAACGCGTCGGCGCCGGGCGGGTACGCGGCGGCGGCGCCCTGCCCGGAGGGGGCCTGGGGGCCGGGCCAGCCGGAGGGCTCGTCGGCTCCCACCGGTACGGTGCCCAGCGCGGGCCCGCCGGTCGGCCCGGCGGGGTCGGAGAAGGCCGGGAAGGCCTCCGTCGAGGGGCCCGCGTCGTAGCCGTCGAAGGTGTCGTAGGCCGGGGGCGGCGGCGGGGTGTCCTGCCGGCCGCCGACGCCGGGGCCGCCGACGGTCGGCGGGGCGAAGCCGGCTCCGGTGCCGTAGGCGGCCTGCGGCTGCTGCTGTCCGGGGGCGGCCGGGGGCGCGAAGCCCGCGCCGGTGCCGCCGGGGGGCGTGGCGGAGCCGTAGCCGGCGCCGGCCGGCGGCGCGGGGGCCGGGGCGGGGGCGGGGGCGGGCGGCGGGGTCGCCTTGCGCGGGGCGAACCAGCCGCCGGCCGGCGGCTCGGAGCCGGAGCCGCCCGCGGGACCGGCGGCGGGTGCCGGGGCGGCCGGGGGCGGGGTCCGGTCGGTGGGACGCGCGGGCAGGGCGGCCCGTACGGGCGCGGGGGCGGGCGCCGGCGCCGGGGTCGGCGCGGGGCCCGGCTCGGGCTCGGCGTTCCCCGGGGCTCCGGCCGAGGCGCCGCCCTTGACGGGCTTGCGCACGACCACGGGCGGGATCGGCCGCGAACCCGGAATGTTGATCCGGATCCGGGTCGTCAGGGTGGTCTCGGTCTTCGGCCCGTCGTTGTCGGGCGTGGACGGGTTCGAGGTCACAGGATTCTCCTCCGGGGCGGTCTCCGCGTCAGGCCGAGGTGACACGGCCGTGGACGGATACTGGCCGGTTCCGTACGGCGGCGTACCCGAGGGGTACGCGGCTCCGCCGTGGCCGTGGGGCCCGGGGGACGAACTGTCAGTTTCACGACTCAAGGCAGGTTCTCCCGGTTGGCTCCGCCGCCCGTCATACCGTGCGCGGGCAGCTCGGCGGCGCGTCCACCATACTGGCCGCGACCCGGGCGCAACTGTCCACCGGGAATCCCAGGTTCCTCTTGACGTCCGGTACGGCCCGTTCCGAGGGCCCGTCAAACCCCCTCAAGCCGTCCCTGATCGGAGGACGGCCAGGGACGACGGAGCGCTGTCAGCGGGCTCACGGGGCCGAAACGGGCCGATCGACGGGACCGCGCATCGTGGCACAGATCACAGCGACGATACTTCCCCCCAAAAGGTATGCGTACATACCGATTCCGGAGGAACCGAGCAGGAAGTCCCCTTCGGGGCGCGGCACCCCGAGCAGTACGTACGACAGGAACCAGCCGGCCGCCGCCACGCCCACGCCGAGGCCGCCCCCGGTGAGGAGCCGCGCGCCGAGGAACAGCCCGAAGAGGGCGAGCAGGGCGAGCAGCAGCCCGGCCGGCAGCCACAGGTCGACGACGAGCCACCCGGCCCCGCCGGCCAGGACGCCCAGCACCAGCAGGCCCAGCAGGACGGCGATCCGCCCGGGGGTCAGCGCCGTGGTCACGCCTCCACCCCCGCGAAGAGGTCCCGCTCGCGGGTGCCCGCGGGGGCGCCCGGGGTCCCGTGGACCAACTCGTAGTACTCCCGGGCGAAGAGGGGCTGCGCCAGGTCGTTCGAGAGGGCGAAGAAGGGGCCGTCCACGGCGATCTGCGTGGCGTGCGCCCGCATGGCGGCCGCCTTGGCCGCGGCCAGGCCCGCCTGCGCGTCGTCGCCGATCTCGGCGGTGATCCGCTCGTCGGCGACCACCCCCGGCACGTCGTCGGGGCTCGCGAGCCCGGGGAAGGGCAGCGTGGCACCGGCCTCGCGCAGCCGCTCGAAGCCCGCCTCGACCACCGAGCGCGGCACGCGGTTCCAGTAGATCTTCCCGATGGCGTGCGGGGCGCCGAGCTCGGGGCGCCACGCGGCGTCGGCGGCGAGCACCGCGGCGCGCGTCGCGACGCGGTGGGCCTGGATGTGGTCGGGGTGGCCGTAGCCGCCGTCCGGGTCGTAGGTGACGAGGACCTGCGGGCGCAGCTCCCGGATCACCTCGACGAGGTACCCGGCGGCCTCGTCCACGTCGGCCGCCCAGAACGCGCCGGGGCGGTCGTTCTGCGGGACGCCCATCATCCCGGAGTCGCGGAAGCGGCCGGGGCCGCCCAGGAACCGGTGGTCGGTGACCCCCAGCTCCTTCATGGCGGCGGCGAGCTCCCCGACCCGGTGGGGGCCGAGGGCGTCGTCGCGGTCGGGCGCGAGGTGGGCCAGCCCGGCGGGGATGACCTCGCCCTCCTCGCCGAGCGTGCAGGTCACCAACGCGACGTGGGCGCCCTCGGCCGCGTACTTGGCCATGGTGACGCCGTTGTTGATCGACTCGTCGTCCGGGTGCGCGTGCACGAGGAGCAGACGACGGGCGGGAAGACCGTTCATAAGGGTCAGCCTACGAGCAGGACCTACAGCTTGAGGCCACTGATCATGCTCGCCACGTTGGACGTGAGCTGGCTGAGGGTGGGCGCGACCGTCGAGCTCGCCAGGTAGAACCCGAGCAGCACGCAGACGAACGCGTGCCCCGCCTTCAGTCCCGACCTCCGGACCAGAAGGAAGACGACGATCGCCAGCAGCACCACGGCCGAGATCGATAGTGCCACGGCGTTTCACCTCCACGTCGAGCGGACATCGGTACGCGTACTCGTGCTCGGCGGAGTCATACCCACCGTGCGCTACGGATCATAACTATCCGTACCAGCGCATCGATCGAATTCCGGCAGCACGAGGGGCGCATGCCGCGCACGCCCGGGGGCACACGGGGACCGGCCGGGGAGGCTCCACGCCTCCCCGGCCGGTTGTGGGCACCCGCACGGCCGCACCGACTCCAGGCTGCCGGGCCCGGAAGTCGGGGCAGAAACGGTCAAGTTGCCTTCACGTTACGGGCGTTAGGGTGTCGGCGGCAGGTACGGGACCGCACCGACGGGGGTGGCTTGAAATGATCGGTCGACTGGGGCTGGCGAGACGGATGTTCCACGCGGCGCACGAGGAACTGGCCGCGGCGATCCGCTCCGCCGACGCCCGGGACCTCGGTCGCGCCCGGATCCCCGGAGCCAACACCCCGGCCTGGCTGCTCTGGCACGTCGCGCGCGGCGAGGACCGCAACCTCTCCGAGATCGCGGGTCTGCCGCAGCTCTGGGTGGCCGACGGTTGGGCGGATCGTTTCGGCCGTCCGGCGGACCCCCACGACACCGGCTACGGACACACCCCGGCGCAGGCCGCGGCCTTCGCCGGCCCCGGCGCCCCGGGGGCGACCCCGCTCCTGGAGTACCTGGACGCCGTGTTCGAGGAGCGGGTCGAACGCCACCTCGCCGCCGCCCCGGACGAGGACCTCGACCGGATCGCCCCGAGCCCGACCCTGGGCACCGCCGAGACGGTCGAGGCCCGCCTGGCCTCGCAGCTCGCGGACACCCTGGCCCACCTGGGCCAGCTCGGCCTGCTCCTCCCGCGACGCGGGGACTCCTAGGGGGTCTCCCCCGGGCCCGGCGGGACCACCTGCTTCTCGGCGGCGAAGTGGCAGGCCGAGGGGTGGGCGGCCGGTCCCGTCGGGAAGGCCTTCGGGACGGCCAGGAGGGGGACCTCCGTCGTGCAGCGCTCCTCGGCCTTCCAGCAGCGGGTGCGGAAGCGGCAGCCCGAGGGCGGGTTGGCCGGGGAGGGGACGTCGCCGGTGAGGATGATCCGCTCGCGGTGCGCGCGGGCCTCGGGGTCCGGGACGGGCACCGCGGACAGCAGGGCCTGCGTGTACGGGTGGGTGGGGTGGTCGTAGATCTGGGTGTCGGTGCCGATCTCGACGATCCGGCCCAGGTACATGACGCCGACCCGGTCGGAGATGTGCCGGACGATCGAGAGGTCGTGCGCGATGAACACGTAGGACAGGTCGAACTCGTCCTGGAGGCGCTCCAGGAGGTTGACGACCTGGGCCTGGACGGAGACGTCCAGGGCGGAGACGGGTTCGTCGGCGACGATGATCTCGGGCTTCAGGGCAAGGCCGCGGGCGATGCCGATGCGTTGGCGCTGGCCGCCGGAGAACTGGTGCGGGTAGCGGTTGATGTACTCCGGGTTCAGACCCACGACGTCCAGGAGCTCCTGGACCTTGCGGCGCCGGTCGCCCTTGGGAGCCACCTCGGGGTGGATCTCGAAGGGCTCGCCGATGATGTCGCCGACCGTCATGCGCGGGTTGAGCGAGGTGTACGGGTCCTGGAAGACCATCTGGATGTTGCGGCGGACGGCCTTGAGGGCCTTGCCCGACAGCTTGGTGACGTCCTCGCCCTTGTACGCGATGGCGCCGGCGGTCGGCCGTTCGAGGTGGACCAGCATCCTGGCGACGGTGGACTTGCCGCAGCCGGACTCGCCGACGATGCCGAGGGTCTCGCCGGCGGCGAGGTCGAAGGAGACCCCGTCGACGGCCTTGACCGCGCCGACCTGCTTCTTGAAGAGGATGCCCTGGGTCAGCGGGTAGTGCTTGACCAGGTCGCGGACCTCCAGGAGGGGTTCAGCCACCGAGGCACTCCTTCCAGAAGAAGCAGGCGCTGGTGCGGTCCGGGCCCACGTCCGCGAGGGGCGGGACCTCGGCCCGACAGGCGGCCCGGGCCATGGGACAGCGCGGGTTGAAGGCGCAACCGGGCGGGATGGCCAGCAGGTTGGGCGGCAGCCCCTTGATGGCGTAGAGCTCCTGGCCCTTCTGGTCCAGGCGCGGGATCGAGTCGAGCAGGCCGCGGGTGTAGGGGTGCGCGGGCTCCTTGTAGATCGCGTGCACGGGGGCGGCCTCGACGATCCGGCCCGCGTACATGACGGCGATCTTGTCGGCGACGTCGGCGACGACGCCGAGGTCGTGGGTGATCAGGATCAGACCCATGTTGAGCTCGCGCTGGAGCTCCGCGAGCAGGTCCATGACCTGGGCCTGGACCGTCACGTCGAGGGCCGTGGTCGGCTCGTCGGCGATGATCAGGGAGGGTTCCAGGGCCAACGCCATGGCGATCATGATGCGCTGGCGCATACCGCCCGAGAACTGGTGCGGGTAGTCGCCGACGCGTTCGCGCGCGGCCGGGATCCTGACCCGGTCCATCAGCTCCACGGCCTTGGCGCGGGAGTCCTTGCGGGACATGCCGCGGTGGACCTCGTACATCTCGCCGAGCTGGGCGCCGACGGTCAGGACGGGGTTGAGTGAGGACAGGGCGTCCTGGAAGATCATGGCCATCTCGGCGCCGCGGATCCTGCGGCGGTCCTCCTCCTTGGTCTTGAGGAGGTCGCGGCCCTTGAAGAGGATCTCGCCGCCGGTGATGCGGCCGGGAGGGCTGTCGAGGATCCCCATCACGGCCTGGGCGGTGACGGACTTGCCGGAGCCGGACTCGCCGAGCACGGCCAGCGTCTCGCCCTCGTCGACCGAGTAGTTCACCCCGTTGACGGCCTTCGCGACCCCGTCGCGGGTCTTGAACTCCACGTGCAGGTCGCGGACTTCGAGCAGCATCTGCCGACTCACTCCTCAGCGCAGCTTGGGGTCGAGGGCGTCGCGCACCGCGTCGCCGAGCATGATGAAGGCGAGCACGGTCAGGCTCAGGGCTCCCGCCGGCCACAGCAGCATGTGCGGGGCGTTGCGGATCTGGGAGGCGGCGTTGGAGATGTCGATGCCCCAGGAGACCGTCGGCGGGCGCAGGCCGACGCCGAGGAAGGACAGGGTGGCCTCCAGCGCGATGTACGTGCCGAGGGCGATGGTGGCGACGACGATGACGGGGGCGACGGCGTTGGGGGCGACGTGGCGGATCAGCATCCGGCCGTTGCCGGCGCCGAGGGCGCGGGCCGCCTGGACGTAGTCGTTCTGCTTGGCGGTGATCACCGAGCCGCGGGCGATGCGGGCGAGCTGCGGCCAGCCCAGGAGCACGATGAAGCCGACGACGGGCCACACGGTGGTGCTGGTGACGACGGACAGGAAGACCAGGCCGCCGAGGATGACCGGGATGCCGAAGAAGATGTCGGCGACCCGGGAGAGCAGGGAGTCGCCCCAGCCGCCGAAGAAGCCCGCGAGGCCGCCGAGGGCGGAACCGAGGAGGGCCGCGCCGAGGGTGGCGCAGACGCCGACGGTGATGGAGGCGCGGGCGCCGTAGACGGTGCGGGTGTAGACGTCGCAGCCCTGGGTGTCGTAGCCGAAGGGGTGGCCGGGCTGGGAGCCCTCCTGGGACTTGGACAGGTCGCACTGGAGGGGGTCCCCGCTCGCGATGAGCTGCGGCCAGATCGCGATGACCACGAGGAAGAGGATGAGCAGGCCGGAGACGATGAAGACGGGGTTGCGGCGCAGCTGGTGCCAGGCGTCGGACCACAGGCTGCGGGCCTTCTCGCTCGGCCCGGGGCCCGGGCCGCCGGTGACCCCTTCGAGGCTCTCGGCCTCCTCCAGGGCGAGGTCCATGGCACCTCCCTGGCCGGTGGGCGCGACGGCCTCGTGGGGGCGGGGACCGACCGGGTCGTAGCCGCCGGGGCCTTCGGGGCGCTCGGGATCAGGCATAACGGATCCTCGGGTCCAGGACCGCGTAGAGCAGGTCGACGAGCAGGTTCGCCAGCAGGAAGACGATGACGAGGATGGTCACGAAGCCGACGACGGTGGGGGCGTTGTTGCGCAGGATGCCCTGGTAGAGCTGGTAGCCGACGCCGTGGATGTTGAAGATCCGCTCGGTGACGATGGCGCCGCCCATCAGGGCGCCGATGTCGGTGCCGATGAAGGTGACGACGGGGATGAGGGAGTTGCGCAGCAGGTGTCGGGTGACGACGCGGCGGCGCGGCAGGCCCTTGGCGGTGGCGGTGCGGACGTAGTCGGCCTTGACGTTCTCGGCGATGGAGGTCCGCGACAGGCGGGTGACGTAGGCGAGGGAGACCAGGGCGAGGACGATGCCGGGCAGGATCAGCTGGCCGAAGGGGGCGTCCGCCGAGACGGTGGGCCTGACCCAGCCCCATTTGACGCCGAAGAGGAACTGGAGCAGGTAGCCCGTCACGAAGGTGGGCACGGAGATGACGACCAGCGTGAGGACCAGCACGGTGGTGTCGACGGCCCTGCCTCGGCGCAGGCCGCTGATGACGCCGAGGGTGATGCCGATGACGATCTCGAAGAAGATCGCGACGCAGGTCAGGCGCAGGGTGACGGGGAAGGCGCTCGCCATCAGCTCGGTGACCTTCTGGCCGTTGAAGGCGGTGCCGAAGTCGCCCTGGAAGATCTGGCCCATGTAGTGCAGGTACTGCTTCCACAGGGGCTGGTCGAGGTAGAGGTCCTTGCGGATGCGGGCGGCGGTGGCCGGGTCGGGCGCCTTGTCGCCGAAGAGGGCGGCGACCGGGTCGCCGAGGGCGTACACCATGAAGAAGATCAGGAACGTGCTGCCGATGAACACCGGGATCATCTGGAGCAGCCGCCGGATCACATAACGTCCCATGGACTGCTCCGGGTTCGATCCCCCGCGGGGGTCAGCTGACCTTGATCTGGTTGTAGACGGGGACGCTGAACTGGTTCAGGGTCACGTCGGAGATGCGCTCGGAGTAGCCGGCGCTGCCGTTCTGGTACCACAGCGGGATCGAGGGCATCTGCTCGGCGAGGATCTTCTCGGCGTCCTGGAACGAGGCGATGGCCTTGGCGGTGTCGCTCTCGCGGTTGGCCTCGTCGACGAGCCGGTCGAAGTCCGGGTTGCTGAACTTGCCGTAGTTGGAGGAGGCGCCGGTGTAGTAGAGCGGCTCCAGGAAGTTCTGGATCAGCGGGTAGTCGGCCTGCCAGCCCGAGCGGAAGGGGCCGGTGAGCTTGTAGGAGCTCTGCTGGTTGCGGAAGTCGGCGAAGGTGCCGATCGGGTTGACGGTGCAGACCGGGCCCTCGCCGAGGGCGTTGTTGACGCTGTTGCAGACGGCGTCCATCCAGTCGCGGTGCGAGCCCGTGTCCACGTTCGAGGTCAGCGTGACCTTGCCGCCGGGCAGGCCGCCGCCCTCCTGGATGAGCTTCTTCGCGGCGGCCGGATCGAAGGTGCAGGCCTCGCCGCACAGGGTGGCGTTGAAGCCGCCCTTGGTCCCCAGGGCCGGGGAGGTCCAGTCCTTGGCCGGGGTGCGGGTCTCGCGGAAGATCTGCTGGGTGATCTCGTCGCGGTTGATGGCCATGGAGATGCCCCGGCGGACCTTCTCCATGCCCTCCTTGTTCCACTGCGGGTCGTACAGCGGGAAGGTGAGGGTCTGGATGATGAGGGCCGGCTGGTTGATGTAGCGGTCGCCGAGGTCGTTCTTGACGTTCTTCAGCTGCTGCGCGGGGATGTCGTCGACCAGGTCGAGGTTGCCGGAGATCAGGTCGGTGTAGGCGGTGTTGTTGTCGGTGTAGACCTTGAGGTCGACGCCGTTGTTCTGCGCCTTGTCCTCGCCCGGGTAGCCGTCCCACTTGCGCAGCTTCATCGCGGTGCCCTTGGTGTACGAGTCCACCGTGTACGGGCCGTTGCCGACCGGCTTGGCGAGCCAGGCGGTGTGGTCGGTGAAGAAGGACTGGGGCAGCGGGCTGAAGGCCTGGTAGCCGAGGGTCTGCGGCCAGGTGGAGAACTTCTCCTTGAGGGCGACGGTGAAGGTCTTGTCGTCCTTGACGACCAGCCCGGACATGGTCTTCGTCTTGGGGTCGCCGGTGGCCGGGTGCAGGTCCGCGTAGCCGACGATGTCGGAGAAGAAGGGCGAGTTGTTCTGCTTGTTGCGGACGTCCGCCGCGTAGTTCCAGGCGTCGACGAAGGACTTCGCGGTGACGGGCTCGTCGTTGCTGAACTTCCAGCCGTCCTTCAGGGTGATCGTGAAGTTCTGGCTGTCGGTGGTCTCGATCTTCTCGGCGAGCATGTTCACGGCCTCGCCGGTCTTCGGGTCGTAGCGCATGAGGCCCCGGAAGAGCATGTCGAGGACCTTGCCGCCCTGCACCTCGTTGGTGTTGGCGGGCTCCAGCGGGTTCTGGGGGTCCCCCCAGGAGGAGCTGACGATGCCCGCGCCGCCACCGCCGTCGCCGCTGTCGCTTCCGCCGCCGCAGGCCGTCGCCGCGAGGGCGACGGCCACCGCACATGCGGCCCACTGGGCGTGGGTGGCTCCGCGCATGGAGTGCCTCCTAGGGTCCCGAGACTCGTCAGGGCCCAATGTCACCCCATGTGGGGGCCGTCACACTCCTGGTTGGACCGATTGCACCCCCGCGTCCCACCCCTGTCACCCCTGCGAGTGCAAACTCAGCTCCCAGGTGTCGACCGCGTAGTGCGGACCCATGCCGTGCGCCTCGTAGAGCGCCAGTGCGCCGGTCTCGTTGTGCGTGTCCACGCCGAGGCCCACCGTCTCGCGGCCCCGGGCGGCGTACGCGGCGAATCCGTGGCGCAGCAGGAAGCCGCCGATGCCGCGGCCGCGCTGGTCCTCGCGTACGCCGAGGTGGCTGATCCAGCCCATGCTGGTGCGGTCGTCGCGGGTGAGCAGGACGCCGACGTCGCCCTCGGCGGGCAGGCTCGCGATCCACACGAGGGACCAGTCGAGGCGGCGGGCGTCCAGGTGGTCGAGCCAGGTCTCGTACGGGCGGTCCACATGGCCGAAGTGGGCGGCGAAGGTCGTCTCGATCAGGCGGTGGGCCCGCTCGCGGTCGGCCTCGTCGGCGGCGCAGTCGCGCAGGGCGAGGCCGGTGGGCGGCGGGGGCGGCGTACGGTCGGCGCGGCCGAGCCGGCGGGTCAGCACCTGGTAGCCGCGCACGGTGCGGTAGCCGCGGCCGGTCAGCAGGGACAGGTCGAGGGTGGGGGCCACGTTGAGCTGGATGCGCAGGCGGGCCGGGCGGGCGCCGGCGGCGAGCTCGCGGGCGCGGGCCTCCATGAGCTCCAGCAGGCGCAGCGCGGCCGGTGCGTGGCCGGGCAGGACGTAGTGGTCACCGTCGACGCGGCCCGGTCCCGAGTCGGCCCACACCAGGGCGTAGGCGACGAGGCGGCCGCCCTGGAAGGCGAGCCAGGAGTCGGTGGCGAGGTCCACGTCGGGGTGGTTCAGGTCGGCCTCGACGGTGCCGAGGTCGGTCTCGGGTCTGCCGATCTCGATGACGTCGACGGCGTTGAGCAGGGCGCAGATGTCGGGCGCGTCCCCGGGCCCGGCCGGACGGACGGTCAGCGTGTCGCTC
Source organism: Streptomyces sp. NPDC048606 (assembly GCF_040650855.1). Lineage (NCBI taxonomy): Bacteria > Bacillati > Actinomycetota > Actinomycetes > Kitasatosporales > Streptomycetaceae > Streptomyces > Streptomyces sp. NPDC048606. Next base: position 65,210 of record NZ_JBEZIB010000002.1, on the reverse strand, counting down.
ATCCGCCCACTCTCGAAGGCGCGGGCGTGCGGGCGCAACCGGCTTTCCCCGGGCGCTCCCGTGCGGGCGGAACGCGCCGGGGCGCCCGGGACCGGACGGATCCGGTCCCGGGCGCCCCGGGTACGCCTGCGCGGGAGGTCAGACGGCCAGTACGGCCTTCTCTTCCGCGAAGTGGCACGCCGACTCGTGCGCGGCCGGGGTGTTCAGCCCCGTGAAGCGCGTCGGGATCGCCAGCACCGGCTCCTCCGTGGAGCAGCGCTCCTCGGCCTTCCAGCAGCGGGTGCGGAAGCGGCAGCCCGAGGGCGGGTTGGCCGGGGAGGGGACGTCGCCGGTGAGGATGATCCGCTCGCGGTGCGCGCGGGCCTCGGGGTCCGGGACGGGCACCGCGGACAGCAGGGCCTGCGTGTACGGGTGGGTGGGGTGGTCGTAGATCTGGGTGTCGGTGCCGATCTCCGCCATCTTGCCCAGGTACATGACGCCCACGCGGTCCGAGATGTGCCGGACGATCGAGAGGTCGTGCGCGATGAACACGTAGGACAGGTCGAACTCGTCCTGGAGCTTGCCCATCAGGTTGATGACCTGCGCCTGCACCGACACGTCGAGCGCGGAGACCGGCTCGTCGCAGATGATGATCTCCGGGTTGAGCGCGAGGCCGCGGGCGATGCCGATGCGCTGGCGCTGGCCGCCGGAGAACTGGTGCGGGTAGCGGTTGATGTACTCCGGGTTCAGACCCACGACGTCCAGGAGCTCCTGGACCTTGCGGCGCCGGTCGCCCTTGGGAGCCACCTCGGGGTGGATCTCGAAGGGCTCGCCGATGATGTCGCCGACCGTCATGCGCGGGTTGAGCGAGGTGTACGGGTCCTGGAACACCATCTGGATGTTGCGGCGGACGGCCTTGAGGGCCTTGCCCGACAGCTTGGTGATGTCCTGGCCCTTGTAGAACACCTCGCCGGCCGTGGCCTTCTCCAGGCTCATCAGCAGCTTGGCGACGGTGGACTTGCCACAGCCGGACTCGCCGACGATGCCCAGGGTCTCGCCCCGGTAGAGGTCGAAGGAGACCCCGTCGACGGCCTTGACCGCGCCGACCTGCTTCTTGAAGAGGATGCCCTGGGTCAGCGGGAAGTGCTTGACCAGGTTGCGCACCTGGAGGATCGGCTCGCCCTCGGGATTGGTCAGGTCAGCCATGGATCTGCTCCTTCCAGAAGTGGCACGCGCTGCCGCGACCGGCGAGCGCGGTGCCGTCCTGCTCGGTCACCTGGTGCAGGACCGGGACGTCGGTGCGGCAGACGTCCTGCGCCTTGGGGCAGCGCGGGTTGAAGGCGCAGCCGGAGGGGATGTTGAGCAGGTTGGGCGGCAGGCCCTTGATCGCGTAGAGCTCCTGGCCCTTCTGGTCCAGGCGCGGGATCGAGTCGAGCAGGCCGCGGGTGTACGGGTGCGCCGGGCGGCTGTAGATCTCGTGGACCGGGGCGGTCTCGACGATCCGGCCGCCGTACATGACGGCGATCTTGTCGGCGACGTCGGCGACGACGCCGAGGTCGTGGGTGATCAGGATCAGACCCATGTTCATCTCGCGCTGGAGCTCCGCGAGCAGGTCCATGACCTGGGCCTGGACCGTCACGTCGAGGGCCGTGGTCGGCTCGTCGGCGATGATCAGGTCGGGCTCCAGGGCCATCGCCATGGCGATCATGATGCGCTGGCGCATACCGCCCGAGAACTGGTGCGGGTAGTCGCTCACGCGCGCCTTGGCGGCGGGGATCTTCACGCGGTCCATGAGCTCGACGGCCTTGACCAGCGAGTCCTTCTTGGACATCCCGCGGTGGACGCGGAACATCTCGCCGAGCTGGGCGCCCACGGTGTGCACCGGGTTCAGCGAGGACAGCGCGTCCTGGAAGATCATGGCGATCTTCGAGCCGCGGATCTTGCGGTACTCCTCGGCCGGGAGCTTGAGCAGGTCCTGGCCCTGGAAGAGGATCTCGCCGGACGGGATCTTGCCGGGCGGCATGTCGAGGATGCCCATGATGGCCTGCGCCGTCACGGACTTGCCCGAGCCGGACTCGCCGAGCACCGCGAGGGTCTCGCCGGAGTTCACCGAGTACGAGACGCCGTTGACGGCCTTGGCGACACCGTCGCGGGTGTGGAACTCGACGTGCAGGTCGCGCACTTCGAGGAGGGGGGAGGTCTCCGGGGCCGGGCGGGGCGCCGGGACGTTCGAGGTCATGTCGATGGTGGTCAACGTACGCCCTTCCTCAGCGCAGCTTCGGGTCGAGGGCGTCACGTACCGCGTCGCCGACCATGATGAACGCGAGCACGGTGATGCTCAGCGCCAGCGACGGGAACAGCAGTACGTGCGGAGCCTGGAGCCAGCGGACGGAGGCGTCGCTGACCATCAGGCCCCAGGAGATCTCCGGCGGCTGGACGCCGATGCCGAGGTACGACAGGGCCGCCTCGGCGGAGATGTACACACCCAGGCTGATCGCGCCGACCACGATGACGGGGGCGACGGCGTTCGGCAGGATGTGGCGGATCGTGATGCGCATGGTGCCGGCGCCGAGGGCGCGGGCGGCCACCACGTAGTCGTTGTTCTTGTTCTGCAGGACCGAGGACCGCATGATGCGGAAGATCTGCGGCCAGCCGAGGATGGCGAGCACCAGGGAGACGGTCCAGGCGTTGCCCGGCAGCGAGGACATGATCAGCATGCCGCCGAGGAGCAGCGGGATGGCGAAGAAGATCTCGGTGAAGCGGGACAGGACGCTGTCGACGACGCCGCCGACCCAACCGGCGACGAGGCCGAGGCCACCGCCGACGATCAGCACGAGCGAGGTGGTGACGATGCCGACGATCACCGAGTTGCGGGCGGCCCACACCGTGCGGATGTAGACGTCGCAGCCCTGGATGTCGTAGCCGAACCAGTGGGCGGCGCTCGGGGTCTTGAGCGAGTCCTCCAGCTTGCACGCGGCGGAGTCGAACGGGCTGCCGTCGGTGAAGAGCTGCGGCACGGCGGCCACGATCAGCAGGAACAGGACGAGGACGCCACCGATGATGAAGATCGGGTTGCGGCGCAGGTCGCGCAGGGCGTCGGACCAGAGGCTGGCCTCGCGCTCCTTCTTGTTGCCGTCGCCCTGACCGGGCGCCGCGCCGGTGGAGGTGGCTCCGGCGATCTGGGTGTCGGTCATCGAGCCCTCCACCGTAGTTGTCTCACGCATAGCGGATCCTCGGGTCGAGCACGGCGTACAGCAGGTCCACCAGGAGGTTGGCGACGAGGTAGATGAGGACCAGGAGGGTCACACCACCGACCACGACGGCACCCTGCTTCAGGTACACGGACTGGGCGAGCAGGCCACCGAGGCCGTGGATGTTGAAGATGCGCTCGGTGATGACCGCGCCGCCCATGAGGCCACCGAGGTCGGCACCGAGGAAGGTGACGATCGGGATCAGCGCGTTGCGCAGGGCGTGGTTGACCACGACGCGACGGCGGGGCAGGCCCTTGGCCGTGGCGGTGCGCACGTAGTCGGCGCGCATGGTCTCCATGAGGCTGGTACGGGTCAGTCGGGCCACGTACGCGAGCGAGGTGGAGGCGAGGACCCACGCCGGGAGGAGGTAGGCGCGCAGTCCGTCGTTCTCGTTGAAGGAGACGGAGAAGAGCTCGATGCCCCAGTTGTTCTTGAGCTGCACGCCCAGGGTCAGCTGGAGGACGAAGCCGGTGACGAAGACCGGGATCGAGATGACCATCAGCGTGGAGATCAGGACCAGCTGGTCCAGGAACTTGCCGCGGCGCAGGGCGGCCATGATGCCGGCCGCGACGCCGACGATCGCCTCGATGACGAAGGCGAAGATGGCGAGGTTCACCGTGTAGGGGAAGGCTTCGCCGATCATGTCGGCGACCTTGCGACCGGTGAGGGTCTCGCCGAGGTCTCCCTGGAACACGCCGGAGATGTAGTTCCAGTACTGGAGCAGGAACGGGTCGTCGAGGTGGTACTTCTCGCGCAGCATCGCCGCGACGAGGGGGTCTGCCTTCTTCTCGCCTGCCAGGAGCTGGATCGGGTCAGCGCCGGGCATCGCGAAGGTCAGCAGGTAGATCAGGAACGTGGCACCGAGCAGTACAGGGATCGCCTGTATGAGTCGGCGGATGAGGTAGCGGCCCATCAGACCTCCAACAAGAACAGGGGGAAAGGGCGGGCTGACGGAAACCTGATTCCGTCAGCCCGCCCCCTGGATTCCCCTAAGTGAAGAGGGGTGTTAGTTGAGCTCGACGTTCGCCAGGTCCATGCGGCCCTGGGCGTCGACCTCGACGTTCTTCACGGACTTGGAGTAGGCCGAAGAAGACATGTACGTGAACACCGGGATGTACGGAAGGTCCTTGATGATGATGTCATCGGCCTTCTGGTACAGCTTCAGACCCTCGGCGGCGTCGGTGGCACGGTCGGCCTCCGCCATGGTCTTCTCGAACTCTTCGTTCTTGTAGTGACCGTAGTTGGAGCCCTGCTCGATGGCGACCTTCGAGAAGATCGGACGCAGGTAGTTCTCCGCCGCCGGGTAGTCCATGGACCACGCCATGCGGAACGCGCCCTTGTACTTCGAGGCGCCCAGGTCGTCCAGCATGTCGCCGAACTTGGCGTACGGCTTGGCCGTGACCTCGATGCCGAGGTTCGACTTCAGCTGGTTCGCGACGGCCTCGATCCACTCCTTGTGGCCGCCGTCGGCGTTGTAGCCGAGCTCCAGCTTGTTGCCCGGGACACCGCCGGCCTTCTCGAAGAGCTCCTTGGCCTTCGTCGGGTTGTAGGTGCCGATCTCGCCCAGCGCGCCCTTGCGGTAGCCCGGGATGATCGGGCTGATGAAGTCGTCGGCCGGCTTGCGGGTGCCGTTGAAGATGGTCTTCGTGATGGCTTCCCGGTCGATGGCCATGGAGATGGCCTGTCGGATCTCCAGCTTGCCGAAGGTCTCCGGGTTCTGCTCCAGCGGGAGGCCGAGGTAACCGACGCCCGACTCCGGCTTGTAGATGTAGCGGTCGCCGAACTCCTGGGAGACGGTGGCCATCGCCGAGACGGGGAGCTTGTCGACGATCTGGATGTTGTCGGCGCGCAGGTCGTTGTACGCCGTGTCCAGGTTGTCGTAGATCTTGAAGGTGACGCCCGCGAGCTTGGCGCGACCCTCGGCCGGGTACTTGTCGTACCGCTTGATCTTGATCTGCTTGTTGTGGTCCCAGGCGCCGTCCATCTGGAAGGGGCCGTTACCGATGGGGGCCTCGCCGAACTTCTTCGGGTCCGCCTCGAACGCCTTCGGCAGCGGGTAGAAGGCGTTGTAGCCCAGCATGGTCTTGAACTGGGAGAAGGGCTCCTTCAGCGTGACGGTGAAGGTCTTCTCGTCAACGACCTTGAGGCCCTTGAGCTCCTTGGAGGTGGGCTTCTTGTCCTTGCCCGGCGCGAGCTCCTCGGAGCCCTCGATCTTCGCGAAGAAGGGCATGCCCTCGGCGGCGTTGTCCTGGTTGGCGCCCCAGTTCCAGGCACGGACGAAGGACTGCGCGTCCAGCTTCTCACCGTTGTGGAAGGTGAAGCCGTCCTTGACCTTGATGGTCCAGGTCTTCGAGTCCGTGGTCTCGATGGACTCGGCGGCGGCCAGCTTCGGCTCGTTGGTCTTGTTGTCGTACTTGACCAGACCGACGAAGAGCGCGTTGAGGACCTCGGCGCCCTCGGACTCGGCGGTGTTCTGGCCGATCAGACCGTGCTGCGGCTCGCCGAGCACAACGGTGATCTTGCCGCCGGCGGCGCCGGCGTCGTCCTTGCTGGTGCTGCATGCCGTAGCGGCCATCGCCACGATGACGGCACCGGCGACCCACTTGGCGCTCGTTGCTCCGCGCATGGGTGTTTGCCTCCTCAGGAGTCACTGTCGATTCGTGAAGGACCCGGTTCCCGCTGACACCCCTGACAGCGAAATCCGGTCCCATCGTGTGTGCTCGTGAGTCGACGCTCCCCACAGCGTGTGACCCATTGACCCGAGCTCAATGGAGCCATCCTCAGGGACACCCCGACCGTAAACCACACTTAAGTGGTCTCGTTTTCACAACATCACCGCACGGCGAAAACCCGAAATCCGGACAAACGGATAGGAGACAGACACGTGCGAAACGGACGGTTAGCTCACCTTCCGGAGTGTCACGGTCGGTATGCGGACACTCGAACCGTTAAATCCGCTTGACAAACGCGAACGGCCCCTTCCCTCACCGCGAGCGGTGTGGGAAGGGGCCGTTTTCGGCCGTACCAGTCTCAGACAGACGACAACAAGGTGCTAGGGACCGCTACTTGGCGGACTTGGCACGCGAGGCGGTGCGCGAACGCTCCTTCTGGTCCAGGACGACCTTGCGGATGCGGACCGCCTCCGGGGTCACCTCGACGCACTCGTCGTCGCGGCAGAACTCCAGGGACTGCTCCAGGGAGAGCTTGCGCGGCGGGATCACGTTCTCCGTGTTGTCCGCGGAAGCCGCACGCATGTTGGTGAGCTTCTTCTCCTTGGTGATGTTCACGTCCATGTCGTCGGAACGCGAGTTCTCGCCGACGATCATGCCCTCGTACACCTCGGTGCCGGGCTCGGTGAACAGGACGCCGCGCTCCTGGAGGTTGATCATCGCGAACGGCGTGACCGCACCGGAGCGGTCGGCGACCAGCGAACCGTTGTTGCGGGTCACCAGCTGGCCGAACCACGGCTCGTGGCCCTCGTGGATCGAGTGGGCGATGCCCGTGCCGCGGGTGTTGGTCAGGAACTCCGTACGGAAGCCGATCAGGCCGCGCGACGGGACGACGAACTCCATGCGGACCCAGCCGGAGCCGTGGTTCGACATGTTGTCCATGCGGCCCTTGCGGACGCCCATGAGCTGCGTGACCGCGCCCATGTGCTCCTCGGGGACGTCGATCGTCATGCGCTCGACCGGCTCGTGGACCTTGCCGTCGATCTCCTGGGTGACGACCTGCGGCTTGCCGATGGTCAGCTCGAAGCCCTCGCGGCGCATCTGCTCGACCAGGATGGCGAGCGCGAGCTCACCGCGGCCCTGGACCTCCCAGGCGTCCGGACGCTCGGTGTCGAGGACGCGCAGCGAGACGTTACCGATCAGCTCGCGGTCGAGGCGGTCCTTGACCTGGCGGGCGGTGACCTTGCGGTCCTTGACCGCGGCCTTGGCGTCCGCGCCCTTGCCGGTGCCGCCGCGGCCGACCATCGGGGAGGTGTTCGTACCGATGGTCATGGAGATCGCCGGCTCGTCGACCGAGATCAGCGGCAGCGCCACCGGGTTCTCCGGGTCGGCCAGGGTCTCGCCGATCATGATGTCCGGGATGCCGGCGACGGCGCAGATGTCACCGGGGCCCGCGACCTCGGCCGGCTTGCGGGTGAGCGCCTCGGTCATCATCAGCTCGGTGATGCGGACGTTGGAGATCGAACCGTCACGCTTGATCCACGCGACCGTCTGGCCCTTGCGCAGCTCGCCCTGCTCGACGCGGAGCAGCGCGATGCGGCCGAGGAAGTTGTCGGCGTCCAGGTTGGTGACGTGGGCCTGGAGGGGGGCCTCCTCGTCGTACACCGGGGCCGGGACGTGCTCCAGGATGGCCGAGAAGAACGGCTCCAGGTTGTCGCTGTCCGCGGGGACGGTGCCGTCCTCCGGCTTGGTCAGCGAGGCGACGCCGTCACGGCCGCAGGCGTAGACGATCGGGAACTCGATCTGGTCCTCGTCGGCGTCCAGGTCGAGGAAGAGGTCGTAGGTCTCGTTGACGACCTCGTCGATCCGGGAGTCCGGGCGGTCCGTCTTGTTGATGCAGAGGATGACGGGCTTGCGCTGCTGGAGCGCCTTGCGCAGCACGAAGCGGGTCTGGGGCAGCGGACCCTCGGAGGCGTCCACCAGCAGGACGACGGCGTCCACCATCGACAGACCGCGCTCGACCTCACCACCGAAGTCGGCGTGGCCGGGGGTGTCGATGATGTTGATCGTGATGGGCGCCCCGCCGTCCTTGGGGTGGTACTTCACCGCCGTGTTCTTGGCGAGGATCGTGATGCCCTTCTCACGCTCCAGGTCGTTCGAGTCCATCATGCGGTCGTCGAGCTGCTGGTGGGCGGCGAAGGCACCGGCCTGCTTGAGCATGGCATCGACGATGGTCGTCTTGCCATGGTCGACGTGGGCGACGATGGCGACGTTACGGATGTCGTGGCGCGTGGGCACTTCGGCGCTTCTCCCGGGATCGTGGATGGCGTCGCGTACGGTCCGGCACGCGCGCCTCGACCGGGCGGAAAACCTGCCACGGCCTTACCCCATCGTACGTCGGATGGCGGGAACCGCCTGCCGGGGGGTCTGTCAAGAGGCCGGACGACTGAGCACAGCCCGCTCCCGGACGGGGCCCGGGCGGGGGGTGGGGGCTGTGGGTGGAGCCTTGTCACTACGGGGTTGCACGCGGGTCAACGGGTACACACGACCTTGCCCGCCGGGTCAACGGCGGGCAAGGGAATTGAGTCACTTCTGAGGTTGTGACCCGCGGGTCAACCTGTTCGGCACCGCTTTGTCACCACTTCTTCTTCGCGACTACTTCTTCTTCGCGTCCTTGGCCGTGGGCGGCTTCTTCCACCCGATGTCCTGGTAGCGGGGGGTTCCGAGGCCGAAGGCGCCCGCGTTGACCAGGCCCGGCTTCGTGGCGACCAGCTCCGGGCGCTGGTAGAGCGGGATGGAGCCGGCGGCGGCCCAGATCCGGGCGTCGGCCTTGCGCATCAGCTCGCGCGCCTGGGCCTCGTCCAGCTCGCCCACCGCCTGGTCGAACAGCTGGTCGATGTGGTCCGTGCCGACCCGGGTGTAGTTCTGTTCGACGAGGAGGGAGCCGTCGGCCGCCGGTTCCGGCTTCGCGAAGATCGGGCGGGCGTCCGTGGCCGGGTAGGCCGTCGCGGGCCAGGAGTACAGGGCCAGGTCGTACTGGCCCGAGGCGATGTGGTCCTTGAAGAAGCTCTCGTCCGCGACCTTCTTCATCTCCGTCGCGATCCCGATCTTCCGGAGCATCTGGGAGATCCGGTCGCCCACCGTGCGCAGCGCCTCCGAGCCGGGGCCCGAGGGGAGGACGAAGCGCAGGCTGAGCGGCTTGCCGTCCTTGGCGAGCATCGAGCCGGAGGTACGGACGTTCTGCTTGGCCGGTGCGGGGGCCGGGGTGGACCTCGCCGGTTCCTTGTCGTCGTCCGCCCCGTCGGCGTCCCCGTCGGCGCGGGCGCTCTTGCCGTCGTCCTCGCCCTCTGCCCCGCCCGCGGCGGCCTCGGCCGCCGCGTCCTCCAGGGCCCGCGCCTGCTGGAGCAGTACGTGGCCCTGCTCGACGGCGAGCGATCCCGGGGCGAGCACCGGGGAGGTCCGCGGCGCCTGCCCCTCGACGCCCGGGAGGGCGTCCTCGGGCAGCGCGGGCAGCGCGTCGCCGAGGGCGCCCGGGGCCGCGCCCGGCATCGCGGGGCCGGCCTTCCGGGCGGGCAGGTCGGCGGTCGCGGAGCGCAGGTCGCCGTTGCGCCCGTCGTCCTGGCCCACGATGTAGAGGCCGTCGTTGCCGGTGCCGGGGCCCGCGGGCGTCTTGGAGTCGTCGTGCGGCGCGCCCTCGGCGCCCTCGGCGTTCTGCGCGCCCGCCTTGGCGCCGGCCGGCTCGGTGAGCTTGCCGTCCTTGCGCCAGCCGGCGTCCGCGAGGAGGGCTTGGGCCGCCTGGGTGTCCTGTCCGCCGAGGGCGTCGCTGTTGTCCGCGTACGCCTGCTGCCCGGCCAGCGCCAGGTGGCTGCCGACCGGCTTCGCCGGCAGGCCGAGGGGCTTGAGTACCGCCTCGGCGAGCGCCTTGCGGTCCAGGGCCCGGGCGACCGCGCGGCGGACGCGCTCGTCGGACAGGGCTCCGGAGGCGCCGTTCATGGCCAGCTGCGTGTAGGCCGGCTCCAGGGACTTGCGGATCCGGAAGCCGCGCAGGGCCGCCTGCTCCTCGGCGTACTTCTTGACGGCGTCGGCGCTCTTGCGGCGGCTCTCCGTCTCCTCCGCGGCCTTGGTCTCGTCGGCGCCGTGGGCCAGCGCCCAGGACAGGGTGGCCTGGGCGGGGGTCAGCGAGGCCCCGGGGCCGTGCCGGCCGTCGACGCGGCCCGCGTCGCGGTGGGCCAGGGCGATCCGGTCGACGCCGGCGCGGTCCACCTCGGCGAGGTCGACCTTCCCGGAGGCCAGCGCGGCCGGCCGGCCGGACCGGGGCACGGCCGTCAGTACGAGGGTGTCCAGCTTGGCGGGCGCCCCCCACCAGCGCGGGTTGCGGGTCAGGGCGGCGGTGCCCGTCTTCTTGTCGATGGCCCCGAGGGCGAAGGGGCCGGCGGTGACCTTCAGGGTGCCGCGGGCCCCCTCGTTGAAGGCGTCCGGGGTCCCGGTGACCTGCTTGGGGTAGAGCGGGCTGAACAGGGAGCGCCAGTCCGCGTACGGCTTGACGAAGGTGACCTTGACCTCCAGGTCGGTCTTGCCGCGCTCGATCTTCTCGATCCGCTCGTAACCCGCGTTGCGCGCCGTCCAGTACGCCGAGTCCTTGCCGTTCAGGGCCCGCCACTGGGCGACGAAGTCCGCCGCGCCGATCTCGCGGCCGTCGCTCCACACCGCCTGCTGGTTGAGCTTGTACAGGACGACCTGCTTGGGTTCGCGCTCGACGACCTCGGCCTTCTCCAGGTAGTCCGGGTTGGCGACGGGCCGTCCCTTGGCGTCCAGCGTGAACAGCTGCGGCAGCACGGCGCCCACGATCCGGGTGGTGGTGGCGTCGGCGTCGGCCTGGAAGGCGTTCAGGGTCTGGGGGAGGGCGTCCACGGCCCAGCGCAGCACCCCGCCGTCGGCCACCCGGTCGCGGGTGGTCGTCGCGATGTCCTGACCGGCGGCGACCGGTCCGCCCTCGTCCTCGCCCGCCCCGCAGCCCGCGAGGAGCGGCAGTGCGAGGACTCCCGAGGTGAGGAGCGCCAAGGACCTGCGCCTTCTCTGGGTCATGGGTGGTACCTCCGGGGCGTGGCGTGGGGGCCGTGAACAACGGGAGCGGGAGACCGGTGCTTTCGATCACGTTCGGCGGTATATGGAGCTGATCACACTGGTGCCGGAACCCACTGAAATCGACGGCCCCCCGGGTCCCGCGGACCGCACCCCCGCCACGCCGCGAACCCCACCCGTGCGGACCAATCGGGCGCGCGGGACGGCAGGGCGTTCCCCCGTACGAGGGACGACAATGGGGGCGGGGAGGGGGCGCACGGCCGGTGCCTGCGCACCCGCAATCGCTGCACGTCCCTTCACAACCGGGGACGGGAGGGGCGACACTCTCAGGCGCCCGTGAGCGATGCCATCGCACCCGCGGAAATGAGGTCACGACATGTCCCTGCAAGACGATCTGACCGCCGTACGACGCAACCTGAACGAACTGGTCCGCTCCGTGGAACGGCTGGAGCAGGACATCGCCCGCCAGTCGCCGGCCGGCGCCGGCCGTTCGACCGGCCAGGGCGGGATGGTCTCCGTCCCGGACACCCCGTACGACAGCACGTTGTGGACCGACAGCGACGACGAGGGGCTCGGCGCGCGCGACCGCCGCGCGCCCTGACGTCCGTCGCGGACCCCGGACACCACCCGCACCACCCGGCGCCATCCGCACCACCGGGCACCACCCGCACCATCCGCACCACCGGGCCCCGCGGCGCCGCAGCCGGCCCGCCGCGGCCGGCCCCCGGCGTCGCGGAGCCGTCCACCCCATCGGGACCGGCCGCCCCGCGGCCGGTCCTCCTGGGCCACCCCCGTCACTCCCCGCGGAGTTTCCTTTGGCCACAGGCACGGAACCACCCCGACAGCGGCCCGGAGGCGTGCACTCCCCCTCCCGGGCCGCGATCGCGGCCCGGCACCTGCGTACCGACCGGTGGTGGTTGTCGCCCGCCGGCACCGCGGCCGGGCTGCTCGCCTTCGTCGTCTACTCGACCTGGCGGGCCTTCGCCGACTCCCACTACTACGCGGCCCCGTACGTCTCGCCCTTCTACTCCCCCTGCCTGGCGGAGAACTGCGAGACGATGCGCGGCGGCCCCAACCTCGACCTCTTCGGCAGTTGGTGGGGCCTGTCCCCCGCCCTGCTGATCCTGATCTTCCCGCTCGGCTTCCGGCTGACCTGCTACTACTACCGCAAGGCCTACTACCGGGGCTTCTGGGCCTCGCCGCCCGCCTGCGCCGTCGCCGAGCCGCACGCCTCGTACACGGGCGAGACCCGCTTCCCGTTGATCCTCCAGAACCTGCACCGCTACTTCTTCTACGCGGCGGTGCCGGTCGCGGGGATCCTCACCTGGGACACCGTGCTGACCTTCCGCGACGAGCACTACGCGTGGGGCCACATGGGCGCGGGAACCCTGCTGTTCCTCGTCAACATCGGCCTGATCTGGGCCTACACCCTGTCCTGCCACTCCTGCCGGCACATCATGGGCGGCCGCCTGAAGCACTTCTCGAAGCACCCGGTGCGCTACCGCCTGTGGGGTTGGGTGAGCCGGCTCAACGCCCGCCACATGCAGCTGGCGTGGGCCTCCCTGATCAGCGTGGCCCTGTGCGACTTCTACGTGTACCTGCTGGCCAGTGGCACCATCACCGACCCGAGGATCTTCTGAGATGGCACAGGTGGAACGACAGCCGTGGGACGTGGTCGTGGTCGGCGCGGGCGGCGCCGGTCTGCGGGCCGCGATCGAGGCCCGCGAGCGGGGCGCCCGTACGGCCGTGATCTGCAAGTCCCTGTTCGGCAAGGCCCACACGGTGATGGCGGAGGGCGGGATCGCCGCCTCCATGGGCAACGTCAACGAACACGACAACTGGCAGGTGCACTTCCGCGACACCATGCGCGGCGGCAAGTTCCTCAACCAGTGGCGGATGGCGGAGCTGCACGCGAAGGAGGCCCCGGACCGGGTCTGGGAGCTGGAGACCTGGGGCGCGCTCTTCGACCGCACGCCCGACGGACGGATCTCGCAGCGCAACTTCGGCGGCCACGAGTACCCGCGCCTCGCGCACGTGGGCGACCGTACGGGCCTGGAGCTGATCCGCACCCTCCAGCAGAAGATCGTCCAGCTCCAGCAGGAGGACTTCCGGGAGCACGGGGACCACGAGGCCCGGCTGAAGGTCTTCCAGGAGTGCACGGTCACCCGGATCCTGAAGGACGGCGAGCGGGTCGCGGGGACCTTCTGCTACGAGCGCGAGAGCGGCCGGTTCTTCGTCCTGGAGGCCCCCGCCGTGGTGCTGGCCACCGGCGGCATCGGCAAGTCCTTCAAGACCACCTCCAACTCCTGGGAGTACACCGGCGACGGCCACGCCCTGGCCCTGCTCGCCGGGGCGCCGCTGCTGAACATGGAGTTCGTGCAGTTCCACCCGACGGGCATGGTCTGGCCCCCCTCGGTGAAGGGCATCCTCGTCACCGAGTCCGTGCGCGGCGACGGCGGGGTGCTGCGCAACTCCGAGGGCCGGCGGTTCATGTTCGACTACGTGCCGGACGTGTTCAAGGAGAAGTACGCGGAGTCCGAGGAGGAGGGCGACCGCTGGTACGAGGACCCGGACCACAACCGGCGTCCGCCCGAGCTGTTGCCCCGCGACGAGGTGGCCCGGGCCATCAACTCCGAGGTGAAGGCCGGCCGCGGCTCCCCGCACGGCGGGGTGTTCCTGGACGTGTCGACGCGGATGCCGGCCGAGCGGATCCGTCGGCGCCTGCCCTCCATGTACCACCAGTTCAAGGAGCTGGCGGACGTGGACATCACCGCCGAGGCGATGGAGGTCGGCCCGACCTGCCACTACGTGATGGGCGGGATCGCGGTGGACTCGGAGACCGCCGCCACGGTCGGCGTGCCGGGGCTGTTCGCGGCCGGCGAGGTCGCGGGCGGCATGCACGGCTCGAACCGGCTGGGCGGCAACTCCCTCTCCGACCTGCTGGTCTTCGGCCGCAGGGCGGGACTGCACGCGGCGGAGCGGGCCGCCGCGGCCGGCGCGCGGCCCGAGGTCTCCCAGGAGGCGGTCGACGAGGCGGCGGGCGAGGCGCTGGCCCCCTTCCACGCCGCCGAGGGCGCGGAGAACCCGTACACGCTCCACCAGGAGCTCCAGACGACCATGAACGACCTCGTCGGCATCATCCGCCGCGAGGGCGAGATGGCCGAGGCGCTGGAGCGGCTGGCGTCCCTGCGCGTGCGGGCGGCGCGGGCCGGGGTCGAGGGGCACCGGCAGTTCAACCCCGGCTGGCACCTGGCCCTGGACCTGCGCAACATGCTGCTGGTCAGCGAATGCGTGGCCCGGGCGGCGCTGGAGCGCACCGAGAGCCGCGGCGGGCACACCCGGGAGGACCGCCCGGCGATGGAGCGGGAGTGGCGGCCGGTGAACCTGCTGTGCCGGCCGGTGGAGCCGGCCCCGGCGGATCCGGCGGCCGACCGGATCGTCCTCGTACGCACCCGGACCGAACCGATCCGTGCCGACCTGCTCGCGTTGTTCGAGAAGGAAGAGCTGACCAAGTACCTCGCCGAAGAGGAGCTGTACGAGTGACTGCTTACGATGCCGCCTTCCGGGTCTGGCGCGGCGACGCGGAGGGCGGGGAACTGCGGGACTTCACGGTCGAGGTGCACGACGGGGAGGTGGTGCTGGACATCGTGCACCGCATCCAGGCCACCCAGGCCCCGGACCTGGCGGTGCGGTGGAACTGCAAGGCCGGCAAGTGCGGTTCGTGCAGCGCGGAGGTCAACGGCCGGCCCCGACTGATGTGCATGACGCGGATGTCGGTCTTCACCCGGGACGAGACGGTCACGATCACCCCGCTGCGGGCCTTCCCCGTGGTCCGGGACCTGGTGACGGACGTGTCCTTCAACTACGCCAAGGCCCGGGAGGTCCCTGCCTTCGTCCCGCCGGAGGGGGTGGCGGCGGGCGAGTACCGGATGGCGCAGGTGGACGTGGAACGCTCGCAGGAGTTCCGCAAGTGCATCGAGTGCTTCCTGTGCCAGGACACCTGCCACGTGGTGCGCGACCACGAGGAGAACAAGGCCGCCTTCGCCGGGCCCCGCTTCCTGATGCGGGTCGCCGAGCTGGACATGCACCCGCTGGACGCGGCGGAGGCGGCGGGCCTGGACCGCAAGCGCGCGGCCCAGGAGGAACACGGGCTGGGCTACTGCAACATCACCAAGTGCTGCACGGAGGTCTGCCCGGAGGGCATCAGGATCACCGACAACGCCCTGATCCCGTTGAAGGAGCGGGCCGTCGACCGCAAGTACGACCCCCTCGTGTGGCTCGGCAGCCGGATCCGCCGCCGCTCCTGATCGAACCTGATCGAACCGATGTCCGGCGCGACCCCCGCCGGACACGTGCGCCGTGGACAATGCCCCCTGGTGTTCGTCGATTGACGTGATGTCAGGGGGCTTCGCGGTGCGGGTGGGGGATCTGCTTGCGGACCGGTACCGACTGGACCGGCGGCTCGGCGCGGGCGGCATGGGCGAGGTGTGGGCGGGGCACGACCTGGCCCTGGAGCGGGCCGTGGCGGTCAAGGTGCTGCTCGACGCGGCGACCGGTGAGGAGCTGATCGTCCGCTTCCGGCGGGAGGCCACCATCGGGGCGCGGCTCCAGCATCCGGGGATCACGGTCGTGCACGACGTCGGCCGGCACGAGGGCCGGCTGTTCATCGTGATGGAACTGCTGACCGGGGAGGACCTGGGGGCGGTCCTCGCCCGGGAGCGGGGCGGGGTGGCGCCGGAGGTCGCGGTGGACCTGGCCGCGCAGACGGCGGAGGCGCTGGCCGCCGCGCACGAGCGGGGGGTGGTGCACCGGGACCTCAAGCCCGGCAACCTGTTCCTGCTCCGCTCCGGCCGCGAGGCCCCGGGGGAGGCCCCGGTCGCGGGGCGGCTGAAGATCTGCGACTTCGGCATCGCGCACTCCGCGGACGCGACGGCGGGCTGGACCGTGACGGGGAGGATGTTCGGCACGCCGCCGTACATGGCGCCCGAGCAGTGGCGGGGCGAACACGTCGACGCCCGCTGCGACCTGTACGCCCTGGGGTGCGTGCTGTACGCCCTGTTGAGCGGGGAGCCGCCGTTCGGCTCGGCCGAGCCGATGTACGTCCTGATGCGCCGGCACGTGGAGGACGTCCCGCTGACCCTGCGCGAGGCGGGGGCGGTGGTCTCCCCGGAGCTGGAGCGGCTGGTGCTGGCGCTGCTGGCGAAGGACCCGGCGGAGCGGCCGGAGTCGGCGGCGTGGGTGGCGAAGGCCCTGCGGGCGCTGCCGGTGGGGCCGACGCCGGGGGACGGGGACGGGGCCGGGGCCGGGGCGGAGGCGACCGGCGGGGCCGGCGTCACGGAGCGGGCCGGGGGCGCGGGCGACGAGGAGGCCGACGGGGCGGCCTCGGGGCGGGCCGGGGGCGACCGCACGGGCGCCGGACGCACCGGGGCCGGGAGCCCGCCGACCGGGACCGCCGGGGCCGGGGAGGCGAAGGCGCGCGGGAGTGCCGGGGCCGCCACGGCGGCCGGGAGCGCGGAGGCCGGGGGCGCCGGGACCACCGGGGCCGGGAACCTCGGGACCCGGACCACCGAAGCCGGGAACACCGAGGCAGGGAACACCGGGACCCGGACCACCGGGATCGGGAACGCCGAAGCTGGGACCAGCGGGGCCGGGAGCGGCGGGGTCGGGGGTGCGGGGGACGCCCGGGACGGGGCGACGGCGGCGCCGGCCGTGCTGATCCCGGCCCCCGTACGGGACTTCGTGCGCGAGGTGTTGCTGGAGGCGGAGGTGGCGTTGACCTCGCTGCCCCCCGGCGCGGGCGAGGTGCGTACGGAGGGGCTCGCCCTCGCGGCGGAGGCGGCGGCCCGCTTCGACGCGCGGCTCGCCGGCCGGCTGCTGTCGGACGCCGAGCGGTGGGCGTGGACCGACGGGGCCGGCGACGGGGAACGGATCGCAGGCCTGCTGACGAAGCTGGCCCGGCGGATCTCCCCGGACGCCCCGGCCCGCACCGAACGGGTGCTCACCGGGGCGCTCCAGGCGCTGTTCACGGTGGACGGGCAGCGGCGCGACAGACGGCTGCGCAAGGTGGCCGAGGAACTGGCCGCCGTCGCCCCCGAGCGGGGTCTCGCCCTGGCCCGGCGGCACTTCCCCGGGAGCGCGGCGCAGGACGGCGTACTGGCCCGGGCCGTGCCGGCGAGCGCCGCCACCGACCCGGCGCGGGCGCGGGAGTACCTGGCGGCCATCCGCAACCCGGCGGTGCGCGCGGCCGCCGAGGCCAAGGCCGTCACGGCCGTGGCCCGACGGGACCCGGCGGCGGCCCTGGCCCTGGCGGAACGGATCCCCGCGGGCTCCGGGCGGGTGCGGGCCCTGTGCCGGGTGGTGGTCGAGCGGGCCTCCGTCGGGGACCGGTCGGGGGCGGCCGGGGCCCTGGCCCTGGCGGAACGGGCCCTGGCCGAGTGGGTGGCCCCGCACTCCGCGAACGGACACGGGCCGGCGCGGCCCGATGCGGCGGGCGCGGGCGCTGCGCCGGGCCGCGACCCCGAGGTGGAGGAGGCCGTCCGCGCCCTGGAGGCGGCCCGGGACCTGAGCGGCGGGGAGTACCCGTCGGTGTCGGACCTGGACGCGGCGCGGGAGCGGGTGGCCGCCGCGCGCGCCCTGACGAGCCCCGCCGAGCGGGGTCGGGAGTTGGCCTGGATCGCCCGGGACTGCACGGCGGGGGCGCCCTGGCTGGCGGAGGCCGCCCGGGATCCCGGGCCGCAGCCCCCGCCGGCCGTGACGGTGACCACGAGCGCGGAGTCCGGACGCCCGGCCCGGCGGGTGGAGCCGGGCGGCACCCGGTGGGAGGTCGCCGCCCGCCCCGACGCGGTGTCCGCCGCCGGGGAGCGCGTCGTGTGGACGGCGGGCTCGGAGGTGGGCTGCGCGGACGCGGCGACGGGGGCGGTGCTGTGGCGGGCGCACGCCGACGAGGGGGTGGCAGCGCCCCCGCCGCCGGAGCGGCTCCCGGACCCGGGGCGGGTGGTGTGCCGGGCGGACGGGGACGCCGTCTGCGTGGTGGTGCCGGCGGCGGAGGGGTCGCCGGAGCGGCTGGTGGTGCGGGAGCCGGCCGACGGCAGGGTGCGCTGGTGGCGGGAGCTGCCGGCCGGGGCGGAGGTCCGGCCGGCGGGGGACGTGGTGCTGAGGCTGGTGGACGGGGAGCTGGCCGCGCTGGACGGCCGGGACGGCGCGACCCTGTGGCGGCGGGACCTGCCGGAGCGCACCCGGGTGGAGGAGGTCGCCGGGGACCTGGTGCTCCTGCGGTCCGGCGAACGGCTGCGCGCCCTGTCCCCGTCGGACGGGGAGCAGCTGTGGTCCTGGCCGCGCGGGTTCCGCTCCGGCGGGCGCGGACGCGGGCACGGGCCGGCGGAGCGGGCGGCCGGTCCGGTGCACGTGCTGGACGGGGGCGTCGTACGGGCCCTGGACCGGTCGGCCGGCTTCGAGGTGTGGAGTTTCGATCCGGGCCCGGCGGCCTCCCGGCCGTTGCCGCACGACGGGGTGGTGTACGTGACCGCGTACCGGTCGGCGGCCGGGGGCGACGTGGTCCACGCCCTGGACGCGCGCGACGGGACCGGGCGTTGGGAGCGGCCCGTGGCCCGGCGGGAGAACCCGCGCCGGGCGCTGGAGCCGCTCGGGGTGCGCGGCGGCGTGCTGTACCTGCGCTCGCGGGAGGGCAGCCGGCGGGGGCTGCTCGGGCGGATGGCCCGGGAGGGCCGGACGGGCGCGCCGTTCCTGGTCGGCCTGGACCTGGGGTCGGGGCGGGCCTCGCGGCTGTGGGAGCGCGAGGAGTTCGCGGCGGGCGATGTGGTGCTCGGGCACGACACCCTGGTCGTGGGGCTGGCAACGCTGACGGGGATCGGGCTGCCGCTGCCCTAGGCCGGACCGGGCCGGACCGGACCGGACCGGGCAGGGCAGGGCCGGAGCGGGCGCGGGCCGCGGCGGGCGCGGGTCTCCGTGCTCGGGGTGCGGGGGCCCGTAGGGGCCCATAACCTCCCAAATGTGTATCCGCCGAGAAGCAGGACGCGAAGCAAGGCCCTCCCCGGCACGGCCGCGCGCGGCTGCCTGGCCCTCGCCGCCGCGCTGCTCGCGCTCGGCGGCTGGGGGGTGGTCGGGGCGCCGCCGGCCCGCGCGGAGGATCCCGTCACCCTCTCGCGGCAGGGGCAGATCACCGACCGGGTGGGGGCGCTGGGCGACCGGGTCCCCGCCGTGACCGCCGCGTTGGAGAAGTTGTACGCCGACCGGAGGATCCAGCTGTTCGTGACGTACGTCGACGACTTCTCCGGTCATTCGGCGCAGGGCTGGGCGGACGCCACGGCGCAGAAGAACGGCCTCGGGCAGGACGACGTCCTGTTGGCGGTGGCCACGGGCGCCCGACAGTACGCCTATTCGGCGGACGTGGACTCCGGGTTCACGCGGGAGCAACTGGCCGAGGTGGCCCGTACCGCCATCGAGCCGGCCCTGCGGGTCGACGACTGGGCGGGCGCCGCGATCGGCGCGGCGAACGGCTACGACGCGGTCCTCGGCGGGCGCCCGGTGCCGACGCCGACCCTCACCCCCGGTGAGCGGGACCCGGGCGGGGACGCGGCGAACGGTGCGACGGGGGCCGGTGACTTCGTCCTGCCGGTGGTCGCCGTCGGCGCGGCCGGGGCCCTCGGCGCGTACGCGTACGCGCGCCGCAAGCGCGGCGGGGGCGCGGGGCGCGGCACCTCCACCGGCCATCAGGGGTGGGAGGGGCCGGGCGCGGCGCGGAGCCCGCTGCCGGAGCTGGACGCGCGGGCCAAGGCCCTGCTGGTGGAGACCGACGACGCGGTGCGCACCAGTACCGAGGAGCTGGGTTTCGCCACCGCCCAGTTCGGCGACGAGGCGGTCGGCGCGTTCACGGAGGCGGTGGAGTACGCCAAGAGCGAGCTGACGCAGGCCTTCCGGCTGCGCCAGCAGCTCGACGACGCCTACCCGGAGGACGACGCGACCCGGCGCCGGATGCTGGACGAGATCGTGGCCCGGTGCACGGAGGCGAACCGGCGGCTGGACGCCGAGTCGGCGGACTTCGACCGGCTGCGGGACCTGGAGAAGAACGCCCCGCAGGCCCTGGCCACCGTGGAGGCGCACTTCCGGACGCTGACGGGGCGCACGACCACCGCCGAGGCGACCCTGACGGCGCTGACGGGCCGCTACGCGGACTCCGCGTCCGCGCCGGTGGCCTCCAACGCCGAACAGGCCAAGGACCGGCTGCTGTTCGCGACGACCCACCTCGGCGAGGCGCGGGCGGCCCTCGACGCCGCGGACAACGGGCGGGCGGCCGTGCACGTCCGGGCCGCCGAGGGCGCCGTCGACCAGGCGGCGACGCTGGTGGACGCGGTGGAGCGGCGGGCGCGGGAGCTGGCGGAGGCGGCCGGGAAGCTGCCGGGGACCCTCGGCGAGACGGACGACGACCTCGCGGACGCGGAGGGGCTGCTCACCGGCACCACCGAGGGCACCTCCACCGCGGACCTGCGCGGCCGGATCGCCCGGGCCCGCGCCGTGGTGGCGGACGTGCGCCGGGAGCAGGGCGCCGGCCGGTACGACCCGATCGACGCCCTGCGCCGGGTCGAGGAGGCGGACGCGGCGCTCGACGAGGCCCTGGCGGGGGCGCGGGAGCGGGAGTCGGGCCGTCGGCGGGCGGCGGAGTTGCTGGACCAGGCCCTGTTGTCGGCCCGGAGCGCGATCGGCGCGGCCGCGGACTACGTGACCACCAGCCGGGGCGCGGTCGGCAGCCGGGCCCGTACCCGCCTGGCGGAGGCGCAGCGGCACCTGGAGCGGTCGCTGTCCCTGGCCGGGACGGACCCGACGTCCGCCCTGGCGGAGGCGCAGCGGGCGGACGCGCTGGCGCGGGAGGCGCAGGGGGAGGCGGAGCGGGACGTGGCGGCGTACGGCGATCCGTACGGGGGACGGCGCGCGGGCGGCGGGCGGGGCGGCGCCGTCCTGGGCGGGATCATCCTCGGCGAGATCCTGCGGGGCGGAGGCGGAGGCGGCGGCTTCGGCGGCGGGCGCGGCGGGGGCGGATTCGGCGGGGGCGGGGGCGGATTCGGCGGCGGTGGCGGGAGCGGTCCCGGCACCTTCGGCGGGGGCGGCACCCGCGGCCGGATGGGCGGTGGCGGCCGCTTCTGACCGACGCGCCCGCACGCACGCGTCGCGGGCCCGCACGACCGATGCCCCTCACCAGCAACCGGGAGAGAGACCGTCATGAGCAAGCAGACCATCCTCGGCCGCGTCACCCAGCTCGCGAAGGCGAACATCAACGCCCTGCTGGACCAGGCGGAGGATCCGCAGAAGATGCTCGACCAGCTGATCCGCGACTACACGAACAACATCTCGGAGGCCGAGCAGGCGGTGGCCACGACCATCGGGAACCTGCGGATGCTGGAGGCCGACCACAAGGAGGACGCGGACGCCGCCGCCGAGTGGGGCGGCAAGGCCCTGGCGGCCAGCCGCAAGGCGGACGAGCTGCGCGCGTCCGGTGGCGCGGCGGAAGCCGACCGGTTCGACAACCTCGCCAAGGTGGCGCTCGGCCGGCAGCTGCGGGCGGAGAAGGAGGCGACGGCGGCCGAGCCGACGATCGCGGCGCAGACGGAGGTGGTGGGCAAGCTCAAGGCGGGTCTGGACTCGATGCGCGACAAGCTCGCCGAACTCCAGTCCAAGCGGGACGAGCTGGTGGCGCGGGCGAAGACGGCGCAGGCGCAGAACACGATGATGGACGCGGTGAAGAACATCGACGTCCTGGACCCGACGAGCGAACTGCACCGTTTCGAGGAGAAGGTGCGCCGCGAGGAGGCCATGGCGATGGGCAAGAGCGAGCTGGCGGCGTCCTCGCTGGACGCCCAGTTCGAGGCGCTCGACGACCTCGCCGCGACCTCGGAGGTCGAGGCCCGCCTCGCCGCCCTCAAGGCCGGCCGGGCGGCGTAGGCGAGGACCGTCGTGCGGGCGCCGCGGTGGCGGTGGCGCGGCGCCCGCACGAGGTGGGGGCCGCTACCCGTACATGCTCAGCAGTTGCTCCGCCGAGAGTTCGGTGACGGCCTCGTCCCCGACTCCCCCGGGCATCGGCAGCGGCAGTTCGAACCAGACCGTCTTGCCCCGGTGCGTGCGCCGGGTGCCCCACCCGGCGGACAGCAGGCCGACGAGCTGGAGGCCGCGGCCGCCCTCGTCGGTGTCGCGGGCCCGGCGGCGGCGGGGCTGGGCCAGGTTGGCGTCCCAGACCTCGCACACCAGGGTCCGGTCGAGCAGCAGCCGCAGCCGGATCTCGCCCTCCCCGTACCGCAGGGCGTTGGTGACCAGCTCGCTGACCAGCAGTTCCGTGGTGTCGAGCAGCCCTTCGAGGCCCCAGGCCGGCAGCTTGGCCCGCGCCAGTTCCCGCGCCCGGCCCACGGAGCGGGCCTCGCGCGGGAGCTGCCAGTCGCCGACCGCGTCCACGGGCAGTCCCTGGACCCGCGCCATCAGCAGGGCGATGTCGTCCTCGCCGTGCCGGGTGTCGAGGGTGTTCAGGACGTGGTCGCAGACGTCCTCCAGGGGCCGTACGGGGTCGGCGAGGGCCTCGCGCAGGCCGCGCAGCCCCTCGTCCAGCGGGTGGTCGCGGGATTCGACGAGCCCGTCGGTGTACAGGGCGAGGAGGGCGCCCTCCGGGAGTTCCACCTCGACCTCCTCGAAGGGCTCGCCGCCGACGCCCAGCGGCATCCCGGGCGGCACCTCCAGCAGCAGTCCGGGGCGGGGCGGGGCGCCCTCCTCGGGGGGTTCGACCAGTACGGGCGGCATGTGGCCGGCGTTGGCGATCGTGCAGCGCCGGGTGACCGGGTCGTAGACGGCGTACACGCAGGTGGCGAGGTACACCTCCGAGCGGTCGGCGTCCCGGGTGTGCAGGGCCGCGCGGGAGGCCTGGGAGCCGCCGGGGCCCTCGGAGCCCGCCGGGCCCCCGTGGGAGCCGAGGCCGCGGGCGACCTCGTCGAGCGCGGTGAGCACCTCCGCCGGCTCCAGGTCGAGGAGCGCCAGGGTGCGTACGGCGGTGCGCAGCTCGCCCATGGCGGCGGCGGCGCGCAGGCCCCGGCCCATGACGTCGCCGACGACGAGGGCGGTGCGGTGGCCGGGCAGTTCGATCACGTCGAACCAGTCGCCGCCGACCTCGGTGGCGGCGTTGCCCGGCAGGTAGCGGCAGGCGATGTCGAGGCCGGCCGCCTCGGGGTCGCCGGGGGGCAGCAGGCTGCGCTGGAGTATCAGCGCCCGCTCGTGTTCGCGCCGGTACAGGCGCGCGTTGTCGATGCAGACGGCGGCCCGCGCGGCCAGTTCGACGGCGACGGCCCGGTCGCGTTCGCCGAACGGCTCGCTGCCCTTCGTACGGGAGAACCGGACCAGCCCGACCACCGTGTCGTGGGCGACCAGCGGCACGATCAGGGTGGACTGGACGAGGGCGTCGGCGGCTCCTCCCTCGACGAGCCGGGTCCGGGCCGTGCGCAGGGCCAGCGCCTCGGGCGAGGCGGCCGGGTAGCGGTGGGTCTCCCCCACCGAGACGGGCGCCCCGGAACCCGACAGGGGGGCGTCGGACACGGCGGAGGCGAAGGCCACCCGGCGCAGCGGGGCGGACGGTGCCCGCCCGGCGCCCTGGCCGGGCAGCGTGGGCACGCCGGGTCCCTGCGGTCGGGCGGGCCGGTCGTCGTCGCCGAGCAGCAGTCCCTGGTAGAGGTCGACGGCGGCCAGGTCGCAGAAGCCGGGCACGGTGACGTCGAGCAGCTCGCGGGCGGTGGTCTCCAGGTCGAGGGAGTTGCCGATGCGGTGCCCGGCCTCGTTGAGGAGGGCGAGGTTGCGCCGTACGCCGGCGGCCTCGCGGGCGGCGAGGTGGCGGCGGGTGACGTCGGTGCCGATGCCGGCGACGCCGACGGGGCGGCCGGAACCGCCGTGGACCCGGTAGAGGTTGATGGACCAGTGGCGGTTGTCGCGGCTGCCCGGGGCCGCGCCGGTGATCCTCAGGTCGGTGACGGAGTCGCCGGTCTCCAACACCCGGCGCAGGGCCTCGGACATCCGGTCGGCCTCGTGCGCGGGCAGGTAGTCGTGCACGGTCCGGCCGCGGTGCTCCTCGGCGGCGCCGCCGAAGACGGTCGCGAAGCGGCGGTTGGCGCGCTGCACGGTGAGGTCCGTACCAAAGAGCAGGAAACCGAAGGGAGATTGGCCGAATATGGCCTGCGAAGCGGCAAGGTCGGATTCGATGCGGCGCAGGGCGCGTACGTCGACCACGACGCACAGGGCGGCCCGCTCGCCGGTCTCGGTCTGGGTCGGCATCACATAGATCTCGGCCACGCCGTGGGCGCCACCGCCCCCGGGGATCCGGAAGGGGATCAGACCGGTCCATTCCTTGCCGTCGAGGATCTCGGCCACCTTGCGGTGCCCGCCGGCCCGGAGGTCCGGCGGCATGAACGCCTCGACCGGATCGCGCCCGACCGCCTGGGCCGCGGTGAGCCCGAACAGCTCCTCGGCGCGCAGGCTCCACTGGTCGACGAGCCCGTCCGGACCGATCGAGAACGAAGCGACCTTTATGTAGTCATATATCGAGCCAGGCGGGCTGCTGTGCCACAAGGAGTCGTGCCACGTCTCCTCGGACACTCGGGCCTGATGTGCCTGCGCAGGTATCTCGCTCACGCGACCGTCCCCTCCAGCTCACCGCAACCGGACCGGCCATGACCGAAGTATTCAGCACCACGGCCCCGTACGGCACGGCGTTCACGATCACAAAAGGGTCCCGTTGTTTTCCGGCCACGCCGGGCGGTCTCCCCCGGCGCCGTCCGGGAGACCCCCTGCCACCCTTCTCCTTGTTACTCACCAGGAAGAGCCAACTCGAACCACACCGTCTTGCCCGATTTACCGTGGCGGGTTCCCCAGCGCTGCGCCGAGACGGCCACGAGGTGGAGTCCCCGGCCCCCCTCGTCGTCGGGTTTCGCCACCCTTTCGCGGGGCGGATCCGGAAGCGGATCGGAGACCTCCACCAGCAGGGCGGGGCCGCCCGGGTGGTCGGGGGCGGCCGGATTGCGGCGTACCAGACGGACCCCGATGGGGCCGGAGGCGTAGCGCAGGGAATTGGTGACCAGCTCACTGACCAGCAGGACGGTCACGTCGCCGACGGAGTCGAGGCCCCAGGAGCGGAGGGTGCCGCGCACGGCGTGGCGGGCGGTGCGAACGGCACCGGGCTCGGCGGGAAAGGCCCACTCGGCGCATTCACCGTCTGTGTCGATCACGCCGATCACTTCCCGGGCCACCAGCGACCCCAGTCCGGTTCGTCGGGGACGAAAGGGGGACGAGATTGGGACTAATAGCGACATACCCGATATTCGAGGCGTCGTACCACTCGATCCGTCACGCACCGGCGCACTGTGGCGCGGACGGCCTACGGCGTGCGCGTCACGCGCCCCGATGCGCCCCACCGTGCGGCGCGCGGGGCGCGGCAGGGCGCCCGCCCGCGCGGCCGGACGTCTCGCCCCACGGTACGCCGCGGGCCCGGCGGGCGCTCGACCGGAGGGGGATCCGCACGCGCGGGCGGGGGTGCGCCCCCTCCCGCGCGCCCCTCACCGCTCCGCGCTCAGGCGGCGTCCGGCCTCGGCGACGGCGGGGCGGTCCTGGTCGAGCCAGTCGACCGAATCCAGCTCGTGCGGGGCGAGCCAGCGCAGCTCGTCGTGGTCCTCCAGCGGCGCCGGGTCCCCGGCCAGCAGGCGTGCGGTCCACACGTGCAGGACCAGGCCGGGCTTCAGCGGCCACTCCCCGGGGATCCGCTCCACCGCCTCGGTCTCGACGCCGAGTTCCTCGCGCAGTTCGCGGACCAGCGCCTCGGGGACGCTCTCGCCCGGTTCGGCCTTCCCGCCGGGGAGTTCCCAGCGGCCGGCGAGCTCGGGGGGCGCACTGCGCCGGGCGGCCAGCAGGCGCCCGTCATGACAAAGGGCTCCGCCCACGACCACGCGTACCGTCATGGGCGGAGCCTATGCCAAGGCCGTTCGACGCCGTTCCGGACCCGCTCCCGGGCCGGTCCTCGTGCTCGGGAGCGTGCTCGCGCTCGGGCCCGTTCGGCGCTCGTTCGACGCTCGTTCGGTTCTCTCCCGGTGCTTTCCCGGTGCTTTCCCGGTGCTCGTCAGGGCCGCGCCGCCACGTTCAGTTCGTGGTGGCCGTCTGGCTGCCCTGTCCGATCCGCTCGACCCAGTAGAGCTGCTTGTGTCCCCGGTCGTCGAGGCTGTCGACGACCTTCTGGGCCTCGGCCCGGGTGGCGTACCGACCCACCCGGTAGCGGTTGCCGTTGTCGTCCTGACGTATGACCAGCCATGCGAGCAGGGCACCGCTGTCGTTCATCGCGCTTCACCCTCCGCCGATGTACCTGCCCAGGAAACCGCATTGCGCATATGCCGGAGCTTACGCCCGACCTTTACTGAGCGGATACGGTTTTTCACGAAGAGGTACCTCGGGGGCGTACGCATCCGGCCAGGCGTACGAGCGGGCCGTGTGAGCCGGTGCGCGCCGGGGCGCGCTGGGCGCGGGGCGGGCGCGGGGCGGGCGCGGGGCGGGCGCCGGAAACGCGAGAGCGGCGGCGTCGGTGACGCCGCCGCTCGGCGGGGTGGTGGTGCGGCGGCCGTGACGGTCCGTCACAGCGGGCCGGGGTTCAGCGGACGGGCAGGTGGTAGGAGAGGCGGTAGCGGTCGGCCGGGACGACCACGTCGGCGGTCTCGACCGCGCGGCCCGAGGCGAAGTAGGTGCGGCTGACGACGAGGACCACGTGTCCGGGGACCCCTCCGAGGGACATGATCTCCTCGGCCAGGCCCGGTCGGGCGCCGACCTCCTCGACCACGTTGTCCACGACGACGTCGATGGCGGCCATCCGGTCGACGACCCCCGAACCCCCGAGCGGCCCCTCCTCGGGCAGCATCACCGGGGTCCGGCCGGTGACGGCCAGGGGTTCCCAGGAGGTGGAGAGCATCATGGCCTCGCCCGCGTCCCGGAAGACGTACCGGGTGCGCATGACCCGGTCGCCGGGCTCGATGCCGAGCCGTTTGGCGATGTCGGCCGGGGCCTCCTCCTGCTCGCTGCTCGACTCCCACGTGCCCCGCGCGCCGGAGTCCGCCTGCTCCTGGCGGAAGGGCGTCGACGCGCCGCCGGAGCGGTAGCCGGAGCGGGCCACCCGGCGCGGCACCGGCTGCTCCCGCACGTACGTACCCGAACCCGAACGGCCCTCGACGAGGCCCTCCGCCATGAGGACCTTGCGCGCCTCCAGCGCTACCGTGTCGGAGACGCCGTACTCCTCGCGGATGCGGGCCTGGGACGGGAGCCGGGCGTGCGGGGGCAGGGAACCGTCGACGATCTTCCGTCGCAGATCCCCGGCGACGCGAAGATAGGCCGGCTGCTCACCGAAAGTCACTCGCCACTCCCATCAGGTTGACAGACAGCTACACCCTGGCAACCGACGGTTGAGCTGCGCAAGCACGGGCCAGAGTTTCACCCGAAGTGATGAAGGCTGGTCACTCAAACCCGTTACCGCGCGTTACCCACAAGGCCCCGGAGCGGAAACGGCGACGGGGGCGACCGATTGCTCGGTCGCCCCCGCGTTCACCGCGCGAACCAGCCCTGCGGTCGCGCTCCTCGTCGCCCGGTGCCCCGGGCGGAGGTCAGACCTCCCGGGCGGGGATCAGAACTGCAGCGCCCAGGAGTCGATCTTGCCGACGTCCGCTCCCGCGAGGTCGGCGACCCGCAGCTTCCAGACCCCGTTGGCGACCTCGGAGGAGGCGTTCACGGTGAAGGTCTGGATGATGTTGTCGGCGCTGCCGCCGGTGCGGTTGCGCAGGTTGTAGACCGAGCCGTCGGGGGCGACCAGGTCGACCTTCAGGTCACCGACGTAGGTGTGCTTGATGTCGACGGGGACGCTGAGGTTCGAGGGCGCGTTGCCGGAGATCCCGCTGACCGTGATCGGCGACTCGACGGTGGAGTTGTCGTTGATCGCGTAGTCGTTGAGGTTCTCGAAGCGGGTGCCCGGGTTCGGCGGGTTGGTGGACGCGCCCACGTTCAGCAGTCGGTTCGGGGAGCCGGAGCCGGCGCCCGTGACCACGTTCGGGGTGGCCGCCGCGACCAGGCCCGCGGAGACCTGGGCCGGGGTGCTCGCCGGGTTCTGCGAGAGGTAGAGCGCCGCCGCGCCGGCCACGTGCGGGGAGGCCATCGACGTACCGGAGATGGTGTTGGTGGCGGTGTCCCCGGTGCCCCACGTGGAGGTGATGTTGGAGCCCGGCGCGAAGATGTCCAGGATCGAGCCGTAGTTGGAGAAGCTCGACTTGGCGTCGGTGTTGGTGGTCGAGCCGACGGTGATGGCCTCGGCCACGCGGGCCGGGGACTTGGTGGAGGCGTCGGTCGACTCGTTGCCCGCGGCGACGGCGTAGGTGATGCCGGCCGCGATGGAGTTGCGCACGGCCGTGTCGAGCGCGGAGTCCGCCCCGCCGCCGAGCGACATGTTGGCCACGGCGGGCTTGACCGCGTTGCGGGTCACCCAGTCGATGCCGGCGACGACCTGGGCGGTGGTGCCGGAGCCCTGGTTGTTGAGCACGCGGACGCCGACGATCTTGGCCTTCTTGGCCACGCCGTGCGCGGTGCCGCCGACAGTGCCGGCGACGTGCGTGCCGTGGCCGTGGCCGTCCTGGGCGGTGTTGTCGTTGTCGATGGCGTCGTAGCCGTAGGAGGCCCGGCCGCCGAAGTCCTGGTGGGTGATGCGCACGCCGGTGTCGATGATGTAGGCGGTGACGCCCTCACCGGCCTTGTCCGGGTAGGTGTAGCTCTGGTCGAGCGGG
Source organism: Streptomyces sp. NPDC048606 (assembly GCF_040650855.1). NCBI lineage: Bacteria > Bacillati > Actinomycetota > Actinomycetes > Kitasatosporales > Streptomycetaceae > Streptomyces > Streptomyces sp. NPDC048606. Next base: position 36,395 of record NZ_JBEZIB010000002.1, on the reverse strand, counting down.
AGCGCCCGCTGGTCGATGCGGTCCAGGCCCCACGACGGCGGGTTGGGCTGGGTCGCGTCGACGGTGAAGACGCGGTTCTGCACGACCGACTTCACGGCCGGGTCCGCGGCGAGCTTTCTGGCCTGCGCCTCGGAGACCTCCACGGAGTAGCCGTTGAGGGCCGAGCTGTAGGTCCGGTCGATCTTCGCTCCGTACCGCTTGGCGACCGCCTTGCCGCTCTCGGCGGTGGAGCGGGCGGCGGAGTCGTTCAGCGTGACGATGTAGCTGCCGGGGACGGCCCCGGCGGCACCCGCGTTCTCGATGACGCCCCACGGGGTGTTGTCGACGGCGGAAGCGGGTAACGCGGAGGCCGCGCCGAGCGCGAGGGCGACGACGGCTATCGCGCCGGCGCCGGCGAACCTGCGGCGGGTGGTACGCATCACTGACATGCGAGGGTCCTCCTCTTGGTGGTGCGTTGCGGGGGGTCGACGGGCCCCTCGGACACGACGCCGGACCATGCCGGTAGACATGACCATGACAATCCGTCGTGCTCAACGGGCCGTCGCCTCCGAAAGGTTGACCCACCCCCGCGCCGTCCCACAAGAGGACAACGGACGCGTAACATCCGTGCCATACAACGGCCATGAAAGGGCAAAGGTGCTCCGCACATGACGCACGCACTTCCCGGATACCTCTGCCCCGAGGACGGCACGCGCGCGGACGTCCGGACCGCGCCCTGGTGCTGCCCGGTCTGCGAGGGCCCCTGGGACCTCGACTTCGCACCGGATCCGGCCGGCGTCCTGGATCCGGCCTCCGGACCCCCCTCGCTGTGGCGCTACGCCTCCGCCCTGCCGCTACCGGGCGCTTTCGCCGTCACCCTCGCCGAGGGGCACACCCCACTGGTGCCGCTCGCCGAGCGGATTCACGCCAAGCTCGACTTCCTCATGCCGACGCTGTCCTTCAAGGACCGGGGCGCCGTCATGCTCGCCGAGGTGGCCCGCCGGCTGGCCCCGGACCGGGTGGTCGCGGACAGCAGCGGCAACGCGGGAACCTCCGTCGCGGCGTACTGCGCGCGGGCCGGCCTGAGTTGTGAAGTTTTCGTGCCCGAGGCAACCTCGAAGAAGAAGACCGAGCAGATCCGCGCCCACGGGGCGACCGTACGCGTCGTCCCGGGCGGGCGCGAGGACACCGCCCTGGCCGCCCGACGGGCCGCCGACACCCCCGGCGTCTTCTACGCGAGCCACGTCTTCAACCCGTACTTCCTGCACGGGACGAAGACGTACGCGTACGAGATCTGGGAGGCCCTCGGCGGACGGCTGCCCGAGGCCCTGGTGCTCCCCGTCGGCAACGGCACCCTGCTGCTGGGCGCCGCGCTGGCCGTGGAGGAACTGGCCCGGCGCGGCGTACGGCCGCCCGCGCTGATCGCCGTACAGGCCGAGGCCGTGGCACCGCTGGCGAACGCCTTCGCCGCCGGCGCCGAGGACGTCGAGCCCGTGGAGCAGCGGCCCACCCTGGCGGAGGGCATCGCCATCCCGGCCCCGCCGCGCGCCCGGCAGATCCTGGCCGCGGTGCGCAAGTCCGGGGGGACCTTCCTGACGGTCCCCGACGATCGGCTGCGCGCCGCCCAGCGGGACCTCGCCCGGCGCGGCCTCTTCGTGGAACCGACGGCGGCGGCCTGCTGGGCCGCGGTGGGCCCCGGCGCTCCCGGGGACCCGCTCCAGGGCCGTACCGCCGTCCTGCCGCTGTGCGGGGCCGGCGCCAAGTCGGGCCTGGCCCCGGCCCCGTAGGAACGCCGACGGGCACCGGCGACCGGCCCGGGCGCGCCGGGGCCGGTCGTCGCGGACCGTCGTCGGCGGGGCCGGTCGTCGGGGGCCGGTCGTGTCGGAAATCCGCCGGACCCGGGCGGCGCGATCTGTTGAACTGACCCCATGACCACCACACACGACCTGACCGCCCGCGCCGAGGCCTTCGCCGCCCTGCACGTCCCCGGCTCCCCCCTCGCCCTCGCCAACGCCTGGGACGTCGCCAGCGCCCGCGTCGTCGAGGCGGCCGGCTCCCCCGCCGTCGCCACCACCAGCGCGGGCGTCGCCTGGTCCCTGGGCGCGGCCGACGGGGACCTCCTGGCCCGCGACCGGGCCCTGGACCTGATCGGCCGGGTCGTCGACGCGGTCTCCGTACCCGTCACCGCCGACATCGAGGGCGGCTTCGGCGCCGACGCCGAGGCCGTCGGCGAGACGATCACCGGGGTCCTGACGGCCGGCGCGGTCGGCGTGAACATCGAGGACGGCACCCGCTCCCCCGCCGAGTTCGCCGAGCGGCTCGCCGCGGCGCGGGCCGCCGCCGACTCCGCCGGGGTCCCGCTGTACGTCAACGCCCGCATCGACACCTTCCTGTTCGGCCTCGGCGCCCCGGAGTCCCGGCTCGACGAGACCCTCTCCCGCGCCGCCGCCTACCTCCGGGCGGGTGCCACCGGCGTCTTCGTGCCCGGGGTCGTCGACCCGGCCGTCATCACCGAGCTGGTCAAGGGCGTCGGGGCGCCGCTGAACGTGCTCGCCGCCCCCGGCGCGCCGACGGTCTCCGAACTCGCCGCCCTCGGGGTGGCGCGCGTCAGCCTCGGCAGCTGGGTCGCCGAGACGGCCTACGCCGTGGCCCGTCGGGCCACCGAGGAACTCCTCGCCGGCGGCGGCTACGGGGCGCTCGCCGGGGCCCTCCCGTACGGGGAGCTGAACGCCCTGCTCAAGGGCTGAGAAATCGAGGGGACGCGCCCGTGGGCCGACCGTACGATCCGCTCATGAACCGAGCGACCCCGGTGGACACCTCGCCGACCGCAGCGACCGCCCCGACCGCGTCCGCGCGGCGCACGGGCGGCGCGGTGTGGACCGCCCTCACCCTCGTGTACGTGGTCTGGGGGTCGACCTACCTCGGCATCCGGATCGTCGTCGAGACCATGCCGCCGTTCCTGTCGGCCGGGGCCCGGTTCATCACCGCCGGGCTCGTCCTGGCCGTGGCCGTCACCGTGCGGTTCGGCCCGGGCGCGCTGCGCGTCACCCGTCGGCAGCTCGCCTCCACCGTCCTGGTCGGGCTGCTGCTGATCCCCGGCGGCAACGGCCTGGTGGCCCTGGCCGAGACCTCGGTGCCGTCCGGGCTCGCCGCGCTGCTGGTGGCGTCGGTCCCGATGTGGGTGGTGCTGCTGCGCGCGGGCAGCGGGGACCGACCCCGCGCGTGGACCCTGGTCGGGGTGCTGGTGGGACTCGCCGGCCTGGCGGTACTGGTCGGCCCCGGGCTGAGCGGGGAGGTCCGGCTCTCGGGGGTGCTGCTCGTGCTGGCGGCCTCCGTGAGCTGGTCGCTGGGCTCCTTCTCGGGCTCGAAGCTGTCGACGCCGACGAACCCCTTCACCGGCAGCGCCTACCAGATGCTGGTCGGCGGGGTCGCCGGGATCGCGATCGGGCTGCTGCGCGGGGAGGGCCGCGGCCTGGACGTGGGCTCCTTCTCCACCGCCTCCTGGGTGGCCCTGGCCTACCTGGCGCTGATCGGCTCGGCGGTGGGCTTCACCGCGTACGCGTGGCTGCTGCGGTCGGCGCCGCTGTCGCTGGTGTCCACGTACGCCTACGTCAATCCGGTGGTCGCCGTCGCACTGGGCGCGCTGATCCTCGACGAGGCCCTGACCTGGCCGATCCTGGTCGGCGGCGGGATCGTGGTGGCGGCGGTCGGCGTGATCGTCAGTACGGAACGACGCAAGGCCGGGCCACCGGCCGCCCCCGACCCGGCACCTGCACCGGCCCCCGAGCCCGGCTCCGCTCAGCCCCGGGCGGCCCGCTCGTAGAGGGCCTTGGCCCGGTCGTCGTAGAGCGCGGCGGTGGAGTCCACGTCCGTGTCCCCGCCGCTCAGGACGCCGATCAGGCGTCCCGGGCTGCCCGTGCCGCCCCGGTCGGCGATCCAGGGGCTGCCGCTGGTGCCCGTCCAGAAGCCGGCGCAGCTGATGTACAGCATGGCGGGGTCGTCCAGGTCGTGGCGGGTCTGGGTGGTGCACGACACCGGTTTGTTCTGCGGGTTGTGTTCGGATTCCGGGTAGCCCACGACGGTGACGTCGCGTTCGTAGCCGGAGGTCCAGTCGGGCGTCGGGGCCTCGCCGCGGCCGACCCGCTCCTGGACGCCGCGCCCGTCCTCGTCCGGGTCGATGGTGAGGAAGGCGTAGTCGGCGGTCTCGTCGCCCCACTTCGTCCACCGCTCGTCGACGTGGATGGAGCGGACCTTCCACGTGCCGAGGGGTTGGGTGCCCGAGCCCTCGCCGGAGAAGGCGGGGGCGAAGGAGAGCTCGCCGATGGCGAGGCCGTCGTGGGCGACCTCGCCCGGCTGTCCGTCCTCGCCGGCGGGGGCCACGCAGTGCGCGGCGGTGGCGACGACGTTGCCCTTCGGGCTGTCGACCACGCTCGCCGTGCACCAGTGCTCGCCGCCCGCCATCAGCACGCCCACGGTCGGGAAGGGGTGCACCGGCCGCTCGGCGGACGCCGTGAGGAACACGGCGGCGCACACCGCCGTGATCCCCGCCGCGGCCGCGGCCGAGGCCCCCTTCACCACCGGGCTCACGGCACGGCGGGGTCGGGTGTCGGTCCCTGCATCACCTTGCTGATCCACGCCAGGGAGCCCTCCCTCATGCCACGTACGTACGACTTTCCGTTGTGCTCACCATCCTGGATCACCTGGAGCGAGGTGTGCACGGGGCCCCTGCCGTACTCCTTCATGAACTTCTCGGCCAGATCGCGACCGCTCTCCTTGGTGCCGATCTGGAAGTTCACGTAGACGTCCGGACCGCCGGCCTTGATCAGCTTCTCGGCCAGTCGTTCCGGGTTGTTCGCGTCCATGGCCTGCCGGTTCCCCTTCCACAGCGGGGAGTCGGGGACGATGTCGACGCCGCTCGCGATGACCGCCTTGAAGCGGTCGGGGTACTTCATGACCTGCTTGAGGCCGTTGAACCCGCCGGCCGAGGAGCCCATGAAGGCCCAGCCGTCGCGGGAGGTGAAGGTGCGGAAATTGGCCTTCGCGAAATCCGGGACGTCCTCGGCCATCCAGGTGCCCATCTTGGGCTCTCCGGGGATGTCCGAGCCGTCGAAGTGGTGCTTGGTGTCGGCGTTGGTCACCGGCATGACGAGGATGAAGGGCAGGCTGGTGCCGGCCGCGGCCCCGTCCGCGACGGCCTGCTGGAGGCCGAGGCCGGGGCCGGTCCCCCAGTAGTTCGTGGGGTAGCCGCGGCCGCCGGGCAGGGAGATCAGCACCGGGAAGGCGCTCTTGGCGTACCGGGGCTCGTCGTACTCCTTCGGCACCCACACCCACACGTCACCGGTGAAGCCGGACTTCGCGCCGACCAGGGTGGTCTTGGCGATCTGCGTGCCGTCGGGCAGCCGGCTGGTGCGGGCGAACTCGGCCTTGGGACCGGTGGGCATCAGCACCCCGGGACGGATGTCCTCGGCGGCGGCCGACTCCTGGATCTTCCCGAAGGACACCGGATCCCCTATGTCGGAGAACAGGCCGAACTTGTACGCGGCGCCGCCCCCGGCGGCGAGGACGGCCGCGAGGCCGCCGACGAGGATGATCTGGCGCAGGCGCTTGGGGCGACGGCGGGCCTTGGTCACGGTGCCGCCGTCGCCTTGCTGGTCATACTGCACGGATTTGTTCCCGTTCCTTCTCCGGCGCCCTGGTTGGACGCGGGTCGGACCGATAGGTCCCCCTTACACCCCTGACAGAGGTGTGAACGAGCGGAAGGGTTGCCTGGGACCGGGGTGACGTGGCGCGTGCCACGTCGCGCCCCCGTGCGGGGCGGTCGGGGCGGGGCGGCTCAGCCGGCCTCGGGCTTGGGGCCCTTCAGGACCTTGCTGACCTCGGCGAGCGCGCTCTCCTTCATGCCCCGGACGTAGTCCCAGCCGTTGTGGTCGCCGCCCTTGATCTCGTGGATCGTGACCTTGATCGGGCCCTTGCCGAACTGCTGCTGGAACTTGTCCAGGCGGGCCCGGCCGCCCTCCTTGGTGCCGTACTGGAAGGCGACGTGGACGTCGGGGCCCTTGGTGTCGATCAGCTTCTGCGCGAGCTTCTCGGGGTTGTTCGCGTCCATCTCCGCCTGGTGGCCCTTCCACAGCGGGGAGTCGGGGACGATCTCGCCGCCGTTGGCGATGACGGCCTTGAAGCGGTCGGGGTGCTGCATGACCTGCTTGAGGCCCACGAAGGCGCCGGAGGAGTTGCCCATGAAGGCCCAGCCCTCGCGGGACTTGTAGGTGCGGAAGTTCTTGCGGGCGAAGTCCGGCACGTCCTCGGCCATCCAGGTGCCCATCTTGGCCTGGCCGGGTATGTCGGCGCCGTCGTAGTAGTACTTGTTGTCCGGGTTGAGCACCGGCATGACGAGGATGAAGGGCAGGCTGGTGCCCGCCGAGGCGCCCTCGGCGACGGCCTTCTGGAGGCCGAGGCTGCGGTCGGACCAGTAGTTGGCCGGGAAGCCGTTGCCGCCGGGCAGGGCTATCAGGACCGGGAAGGCGCTCTTGGCGTACTTCGGGTCGTCGTACTCCTTGGGGGCCCAGACCCAGACGTCGCCCTCGAAGCCGGACTTGGCGCCCGCCAGGCGGGTCTTCGCGATGATCGTGCCGTCGTCGAGCTTGGCGGTCTGCTTGAACTCCGACCTCGGACCGGACGGCATGAGCACGTCCGGGTCACCGCTCGGCCTGCCCGCGGGCGCGGAGGGGTCGGAACCCTTCTTGCCGGCGCCCGCGTCCGCGCCGCCGGCCGGGCTCTTGCCGAAGCTGACGGCCTCGCCGTTGCCCGAGAACCACTCGTACTTCCAGGCGCCGAAGCCGGCGCCGCCCAGGGCCAGCACGCAGGCGACGCCCGCGCCGATCCATATCGCGCGCCGGGACTTCCCGCTCCCCCGACCGCTCCCGCGCGGGGGCTCGGGCTCGTAGCCGGACGACTGCTGCGGGTACTCGTGCACGAACTTCGCTCCGAACGGTCATGCCTGCCCCGGGGCGGGACAGGACGGGTGGACATCCCCTACGTTGGGATGGGGGAACGGCCCACGAAGTTCCAAATGCTCGCAAAAACCTGTGACGAACGTCGACCCCGGCCCCGGCCCCCGGACGTCGCGGCGGGGTCGCCCCGGCGCCGCCCCCGCGTCACCTCAGGGTGTCGAGCACGTCCGCGCACCGCCCCAGCAGCTCGACGAGCCGCTCCCGTTCCTCCTCGGAGAAGGCGTCGGCGAGCGCCCGCTCCACCCGCACGGCGGCCACGTCCGCCTGCTCCATCACCTCGCGGCCCCGCGGCGTCAGCCGCGTCTCCAGGACGTTGCGGTGCCATTCGTGCGGGGTCCGCTCGATGAGCCCGCGCTCGTCCAGGTTCTTCAGCACCGTGTTCATGGTGGGCGGCGTGACCCCGCAGAGCCGGGAGAGCGCCGCGGCGGAGATGCCCGGCTTCTCGGCCAGCCAGAGCAGCGCGGCGTACTGCGGAACCGTTACTGCGGCCGGCTTGAGCGCGGCGGACTTCGCCGCGAGGAGCGCCTGCTCGGCGCGCTTCACGTGCGCGCCGATCCGCTCCTCGGGGGGCATGGAGGTCATGGGCGCATCCTACGACCCTTGCCAAGCATTAGAACCCTAACTACTCTTCGAGCACACCCGATCGAACGGATACGCAGATGTCGAAGCCCTCGAAGCTTTCCCGGTTCGCCACCCTGACCACCGTCGCGGCCCTGACCCTCGGCGCCCTCGGCACCGCGGGCGCCGCCCCCGCCGCGGCCGGCGGGGCCCCGACCGTCTCCACCGCGTTCACCCTCCCCGGCGCGAAGGTCTTCCCCGAGGGCATAGCCACCGACGCGCGCACGGGTGCGGTCTACGTCGGCTCGTACGCGGACGGCAGCGTGTACCGCGCCCGCCCCGGGGCCCGTACGGCCGAGGTCTTCCTCCCGGCCGGCCGCGACGGCCGGCGCACGGCGAACGGCCTGCGCGTCGACGCCGCCCGGCACCGGCTGTGGGTCACCGACTCCACCGCCGGGGTGTCGGTGTACGACACCCGGTCGGGCGCCCGCCTGGCCCACTTCGAGGTGCCGGGCGAAGGCCCCCGCTTCGTCAACGACCTGACCCTCACCCCGGACGGCACCGCGTACCTGACGGACAGCGTCCGCGCGGTGGTCTACCGCGTCAGCCCGGCCGAACTGCGGACCGGCTCGGGCCCGCTCACCGTGGCGCACGACCTGAGCGGACACCTCGCGCCGTCGCCGGCCGGGAGCTTCGCGCTGAACGGCATCGTCTCCGACCCCGCGGGCCGCTACCTCCTGACGGTCGACATGACCGCGGGCGAGCTCCACCGCGTCGACCTGCGCACCGGCGCGATCGGCCGCGTCGCCCTGAGCGGCGGCGACCTGAAGGCCGCCGACGGCCTCGACCTCGCCGCCGGCGGCGTCCTGCGGGTGGCCCAGAACCTGCCGAACACCCTGACGCGCTGGCAGCTGAGCGCCGACGGCACCCGCGCCCGCCTGGTCCGCTCCGTCACGGACGCGTCGCTCCAGATCCCCACGACCCTGGCGCACACCCCGGGGCGCACCCTGGTGGTGCGCTCCCAGTTCGACAGGGACGGCGGCCCGATGAACCCGACCGCGGGCGCCCCGACGACCTTCACGGTCGCGGCGGTGCGGGGGCTGTAGGGGGCTCCGGGGGCTGCAGGGGCTCCGGGCGGGGGCTCAGCTCGGGTCGGAGAAGGCGTGGACGCCCCTGATCCGACCGCCCTCGAACAGGGCGACGTCGACCCCCACCAGCACCGGGGCGCCCTCCTCCCCGAAGGCCCACCCGAAGCGGGCCTGCTCGTGGTGGCCGTCGACCTTCCCCGTCAGGGAGAACGAGACCCCCGGCGGGAAGCTCGCGCGCAGCAGCGCGAGGTGCTCGACGAGCGCCTCGCGCCCGCGCACCCGTACGTCGGGGTCGCAGTATTCGGCGTCCTCGGTGAACAGCGCCTCGACGCCGGCCCGCCGCCGCCCGTCGTCGACCTCGTTGACGATCCCGATGAACGCCTCGATCAGCCCCTGGTAGTCCATCCCCCCAGCCTGCCCGAGGCCCCCGGAGCCCTCCTGGACTCCCGCCGAACTAGTCGACGAAGTAGGAGTCGTGGCGCACGAAGAACTCCGCGCGCTCCTCGTCCGTGGCGTCCGCCATGGCCGCCAGTCCCTCGAAGTACTCCTCGCGCGGGGCACCCGGGGCGAAGATCATCAGCATCTCGGCGGGCGCGTCGGAGTCGTTGCGGAAGGCGTGCAGGCCGCCCTGGGGCACGTAGAGGAAGTCGCCCTTGCCCGCGTCGACCCACCGCTCGCCGTCGAACAGCCGGACCGTGCCGTCGAGCACGAAGAACGACTCCGAGATCGTCTTGTGGAAGTGCGTCTTCGGACCGCCGGCCCGCGCGCTCATCTCCACCCGGTAGAGCCCGAACTCCCCCCGCGTGGAGGCCTTCGTGGCGAGGTAGTGCATCGCGTCCCCGCCCGCCACCCCCAGCTCGGGCGGCGTGTCCACGGTCCGGAAGACCGCGCTGACCTCGCCCTCCTCGCGGTGGTACACCTGCTCCGGATACTCCGGATACGACATCGGATCCCCCTGGTCGCCGGTCCCGCCGGAAGCCTCCGCTCCCGACCATGATCAACACCCGGCCCGGCCCGGTATTCCCGCGCGGCGACCGGTCGGCGAGACTGCGCGGGTGAGTCGCCACCGCCCTGCGCCGCCCCGCCCGCTCCCCGAACCGGGACGGGCCGAGGTCACGCCCTCCCGCCTCGCACACCTCATCAGCCTGCTCGACGACTCGACGGGCCCGTCCTACGACGCGCGCGCGGAGCTGATCCGCATCGGCCCCGAGGCCGTACCCGCCCTCATCGACGGCCTGCCCTCCCTCGACGCCTTCGGGCAGCTGACCGCCATCGAGGTCTTCGAGGAGGTGGCCGACCCCCGCTGCGGGCCCGCCCTCGTCGGCCTGCTCGACAGCGAGGACGCCGCCGTCCGCGAATGGGCCGCCATCGCCCTGACGGACCTGAGGATCGACGGGGCCGTCGCACACGTACGCCGCGCCTACCGCGCCTGCCTGGACCGGCGCACCCCGCCCGACCGGAGCGAACCCGAGGGACTGCGCTGGGCCCTGACCACCCTCGGCGCCCGCACCCCCGTGGTCCCGACCCTCACCGCGCGCCTGCGCTCCACACCCCCGGACGAGGCCCCCGGCTGGCCCTCGGCCCACTTCGCCGCGATCGTCGACGACCTGGCCGACCACGCCCAGGTGATCCTCCACTCGCAGTTCCGACGGGTGACCGCCGGCCGCGCGTACGACCTCTCCGGCACCTCCCTGGACCGGGAACTCGACTGGGACGCACCCTGGGAGCACCTGGTCGAGGAGTCCCGCACCTGGTCCCTCCTGGAGGCCTCCGAGGCCCCGATCGGCGACGACGTCCTCGTCGCCCCCACCTGGATCGACCGCAGCGACCTGCATCCGGAGAGCTGACCGATGCCGTCACGCCACCCCGCCGAGAACTACGTGACGAGGATGTACGGGGGCCTTCCCCGCCACCTCGTCCTGAACGGCGAACGCTTCCTGGACCCCGGGTGGTCGCACACCGCCCGTTTCACCCGGCACCTCGTCGACGACGCCACCGCGATCGACGACGACAAGTTGGAAACCCTCCTGGCGTACGAATGGCGCTCACGGCTCACCGCCGCCTGGCTGATCGGCGTCGACCGCCGCGACCGCTTCCGGGCACGCCTGGGCGACCTGCTCCTGGCCGGCGACGTCTGCTTCTCCGGCAGCGCCTACTGCTTCGCCCTGGCCCGCTTCGGCACCCACGCCGACGCCGAGATCCTCACCGCCTACCTCGACCATTACCTCCCCCTCACCAACCTCCGCTACGACCAGCCCGCAGCCCTCGGCGCCCTCCTGCGCCTCGACGCCCGACTCGGCACCCGCCACGCCGACCGCTTCACGGAGCCCGACAGCCTCTGGGACCAGTGGAGCAGGGCCATGGGCGGCCTCGGCCGGCCCCGCCACACCCCCGCCGAGCTCCACCACCGGTCGAACCTCCGGTGCGACTTCTCCCACGGCTGGACCCGCCCCTAGCCACCATCCTCGACGCACACCGTTGTGTACACATGCGACACTCGGTACGCTTGAGCGCATGACGCAGCCGCTGCCCATCGAGTCCATCCGCGATGTGCGCGCCCACCTCGCCGACGTCGTGGAGCGCGCCGACCGCGACGACGTACCCACGGTGATCACGCGCCGCGGCAAGGAGGTCGCCGCGGTCGTCTCCATCGACGTGCTGCGCAAGTACCAGGAGTGGGAAGAGCGCGAGATCAACCGGATCATCGACGAGCGCCTGGCCAACCCCGCGCCCGGCGTCCCCATCGAGGACGTCATGAGGGAGACGCTGGCGCGCGGTGAGTGAGTACCGAACCGTCTTCCGCCCCGAGGCGCAGGCCGAACTTCGGAAGATCCCTCGCGACACGGCGCTGCGCATCCTGGCCAAGCTGACCGAGCTGGAGACCGATCCCCTCGGCTTCCACACCACCGCACTCGTGTCACGGCCCGACCGCCGTCGCCTCCGGGTCGGCGACTACCGCGTCGTCTACACGATCGACGACGGAGAGCTCGTGGTGTGGGTCGTACACATCGGACACCGCTCGTCCGTCTACGACACCTGACGGTCACGACGAAGGGGCTGACTCCGCCGCGGAGTCGGCCCCTTCCGAAGGTTCCCGCAGTCAGTAGTGATACCGAGCCGCGAGGATGATGATCTCCTTCTCCGTCACCAGGTAGACGAGGCGGTGCTCGTCGTCGATCCGCCGCGACCACGCGCCGGGCAGGTGGTACTTCAAAGGTTCGGGCTTGCCGATCCCCGAGAAGGGGTCACGCCTGACGTCCTCGATGAGCTTGTTGATCCGGGCGAGCATCTTGCGGTCGTTCTTGAGCCAGGACGTGTAGTCCTCGCAGCCCTGATCCTCGAAGACAAGCCTCACGCGGCACCCGCACCCGCACCCGCATCGGCCGAGTCCGGATCGATCAGTTCGCGCTCCGACACGTTGATGCTCGACAGGGCGTTCTCGTACGCCTTGAGCAGCCGGCGGGCGTTCGCCGGAGAGCGCAACAGGTACGAGCCCTCGCGCAGGGCCGCGTAGTCCTCGGCCGAGACGAGCACGGCGTTGCCGTGCTTCGAGACGATCTCGATGGCCTCGTGGTTCTCGTTGACCTGCCTGATCAGCGGAAAGAGCTCCCTGCGGGCTTCGCTGGCGGTTATGGACATGGCCTGACCTCTTCCCTGAAGTGGTACTTGATAACGTACCACTTCGGCGCTCCTTGGGCAGAGTGAACCAGCCGGGGGTCCAAGTCGGCACAGAATCAGCACGGGATTGCGCCGGTGCCTTCTACGCGAGACCGCCGTCACCGCTCAGCGGCCGCATGGGAATCTCGAGGGGGGCGGGTTCCACCAACGGGGACCTCCACACATGAGACCTGCTCCGAGCTTTGCCGCCCAAACCGCTTCCGGACCTCGCTGCTCAGCACTTCGACGGAGCGGGACTGCCCCTCCTGCGCTTTTGCGCTCCTCTCGCGGCCGTCGTCGAGAGGACGAGAGCCGCCACGGAGACGACCACCGTGGCGACCTGGACCGATGAGTCGCTCATGGCCGGATGCTGGGCGCGCGGCCGGTCATGGCGCGGCAGGTCGCCGAGAACCACCGGACCGGGTTCGTTGGCTCTCCGGCTTGAGCCGCGGCCCGCTACCGTGAAGCCATGACCGCACTGCCCGACTGGATGCGCCCGCCGCGCGCGGAAGGCTGGTTCGCGGAGGACCTCGACCGCCTCCCCGAGGCACCCCGCCACACCGAGCTGATCGACGGAGCCCTCGTCTTCATGATGTCGCCCCAGCGGTCCTGGCATGGCCGCCTCGTCACCGCCCTGACCACCACCCTCATGGCGCAGGCGCCGGACGGCTTCGAGGTCGAGCGTGAGATGACGATCCGCCTCGATGCCCGCAACCGGCCTGAGCCGGACCTCCTGCTGACGAACCTGGCCTACGACCCCGACCGCACCTGGTACGCCCCGGAGGACGTGAAGCTCGTCGTGGAGGCGGTCTCACCCGAGTCCGCCCATCGCGATCGCACGGTAAAGCTCCGCAAGTATGCGGAGGCCGGCATCCCGCACTACTGGTGCATCGAGGACGAGGACGGGGCACCCGTCGTCCACGTCTACGAGCTCGACGAACCCACCGGCGCCTACGCGCCCGCCGGCATCTTCCGCGGCACCCTCCAGCGCCCGGTGCCCTTCGAGATCAGCCTGGACCTCGACAAACTCACGCCACCCCGAAGCAGCTGAAAGCCGGCACGGGAATGCAGAAGGGGTCGAGCTCACCAGAGTCCGACCCCTTCTGACCTGCATGTTTGATGAGACCGTTACACGTTGAAGCGGAACGTTCATAGAACTCCCTCCTGCCCAGTGTTCCCAAGGGTTTCCGCCCCTCGAAGGGGCACAGGGTCAGCACCAAGTCAGCACGTTGTCGTCGAGTCAGCACGTCATACCGCCACGGCAACGGCACGCACCGGAGACGGCCGAAGCGCCTGCTGCATCACGTCCCGGCACCGGTCCCACGCCTCCGGCACCAGGTGCCCGTACGTGTCGACGGTCGTCTTGATGTTCCGGTGCCCGAGCCAGCGGCTCACTTCGTGGATCGGGACGCCGTTCGCCAGCGCAGTCGAGGCGAAGAAGTGGCGCAGTGAGTGCGGGGTGCACTTCGGCTTCTTGTCCGGGGCGACCACGCCCGCCGCCACGCACGCCTTCCGCCAGTGATAGCCGTATGTCGAAGCCGTGGGCATCTTCCCCTTGCCCCGCTCACGCGGCGCGAACAGCGCCTCGACGCCGTCGACCTCGACCGTGCCCCAGCGCTTGAGGTGGTTGCCGATCTCCTGGTCCAGGAACGTCGGCGAGGGCACATCCCGGTACTTGTCCGCCGTGCGATGCTTGAGCGGCACGAAGCGGGTCACGCAGTCACCCTGGTTCGCCTTGGCGCTGATCTGCCGACGCAGCCGCAGGAAGCCCTCCCGCTGACAGTCGGAGGTCAGCCCGAGAGCCTCGCTGATACGCAGCCCAGCGCCCGCCTGGAGCCACACCGTGAGCCGGTACTGATCGGACATGGCGGCGGCGATGGCGTACACCTCCGCCAGCGTCGGTATCTCGTCCGGGTCGACGGCCGCACCCGCCGTCTTGATCGGCGGCACCCCGTCACAGGGACTCTCGGATATGCGCCGTTCCTTGACGGCCGTCGCCATCATGGCGCGCAGGATGTTCATGCGGTCGTTGACCGTCGAGGCCGCCAGTCCGCCGTTGGCCTCTTCGCCGCTGCCTTCCTCGGGCCGCAGGGGCGGCCCTCTCGTCAGGAGTTGTTCAGGCTCATGCCTTGCTCTGCTCTTCATCCCTGCCCGTCCGCCGTTGCTCTTCACCGCCGCTGCGTACAACGTCGATCTACCCCAAGACACCCCTCACGGGGTGACGGCAGCTCCGACCGAACCGCTGTCCCCCGACCTCGCCGCGGGTACTGTGCCGTCGTTCACCAGGTCCACGACCGTATCGGCGTGTTCCCTGATCAGATAGTCCATGGCGTGCTCGGTCGACGACTGGTACTCAAGCTGCTCGCTGTAGAAACGAAGCCGCTCCTGGGCATCCTCAATGATCTCGCCCCAGGTACGCACCCAGATCCGGTACGTCGGCTGCGTGACAGCGCATCCGGGCATTCGGTCCGGCTGGTGGGCGAGTTGGCGGAGGCCGTCGTCCATGGCGTTGCCGACGAGCCAGAAGTCCCAAGTCACCTTAGGTTCCCGGAACCTGTCGTCGTTCATGACCGCTTGCGCGTAACTGTTGATCTGCGCGAACTCAGTCATACCGAGCGTGACACTCGACCTCTTGAGTTCCACCACAAGATGGTGACGCTCCCCTTTCCGCTGCCGGGCAGCACGGGACAGCATCAGGTCGACGATCCCCCGAGTCCCGTCCTCTCTCAGGACAGGGTCCGGAGCCGGCGCGTCCCGGTCGAGTAGACGGCAGTGCTGCCTCAGCACCTCGTTGAGACTGCGGTCGCTGACATGCAGTCCGTACTCCTCACCGAAGATCCAGCACTCGTTCTCCAGAATCCGGTGCAGCTCGGTGCGCTCCTTGACTCGCCCCTTGGCCGCAGGGTCGAAGACGAGGTGCTCCAGGGCCGACAGGAAGTCAAGGCGCCCGGTCGTCGCCGTCGACGCCTTGATCAGAGCAGACAGCGGCGTACGGTCCAGCAGGCGGCTGAGCTCCGCCTGCTCCTGCTTGGAAAGAGCGAAGAGCTCCTCGGCGATCCGGAGCACTTCGCCTGGTTCATGGGTCAAGACAGACCGCAGAAGCGCGAAGGACACCTTCTGGGCCCTCTTGCTCGCCGGCAGGTGCCGGACGACCGCGGTCGCCACGGCGTCGAAGGTCTCGCGCTCCGCGCGCTCCTGGTCGTTGGCGGGCTCGCCCGCATACGGGTAGAAGCCTTCCGCACGCCACGAGTCAACGAGCTCCCGACGGCGCTCGTCAGCGCGGGATCGGAAGTGCGCGCGCATACGCTCCCGAGCTTCAGCCAACACCTCGGCAGCGGGCCCTTCCGGCGTCCAATCGGCAAAGGCGAGGTCACCGACCGCATCGTCCTCGAACCCTGACCAGGAGAGGTACGCCGTGAAGTGGAAGCCTGGGGCCTGGATCTCCGGCTTCAGCTGCGCCAACGACATCTCCCGGCCATCGCACAGGATCAGTGCCCGAGAGTACGGACGCGACCATTCGATGATCTTCAGTTGAGCCGGAGGGTGCGGACTTCCCGACGGAGCCGCCAC
This sequence comes from Streptomyces sp. NPDC048606, assembly GCF_040650855.1. Lineage (NCBI taxonomy): Bacteria > Bacillati > Actinomycetota > Actinomycetes > Kitasatosporales > Streptomycetaceae > Streptomyces > Streptomyces sp. NPDC048606. The sequence continues at coordinate 20,533 of NZ_JBEZIB010000002.1, read as the reverse complement.
CTCGTACGTATCGACGTGAACCTGCTCCGACGCTGGATCCAGCTGCCTCCCGTCATAGGTGATGCAGATGTCCGGGTACGCCTCCAGGTGGAGCGCAAAGGCGGCAGTGAGCGCGGAACGGACGGCGTCTTCGGTCAGCTTCTGGAGATCCTCACCACCGAAGGCCTCGAAGACCGTGCCTGTCGCGTCAACCGTCGGCTCAGGATCACTGACGTCGAACTCGTCCATGGAACTGCGATCGGACTCGATGACGACTCGACCACGACTCCCCGGTGCACCGCTCACGCTGCTCCACCGCACCTCACTGCCGAGCGCGAATGCCCGGACACGGCCCCGCCCGTTCTTCCCGTGCAGCACGCGCTTCTTGACCTCACTGACCTGCGTCCGCTTCTTCCAGGACGTGCCGATCTGCTCGAAGTAGTCGCTGCACTTCTCCGCCGTGATACCGGTGCCGTCGTCGATCACGGCGACCCGGTCGACGCCACCGATGTCGTTGCGCTCAAGCACCACAGTGACGTTCTCGGCATCCGCGTCGAGGGAGTTCCAGATCAGCTCCTCGATGGCCCCAACAGGATGACGCAGCCGAGCAAGCTCCTCGACGTGCCCCCGCCCTACGGTCAACCGAAGCTTCGCCATGGGGTACAGCACCTTCCGCGTCATCGTCATCTGGTGGGTTCGCGGAGGAAGCAGGACGCTTCCTCGCATTCATTAACTCGGATACCTGATAAACGTCACTCGAAGTTTTCGAGGGACGGAAGTGCGTGCACTGCTTCCACATGCTCCCGGACAGGTCCGGGGCTCTTGCCGCAGCGAAAACCCCGTCCGGTCCCGAGCAGTCCTCGCCACACTCAACGTTCCGCCCAGAGCTCGTCGGAGAGCGGCGCGGCATTCAAGCCATCGCGGCGGTTGCGCCAGTCCGGCAGGAAGCTGTCCATCAGCTGGGTGAAACGCTGACCGTGCCCCCGTTCGAGGTAGTGGACCATCTCGTGAACGACGACGTATTCAAGGCACTCCGGATGCTTCTTGGCGAGTTCGGAGTTGAACCAAAGGCGGCGGGTCTCCCGGTTGCAGGAGCCCCACTTTGTCTTCATCCGCCGGATGCCCCACCACGGAACCGAAACCCCTAGCTTGTGCTCCCAGCGCTCGATGAGCGCAGGGATCGCCTGCCGGAGCTGCTGGCGGTACCACTGGTCGAGCACGTCACGACGGCGCTCGTCACTCGTGCTGATCGGCACGTACAGCAGCATCCGATCGCCGTCGACTTCAACATGCGGGCGCCCTGGCCGCTCGATGACCTTCAGGCGGCGTCGTACACCCCAGACGTAATGGGACTCGCCGCTGACCATCTCTCGTACCGACTGCCGCTGGGCTGAGCGCAGCTGGTCTTGCTGGCGCTTGATCCACGGCAAACGCTGGATGACGGCCAGGCGAACCTGGTCGTCATCCAGCTGCTGAGGGGCAGCCACTCGGACACGCCCTATGGGCGGGTATACGCCGATGTGCAGGTTCTTGATGTCCTTGTACACCACATGGACGTCGATGCCTCGGACAGCAAGGCGGGCGCTAGTGGTACTCATTCCGCGCTTTCACCAGTTCGAAGAGCTCGTCAAGCCGATCGAAGTCGTCGGGAAGCGTTCGCTTGAGCGCGTTGCGGACCCTCCGCTCTCTCAGCGAATTTCCCACCCAGGCATGCGGCTTGGAGTGGAGCACTGCTGTATCGACCTCAATGGCCAGACGCTCGTCAGGGAGGAAGAAGTCGACCAGCGCCCGCTTCGCCCCGTTGTTGGCCCAGGCCGGGTACTTATAGGTGCTGTCAGAGTCACCGCTGCCGAGCTGCGCGGCAGCCTCCAGCAGTTTGGCGAGGTAGTCCTGGTACTCGATCGCCCCCTTGCGCCGCTCCTCGATTATTGCGTCGAGTAGCTCCGACATTTTGTCGAAGTACTTCGGGTTCGTCGCACGCTCTTCGATGATCAGCTTGCGCATGTTGTTGGCGACAGTCTCAGCGACGGCCTCCGGACTGTTCTTGATTCCCTTCGGCAGCTTGTCGAGGGCTCCGGCGCCGAGTTCGACGATGAGCTGGACAAGCCCGGTCTCCTCGAAGTCGGACACGCTCTCGGACGGGTCTGCCTGAATGTAGGTGTCCAGCAGGAATCGCATGCCGGCCTCGTACTGCTTGAAGTCGACGTCCTCGCCGGCTCCAAGCTTCACCTCGTCGCGGACATCCGTGTAATGCCGGATCTCGGCTCTGATGTCCGCGGTCTCCTGGCTGGTGTACCCGGCAGCCTCCATGTCGTTGGCCAGGTTGGCGTAGGCCCGCGTGACCGCGGCCACGGCCTTGTAGAGCTCGACGCGCTTGGGCTCGTTGGCCTTGAGCTGCTCAGCGTCACCCGGCTCTGCCGCGCAGAAGTACTGCTGGTACTGGAGGGTGTTCCGAGGCGGCGCGACCGCCTCGCACAGGGCGCGGATTTGTTCCAGCGCTTCGTCGAGTGCCTCTCGCGCCTTGCCGATCCGGTCGCTCAGCAGACCCTCGATGTCCTGCGGCTCGTACCCGTCGAGTGCACCGGAGGTGTAGTCGGTGATGGCGTCCTGGAGGGAATTGAACAGGTCCCGGTAGTCGACGATGCAGCCGAATTCCTTGTCATCCCCGTCAAGGCGGTTGACCCGGCAGATCGCCTGGAACAGCCCGTGGTTGCTCATCTTCTTGTCGATGTAGAGGTACGTGGCGCTCGGAGCATCGAACCCGGTCAGGAGCTTGTCAACCACGATGAGGAGGCGCATGCGGCTGGGCTCTTCGACGAACTGCCGCTTGACCTCCTTCTCGAACTGCTCAACCTTCGTCATGGCAACGTCTTCGGACTCTCCGAAGTGGTCGGCGAGCATCTTTCGATAGATGTCGTACTGGCGGAGCTTCTCGGTCTGGCCTGCGCCGGAGTCCTCCTTGGAGATGTCGCCGGGGCTCGGTGCGTAACTGGTGACGATGGCGCACTTGCCACGAAAGCCCGCGTTGCAGAACAACTCGTAGAACTTGCACGCCTGGTAGATGCTCTCCCCTACGAGCATGGCGTTGCCCCGCCCATCCATCAGCCGGGGCTTGGTCTCCATGTCGAGAAGGACGTCCTGCACGATCTGCTTCGCCCGAGGCTCGGAGGAGACGACCTTCTGCATCGTGCCCCAGCGCTTCTTCAGCTCCGCCTTGGACAAGTCGGTCATGCCTCTGGTCTTGGCCTCGAACCACCTGTCCACCTGCGCCGGCGACGTCAGGTGCTGGTCGATGGAGCGGGGCTCGTAACGCAGATCGAGCACGACACCGTCCTCGACGGCCTCATCGAACTTGTACGTATGGATGAACGACCCGAAGGTCTCCATGCTGGTGGCCTTGTCCGCCTTGAGCAGCGGCGTTCCCGTGAACCCGACAAACATGGCGCCCGGCAGCAGGTCCTTCATCGCATCGTGCATCTTGCCGGACTGGGTGCGGTGGGCCTCGTCGACGAAGACGAAGAGGTTTCCCTTGGCCTTGAAGCCCTTCGGAATCTTAGCCTTGAGCTCCTTGATGAACTCGGTACTTGCCTCGGCTCCATCCTCATCATTCGCTGAGCTACCGAACTTATGGACAAGAGAGCACATCAGCCACTCGGCGGATTTGTTCAGTGTGTCCAGGAGATCCACGCCACTGTTGGTGCGATAGATCTGCTCGTTGACTCCGTTGAAGACCTTCTCGATCTGCTCGTCCAACTCGGTGCGATCGGTGATCAGCAGAACTCGCGCGTCCTTCTGACGCTCCCGGATCCACTTCGCCAACCACACCATCGTGAGCGACTTACCCGACCCCTGGGTGTGCCAGATGATGCCGCCCTCACGACGACCGATACGTTCCTGCGCGGCCTTGACGCCGAAGTACTGGTTGTGACGGCACGCCTTGCGGATACCGGAGTCGAAGACGGTGAAGTCATGGATCAGCTCAAGCAGCCGCTCCTTACCGCACATCTGGAGCAGTGCGCGATCCAGCGGCTCCTCGACGTCGGAGGGCTCCTTCCACTGCAACCAGTACCTCTCAGGTGTGTCGATGACGCCGTAACGCAGGCCCTCTACGTCGTTGCCGGCAAGCACAAGCTGGACGGTGGAGAAGAACGACCGGATGAACTCAGGCTTCTGATTCCCAATGGTCTGCCGGATACCCTCGCTCACAGCCACACGGGAGCGCTTGAGCTCCAGGGTCACAAGAGCCAGGCCGTTGACGTAGAGCATGATGTCCGGCCGCTTCGTCTGCTTCCCAACAATCGTCACCTCCTCGACGACCACGAAGTCATTGGCCTGCGGGTCGCTCCAGTCGATGAGCCAGACCGTCTCGTACTGCTCGCCAGCGCCCGGCTTAACCTTCACTCCGTAGCGCAGCAACTCGTAGACCCGGCGGTTCGCCTCGTAGAGGTCACGGCCGCCACCGAGCGCGGCGGCCTTCCTCAGCTGGTCGATCGCTTTACTGACCAGAGTGCCGCCGTAACCTCGGGTAAGTAGGTTCGACTCCAGCAGCCCGACCTCGATGTTCGAGTTACCTGCGCGGTTCTCCCAGCTGCCCTCGTAGCGGTAGCTCAACCGCTCCCTGAACAACCGCACGACCCGGTCTTGCGCTTTGCGCTCGGCCTGTCCGACATCACTCATGCTGACTCGCCTCCCCATGCACGGGGAGGCGAGTCCGCCCACTGAGCAGCTCTTGCATCACACCCCGCTTGATGTCGCGTGCGACGCGGAGCCTCTGCTCCAGCTTTTCGATCTCTAGCTCCGAGTCTCGGAGAACACAACTGATGCGTCGCTGCTCTTCGACATCTGGAACAGACACTTCGATTTGCGAGAACTCCGACCACCGCAAGCTGCCCCGCCGATCGACAGAAGCATTAGTGGCCTGCGAGAACTTCTGCCGGTAAGTTTCAAGCTTCAACATCCGCTGCAGGAAGTAACTATCGACGCCCGGCCGAGGCTCCATAACGACATAGATAGGACTCACCAACGCCCGATCTTCGAGTTCCTGAACTCCAATCGACCCCTCTTCGACATGATTGGCGGGATATCCGATATCTCCTCGGTGGATCACCCGATAACCTCTGAGGTCACGACTAAAGACTTGATTCTTGAAGTAATCCATAGAGCGGACAAAGCCCATACTCTTCGTGCACGTCAACACCGTCAGATTCTCGGCTGAAGCATTGCGCTCGGATCGAGGTCGCAGGAGTTCTGAAATACTGCACCGCCTCCACGTTTCCGTAAAGCCGGGGAGACGGGTGCGGCCAGTCAGCAGCTGCTGCATAAGCCCCCGTCTAATTTCCTGCTTTTTGGTCACCAAACTATCCAGCAACCGCAGGAGATCCGAGATATCTGATACCGCGTTCACGATTGCCTGCTGCTCCTGCTTCGAGGGAACAGGAATCGGCAGTTCCGTCAATGCCGCCTTCGTGAGCTTGTATCGACTCGCCCCTTGACGGGTTAGGTGTGCCGTAATGTCGCGATTTTCAAAATATGTCTTGAACCACTCAACGAGGTTGACGCCATCTGACCCTACGACGTGAGCATGATTATTGACGTTAAATCGGCCACGCGCCAGCAATGTCATGGGGTGAGTGGCGAACTTCAGGAAGTTATCGCCATCCTCACCAATAAGCGCAAACTTTCCGTCGAACCTATACTCATTGATGTAGTCGAGCACCCCTGTCGGTCCGTAGTAGGGGTAAGGGCCCGCCATCTCGCGCCGTCGTTCACGACTGAGCGGCAACCGGTTCTGGTTATGAATCTCGTACGCAGAACCGACCGTCGCACGCTCCCACCCATCCGGGAATGACCCGACTACAGAATCCTGCGCGGCTGTCATTTGACCCCCATGTCTGCCAGGTGACCAGCAACCCGACTCTCGAGATTGGCGCACTCACTCTCAATTTGCGCAACGGTCTCGGCGTAACGGTCACCAAGCTGCTGGATGCGCTTTACCAAGGCCAAAGTCAGCGCCTCCCCCTCGGAGGCCACGCGCGCAGTGATCGTCGTCCGCCACTTGTCGTCCAGGACGAGTGTCCGCACATCGTCCTCCGTGAGGTCGCCGTACTTCTTCAGCGTCGCGAGGTGAAGCGCTCCCTCCGCCTCCTTGGCAGCCTTCCTGGCTACCGTCTCCGCGTTGTACAGGTTGATCAGGTGCGCCAAGGCTGCCACTTCGGCAGTATCCGTATTTTCGTGTCGCGCCTTCTTCAGGCGGTCCGACGCGAGGACCTTGCTGATCTTGTCGTCTACCATGGCCTCCGCCAGGATCCCGCCTTCGATGGCGTGCTCCTCGACATACTCCTCAAGCGCGCGACTGGCGTCCTCTACTGCCATCATGAGCTTGTCGACCTCGATCTGCTCCTTCGCGAAATAGCGCGAGACGATCAGGGTCGGCGAGATGAGGTCCATTTTGTACCGAGTAGCACTGCGACCTGAACCCACCACGAGATCGGGACTTTCGGACATTTTGCGTTCCTTGCTCACTACGATCTTGCGAGGCCTGGCAGCGCCGAGCCAGCCCTCGTTCATGATCATGAAGACGTCATCGTGCATAACGTCATGCCAGTACGTCATGAGCTGTTCGTAGACGTCGTACTCGTCCAACAGGGGCACCGGCTTGAAGCGGGCGAGCAGATCGTCGCCGAGGATGGCGATGAGGTCATTCGGCAGGATATTGGCGTTGATTCCTTCCAGCCGCTCGCGATGGGCACCGAACCACTCGGCAGTGAATTCGCGAGCCTCGTCAGTGAAATTCTGGAACTCGGACGAGTCGAGGATTGCCTGCTGAACCTTACGAACGTCGACGGTCAGGTCGCTGTAGCAAGGACGGTTCGGCTGGAACAGTTGCCCGCGCAACTGCGGAAAGGCGTCCCAATAGCCGCTCAGTGCATCAAGGTCTCGTTCGGGGATTCCGCCGTGTAGGTGTGCATGGAGGTCGTGGATGTCCTCGGGCTCCGAGGAGTCGATGTAGCGGGAGATGTTGAGGTTGTAGTCGTTTTTCGAATCGGCGATTTCCGACAGCGGAACCATGCGCGAGTAGCGGTCGATCGTGGTCTGTCGCGTGAAGACGTCGACAATCTTGTGGATGTCCTGGCTGCGGAGGCGATTCTTGGTGCCGTCCTTGATGAAGCCCTTGGACGCGTCGATCATGAAAACGCCGGTGCGGCCGACGGCGTTCTTCTTATCTAGAACGATGATGCAGGCGGGGATGCCGGTCCCGTAGAAGAGGTTCGCGGGGAGGCCGATAATGCCCTTGATGAACCCCTGCTTCAGCAGGCGCTGACGAATGTCGGCTTCGGCGTTGCCACGGAAGAGCACGCCGTGCGGAAGGATGACCGCCGCCTTGCCCGTGCTCTTGAGTGACTTGAGGATGTGCAACAGGAAGGCGTAGTCACCGTTCTTTTCCGGCGGCCGGCCGTACTCGAAGCGGCCGTACTCCTGCTCCAGTCCGTTGCTCCAGGACTTGATCGAGAATGGCGGGTTGGCCACGGCGAAGTCAAACGTCTGGAGAGCATGGCCGTTGGTGAACTGAGGGCTGGTGATGGTGTCGCCCTTGAGGATCTCGGCATCCTCGTTCCCGTGAAGGATCATGTTCATCTTGGACAACGCCCACGTGGCGTTGTCCTTCTCCTGGCCGTAGATCGTGATGCCGCGTGAGGTCTCGGCAGCGACCTTCAGGAGAAGCGAGCCGGAGCCGCAGGTCGGGTCGTAGACCGTCTGGTCCTGGCTGGTGTCCTTCGTGATGCCGACCACCTTTGCCAGAACACGGGATACCTCGGCAGGGGTGTAGAACTGGCCCTTGCTCTTGCCGGACTCCGTGGCGAAGTGGCGCATCAGGTACTCGTAAGCGTCACCGAGGAGATCGTCGCCTTCGGCTCGGGAGCCTCGGAAGTCAAGGTCGCTGAAGATCGTGACGAGCTTGGAGAGGCGGTCCTGCATCTCCTTGCCCTTGCCGAGCTTCTCCTCGTCATTGAAGTCGGCGACGTCGATCACGTTCCGCAGATCGTTCGCCTCGGCGAGCCGACTGATGATCTTGTTGAAGCGGTCGCCGATCTCCTTGTCGCCCTTGGCAGCCACCATGTCATCGAAGGAGCCACCGGGCGGGACGTCGATGAGACTGTCGGGGTCCGCCTTCGCCTTGTCGGAGACGTACTTAACGAAGAGGAGCGTCAGAATGTAGTCCTTGTACTGGCCGGCGTCCATCCCGCCGCGCAACTCGTCGCAGCTCTTCCAGAGCGAGCTGTAAAGGTCTGTCTTCTTGAGGGCCAAGGCTCTTCTTCCCGGTATGTCATGGCGGTCGCGCGGGCCGCCAACCCTGATGCCTGCGGCGTGACGCACGTCGCCCGGCCGTCCCCAGCCGTCGATGTGAGTTCCACACAAGCGGCGGCTGAGTCCACGCGGGAAGCGTAGTAGAGAATGCGGCCGAGCTGCCCTGTACGGGAAGAGAGACACCTCGCAGCCAGCGCACGTCAGACCGCTGGTCATGCAAGCGGTGCACGACTAGCGCCCTCTTCGGCTGCTCTCCACACGATCGGCGGATGCAGCCTGTGCCTGGCTGCTGTCATGGCCTGTGCTGCCGAACCCCAGGAACGTGCGTCCCAGAAAGGCGTCACCTGCATCGCTGAAACTCTTCTGACCTGGGGAAACGTCTCGTATCAGCGGCAAGTAGCAGACCTTGTCGCGCCTGGAACCGTGGCAGATTCCGAGCTGCTAAGACGCGGCGGCTGGAAAGGCAGGCTCAAGGGGTCATACCGCACCCCCTCACCTCTCCCGTCTGCATGCCTCCGCCTCTACGATCCGACTCATGATCAAGCTGTCGTGGGCTCTGGTAGCCGAGCACGTGGACGAGTGGACCGGGGACGACATCGCGCAGGGAGCGGATGTCCTCGAAGCCAGGTTGGGGTCCGTGGTCGACACGAGCGGCATGAAGCCCGAGACCGTACAGCACTGGCGGACCACCTTCCTCGCACCTGTGGTCGATTCCCTGCGCACCGAGGGGTCGGGCTCTCTCGCGCGGGGCGAGTCGTGGAGCAAGGCGGCCGGGCCCCTCCTGGCCTGCGCCGCCCCTATCGGTTGAACGCTGCCCCCGTGGCCAGGTCGGGCTGGCTACGAGGGGCCCGCGTCAGGGAGCTTCCGCATGGCCGCCTCCGTGCTGCTCTGCTATCGCGCGCCTCCCCTTGTCCCGCAGCATCGCTTTCTCCCGCAGCATCGCTTCGTAGGCCGCCTCCACCTGTTCCGGCGGGAAGCCGAACCTGTTCAGCACCCACCAGACATCCTCGGCCGTCGGCTTCGGAGCCTTGGCCAGCTCTCGCTCGATCCACTCTTCCTTGGTCATCGGCCTCCTCGACTTGGAATTCTCCGTCGTGAAATCCCGCCTTGCCGGGCGCGTACGGCCGTCGACTGCGCCGGCTCCTTGGCTGTCGGCGTCACCTGCAACGTGTCTTGCTTCAGCTGAGGGTCGGCCCGCCGAGCCTCTTTCACTCAGCCCTCACCACCAGGGCGAATGACGTGCACACCCGCCTGAATCCCTTGTGACCGCTGAGTCCTGCATGTGCCATGCACTCGATGTCCACAGCCGCCCCGTCCTCCGACGGATGTGCCGTCCACGCGCAGTGGAGGCACTCGGCCTCGAACGTCACGTCGGTGTCCGGGTGCTGGGTGATCCGGTGCGTCACGTACCGCAGCACGGCGCGGGTCATTACTCGCCCCCGTGCGCGTCACGCAGGTGCGCCTGCAGGGTCACATTCATGTCCGAGACCTTGGAGTAGTCCCTGACCGACCCTGCGTTGACCCGCTGCACCGCGAAGCCGAGACAGTCCCGGCAGCCCGCGACGGGCTCCGGGCGTACTGGCGGCAGGGACAGGGCCACCGTCTCGGACATCGTCGTCTGTGCTTCATACGTCTCGCGCATCTCGCACGCCTCCCCGCCTGGGTTCTCCGATGTCACGGCATCTTGCCCGCAGGCAGGGACTGCATCGAGGTTCAGTCATGTCCTGGACTAAAGATGCAGGAGCGGAAGGCCGCGGCCCATTCCGCAAGACGTTCCCGAGCGTCTTCGCCGAAGACCGCCCGTTCCTCGTAGGCGGCGAACTCGTCGAGGTACATCCGGATGTCCCGTGGGTCGCGGAAGACCATGACCCCTGTCGTCGTCTCTACCGTCGCCAACCGCTCGTCGTACACGGTGAACGTGTTCAGCGGGCAGCCCGGCAGCCGGGTGTCCAGGGGCAGCACGCCGAGGCGCAGGTTCGGCAGGTGGGTCAGCGACGCCAACCGGTCCAGTTGCACGGCCATGGCGTCCGGAGGGATGAAGGGGGAGCACGCAGCTTGTTCGGTGACGAGGAACGTGAACTGCTTGCGGCAGTCGTAGAGGACGTCCTGCCGCTCCAGCTTCTTCGCCACCGCACGGCTGTGGTCACCGGGGATGTGCTCCAGGCTGGCCCGGATGTACTCCGGGGTCGACAACAGGGCCGTGAGCATGGACAGGAGGAAGAACCGGAAATGGATCGAGGACGCTTCCAGGCCTGCCAGTTCGAGCTGCTTCTTGTCCAGGCCCTTGCGACGCATCGAGCGGGCGTCCTGCCACTCCGTCGCGGCGATACGGGCCAACGCCGACACCTCGGCCACTAGGGCCTGTGTGATGTCGTGATCATTCGGTGGGTTTGAGGAGGTCGTCGACCCAGATCATGGCGGCGCGGAGGTGGAGACCAGCGAGGTAGCTGTCCGGGGTTTTGTCGTAGCGGGTGGCGATGCCTCGCCAGGCTTTCAGCTTGTTGATCAGGCGTTCGACGGTGTTCCGTTCCTTGTAGAGGTCGGCTTCGTGGCTGATGGGCCGGCCGCCTCGTGCGCCCTTCTTCCGGGATGACGGCCTTGATTCCGCGTTTGCGCAGGTAGGCGCGGTTGCCGCGGGACGAATAGGCCTTGTCCGCGGCGACCGCGCCGGGCGTCGTGCGGGGACGGCCGACCGGCAGACGGACTCGCACCTTCGCCAGCACGGGGATGAACTGCGGACTGTCCCCGGCCTGCCCGACCGTCAGGACCAGCGCGAGCGGACGGCACTGGCGGTCCGCGGCGAGGTGAATCTTGCTGGTGAGGCCGCCCCGGGACCTGCCGAGCAGGCCTTCGGTCAGGCGGAGCCTGCGTCTGCGCCGGATGCGCCGCCGTTCGTCCTGTCCGTTCTGTTCCGCCGTGCCGCCCCTTTTTGACGGGCCTCCTCCTGCTCCTGCACGGCTTCCTCCAGGGCCTTCATGAGGTGCCTGCTGACACGCATCCCTGCGGCGTCGTGGTGGGCCCGGACCGTGGTGGAGTCCACGCTGACCAGCGACAAGTCCGTTCTGCCCGCCCGGGCCCCCTCTGCGATCAGACCTTCCAACAGGGCGCTGAACACACCGGCGTCCCGCCAGACGCGGAAGCGTCCGTAGACGGTCGCCCAGGGCCCGAACTCGGCAGGCATCTCCCGCCACTGGGCACTGGAGCGGAACCGCCAGATCACACCCTCGAACTGCTCCCGCAACCGCTCCGGATACGGGCCGTACCTGCCGATCGGCAGATACGGCTCGATGAACTTCCACTGGTCATTTGTGAGTTGCCTGCGCGTCACAACCCCAGGCCTACAGGATCCCGGCCTACGAAGAGGGCAGAACCCAGAAGCTGATCACGACGTCACACAGGCCCTAGGGCCGGCGGGGCCTCCAGAGCCGTGAGCAGGCGCTCTATGTCCACCAGGGTGGGGCGTACCTTCCCGTTCTCGATGCGGCTCACCTTCGACTGCGACATGTTGCACCGCGCGGCAAGCCGGTCCCCGGAGAGACCGGCCTGCTTGCGCAGCTTCCGCAGCGTGGCGGCGAGTTCCTGAGCGGACTGGCCGAGCTGCTCGGGCTCGAACGTCACGCAGTCACGTACTCCAGGAACGGAACCGACCCAGCGAGAGCAATGCGCTGGTACTCCAGGAACGGAGCGGGATCACCTTCGTACTGTTCCCGCTCGATCTGTGTCCCGTCGTCGGCGTACTTCATCAGGACGACTGTGGAGCGGTCGAACATCCAGAAGTCGTCGACACCTGCCAGGGGGTTCGTCCGGTCCGTGACATCGAGGATGCGGCTGTCTTCCCCGACCGGAGCCTGATGGCGGTAGTACCGCTCGAACTCGAAGCGTAGGTAGTCCGAGAACGGACGCGTCACCACGTGGACGCGGCCGATCGTCCCGCCGGTCTCGCGGTGCCTGCGGATCAGCGCCGTCCAGTCGTCCTCGTACGGGCCGGGGAACCGTTCCCCTGCGAGGAACCGGGAGAACTCGTCCGCCTCCTGGGGGACGCGGTAGATGGGACGCGTCTCCAGCCGCCACGCCTCACTCGTGAACTCGCTGAACTTCGCCTGCCACTTCTCACCAGCCAAGAGCACGGACTGCCTCCCGCAACACGCTCTCCGGAACCTCCACTAGGCCCTCCCCCTGCGGGGGCGTGAAGCCGTCGAACAGGTCACCCTGTACCACGATGCTTCCCTGCTCAGTGCGGTACACGTTCGGGCAGTCGCCGTGTCCGCACTCCCCGCTTCCGTTCTTGTCGTCTCCGCCCGTCAGCCGAGTCAATCCAGTGCGCTCGGACACGTGAACCCCCAAGTCCGCAGCCCCCTGCCGGAGCCGCCCAGAACGACGGTACGGACGCCATGCACGGCCGTCTATGCACTCTCGCGACTATGCGCGTTCTTGCATAAAGAGGGCCCGCGTGCGGGCCTCTGAGGGCTTTGCCCCTCCTCCCCTCGCCAAGGGCTATCCCGACGCCCTTGCTGCCCCCTCGAAAGCCCAGGTCATCAGCGACCCAACCCCCTCCGCAGGGTCAGCACCAAGTCAGCACACGACCCGGAAACGGCCTGAATCCGCAGGAGAAAACAGGAAGGGGCCAGACCCGAAGATCTGGCCCCTGAACTGGGGTTCCTTACCTCGACCAGTCACTTCGACCGATCAAGGAATCAGGCACTACACATTGAAGCGGAACTCCACCACGTCGCCGTCCTGCATGACGTAGTCCTTGCCTTCCATGCGGGCCTTGCCCTTGGCGCGGGCCTCGGTGACCGAGCCGCACTCGACGAGGTCCGCGAAGGAGATGACCTCGGCCTTGATGAAGCCGCGCTGGAAGTCGGTGTGGATGACGCCCGCCGCCTCCGGGGCGGTGGCGCCCTGCTTGATCGTCCAGGCGCGGGTTTCCTTCGGGCCGGCCGTCAGGTACGTCTGGAGGCCCAGGGTGGCGAAGCCGACGCGGCCGAGGGTGGCGAGGCCGGGCTCGTCCTGGCCGACCGACTGGAGGAGCTCCAGGGCCTCCTCGTCGTCGAGCTCCGCGAGGTCCGCCTCCAGCTTCGCGTTCAGGAAGATGGCCTCGGCCGGGGCGACCAGCGCGGACTGCTCCGCCTTGAAGGCGTCGTCCGTCAGCTCGTCCTCGTCCACGTTGAAGACGTACAGGAACGGCTTCGTGGTCAGCAGGTGCAGCTCGTGCAGGAGGTCGCCCTGCTCGGTGCCCTTGGTGATGCCCTTCGAGAAGAGGGTCTCGCCCGCTTCGAGGATCTTCTGGGCCTTCTCGACGGCGGCCAGGACGGCGACCTTGTCCTTCTGGAGGCGGGACTCCTTCGTCAGGCGCGGCACCGCCTTCTCGATGGACTGGAGGTCGGCGAGGATCAGCTCGGTGTTGATCGTCTCGATGTCGTCCTTCGGCGAGACCTTGCCGTCGACGTGGACGACGTTCTCGTCCTTGAAGGCGCGGATGACCTGGCAGATCGCGTCCGACTCGCGGATGTTCGCGAGGAACTTGTTGCCGAGGCCCTCGCCCTCCGAGGCGCCGCGCACGATGCCGGCGATGTCGACGAAGTCGACGGTGGCGGGCAGGACCTTCTGCGAGCCGAAGATGCCCGCGAGGACGGCCAGACGCGGGTCCGGCACGCCGACGACGCCGACGTTCGGCTCGATGGTGGCGAACGGGTAGTTGGCCGCCAGCACGTCGTTCTTGGTCAGGGCGTTGAACAGGGTCGACTTGCCGACATTCGGCAGGCCGACGATTCCGATCGTGAGCGACACGTTGGCGACTTCCCGTAGCTGGAGGGGGCGGCGGCCCGGAGTGGGCCGTCGGACAGTTTACTTTCCGATGAGCGCCGGTGGATGTACGCGTGTCCAGGCGGCCACTCGGTGCCCTCCCGCCTAGTTTGGTGGGGTGGAGCAATACAGGATGCGTTCGGTACCTCACCCTCAGGCGCGACGGCCCCGTCCCCCGGCCGCAGGGCCGGCCCGGCGGATGCCGCGGCCCATGCTGACCGGTCTCGGCGGCGGGCTGTTCGCCTGCGTGGCGATGCTGCTGGTCGCCGGGATCTCCTGGCTGCTCTTCGACTCCTCGCTCTTCGCGTACGGGCTGCTGTTCCTGCCCGTCGCCGCCGCGACCTCCGTCTGGGTGAGGCCGGCCGACCTGATCACCGCGCCCATCTCCGTGCCGATCGCCTTCGCCGCCGGGGTGTGGCCCGTCTCCGGCGGCTCCGGCGGCTTCGGCGGGGAGCTGATGGGGGTGGTGTCCGCGCTGTCCCTGCACGCGGGCTGGCTGTACGCGGGCACGCTCGTCGCCGCCCTGATCGCGCTGGTGCGCCGGGCCGCGCTCAGCGGCCGCAGGCGGGCCGCGGCGGCCCGGCGCAGCAGTACGGCGTAGCAGGAGCGGGGTGGCCGGGGACGGCTACGCGGCGCCCCGCGCGGCCATCGCCGCGCCCACGATGCCCGCGTTGTTCTGGAGCTCGGCGGGGACGATCGGGGCCCGGACGTGGTCCTTGACCAGCGGCAGGAACTTCTCCGGCTTGCGGCTCACCCCGCCGCCGAGGATGAACAGGTCGGGCGAGAAGAGCATCTCCACGTGGGCCAGGTAGCGGGCCAGCCGGTGCGACCAGCGCTCCCAGCTGAGGTCCCCGTCCTCCTTGGCCTTGACCGAGGCCCGGGTCTCCGCGTCGTGGCCCTTGAGCTCCAGGTGGCCCAGCTCGGTGTTGGGCACGAGCACCCCGTCGCGGAAGAGGGCGCTGCCGATGCCGGTGCCCAGGGTCAGCAGCAGCACCGTGCCCGCCACGCCGCGGCCCGCCCCGTGGGTGATCTCGGCGACGCCGGCCGCGTCGGCGTCGTTGAGGACCGTCACCGGGCGCCCGTCGAGCCGTGAGGAGAGCAGGGCCGCCGCGTCCAGGCCGACCCAGGCCTTGTCGACGTTGGCGGCCGTGCGGGTGATGCCGTTGGTGACCACGCCCGGGAAGGTGACGCCGACCGGGCCGCTCCAGTCGAAGGCGCCGACCACCTCGGCGACGCATCCGGCCACCCCGTCGGGGGTGGCCGGATGGGGGGTCAGTACCTTGTGCCGCTCCTGCACGAGCTCGCCGCGCTCCACGTTGACGGGAGCGCCCTTGATGCCGGAACCGCCGATGTCCACACCGAAGATCTGCATGGAATCACCGTACGAACGAGCCGCGCCCGTAGCTACTTGTCGGAGCCGTGCTCCTTGTCGGAGCCGTGCTCCTTGTCGGAGCCGTGCTACTTGTCGGAGCCGTCGGCCACCAGCTCGGCCGCCGCGGCGCGCAGGTCGCGGCGCAGTTCCTTGGGCAGCGAGAAGGTGATGGACTCCTCGGCGGTCTTGACGATCTCCACGTCCGCGTAACCGCGGGCCGCGAGCCACTCCAGGACCTCCTCGACGAGCACCTCCGGCACCGAGGCGCCCGAGGTCAGGCCGACCGTGGTGACGCCCTCCAGCCAGGCCTCGTCGATCTCGCTCGCGAAGTCGACCAGGTACGCGGCCCTGGCGCCGGCGTCCTTGGCGACCTCGACCAGGCGGATGGAGTTCGAGGAGTTCTTCGAACCGACGACGATGACCAGGTCGGAGTCGGCGCCCATGACCTTGACGGCCGCCTGCCGGTTGGAGGTGGCGTAGCAGATGTCGTCGCTCGGCGGGGAGACCAGCAGCGGGAACTTGGTCTTCAGCGCGTCGACCGTCTCCATCGTCTCGTCGACGGAGAGGGTGGTCTGGGAGAGCCAGACGACCTTGGACTCGTCACGGACGGTGACCTTGTCCACGTCGTGGGGGCCGTCGACGATCGTGATGTGGTCGGGGGCCTCGCCGGAGGTGCCGATGACCTCCTCGTGGCCCTCGTGGCCGATGAGGAGGATGTCGAAGTCGTCGTTGGCGTAGCGGATGGCTTCCTTGTGGACCTTCGTGACCAGCGGGCAGGTCGCGTCGATCGTCGCGAGCCGGCCGCGCGCCGCCTCCTCGTGCACCACGGGGGCCACGCCGTGCGCGGAGAACATCACGATGTTGCCCGGCGGGACCTCCTCCGTCCGTTCGACGAAGATGGCGCCCTTCTTCTCCAGCGTCTGGACGACGTACTTGTTGTGCACGATCTCGTGTCGGACGTAGACCGGCGCACCGTACTGCTCGAGGGCCTTCTCGACAGCGATCACGGCTCGGTCCACGCCCGCGCAGTAGCCGCGCGGGGCGGCGAGCAGGACGCGGCGGGATGCGGGAGCGGGGGCGGGAGCAGTCATACGCTCCATCGTACGGGGGTCTCCAGCAGGCCGGACGTCCCCCGTTCGGCAGAGACTTGCAGGGACGCGCAGGGATCCGGTCGAACGTCCGCACCGGAGATCACCCGGAGGAACGATGACATCCGCTACGGATTCCCGCCCGCCCGCGCCCACGGCGCTCCGGCGGAGTCTCGGCTTCCGGGACCTGGTCGTCTACGGGCTGCTCTTCATCGCCCCGATGGCCCCGGTCGGGGTCTTCGGGACGCTGGACGCCAAGTCGCACGGGGCCGTCGCCCTCGTCTACCTGGTCGCCACGGTGGCGATGGCCTTCACGGCCTTCTCCTACGCGCAGATGGTGCGGGTGGCCCCGCAGGCCGGCTCGGTGTTCACCTACGCCCGCAAGGGGCTGGGCGAGGGGCCGGGGCTGATCGCGGGGTGGATGGCGATGCTGGACTACCTGCTGATCCCGGCGGTGGCGTACCTGTTCTCGGGGATCGCGATGCACGCGCTGGTGCCGGCGGTCTCGCAGTGGGTGTGGACGGCGCTGGCCGTGGTGGTCACCACCGCGCTGAACCTGTGGGGCGTACGGGCGGCCGCCCGGGTGGGCTTCGCGGTGCTGGCCATGGAGATCGTGGTGCTGCTGGTGTTCCTGGTGGCGGCGGTGACGGTGCTGGTGCGCGACGGGGCCCGGCGGGGCTGGCTGTCGCCGCTGACCGGGGACGGCTCGCTGGGGTTCAGTACGGCGGCGGTGCTGGGGGCGGTGTCGGTGGCGGTCCTGTCCTACCTCGGCTTCGACGCCATCGCCTCGTTCGCGGAGGAGGTCACGGGCGGCGGTGCGCGGGTGGCGCGGGCGGTGTTGTTCTGCCTCGCCCTGACGGGGGTGCTGTTCATCGCGCAGACCTACCTGGTGGCGCTGCTGACGCCGGTCTCCTCGGCGGAGCTGGCCGCCGATCCGGCGAAGCAGGGGCCGGCCTTCTACGACAGCGTCGAGGCGTCGGTGGGGGTGTGGCTGCACGACCTGGTGGCGGTGAGCAAGGCGGTGGGGGCGGCGTTCGCGGCGTTGGCGGGGCAGGCGGCGGCCGGGCGGCTGCTGTTCGCGATGGCCCGGGAGGGGCGGCTGCCGCGCGGGCTCGCCCGCACCTCGCACGGCACCCCGCGGGTGGCGCTGCTGGTGGCGGCGACGGTGACGCTGGTGGCGGCGGTGTGGGCGGCGCGGCGCGACGACGGGCTGGACCACCTGGTCTCGGTGGTGGACGTGGGGGCGCTGGTGGCGTTCACCCTGCTGCACGCCTCGGTGGTCGGCTGGTTCGTGGTCAAGCGGGGCGGGGGCGCTCCCGTGTGGTGGAAGCACCTGGTGGTTCCGGTGCTGGGCGCGGTGGTGACGGTGGCGGTGATCGTCGAGGCGTCCCGGGCGGCGCAGCTGGTGGGGGCGGTGTGGCTGGTGGTGGGGCTCGTGGTGTTGTTCGTCCAGCGCGGCCGCCGCACGACCCGCCCCGCCGCCTGAGACGCTGTCAGCCGGGCCGGTTAGCCTGCCTGCATGGCTCTCAACACGTCGGCGGACGCGCCGCTCCCGGTCGGTCAGGTCTCCCGGCTGATCGGCGGCTGGATCGACCGGCTCGGGCAGGTCTGGGTGGAGGGGCAGATCACCCAGCTGAACCGGCGCCCGGGGGCCGGGGTGGTCTTCTTGACCCTGCGCGACCCCTCGCACGACATCTCGGTCGGCGTGACCTGCTTCCGGCAGGTGTTCGAGGAGGTCGCGGACGTGGTCACGGAGGGCGCGCGGGTCGTCGTCCTGGCCAAGCCGGAGTGGTACGCACCGCGCGGACAGCTGTCCCTGCGGGTGACGGAGATCCGTCCGGTCGGCATCGGGGAGCTGCTGGCCCGCCTGGAGCGGCTCAAGCGGTCGTTGGCCTCCGAGGGGCTGTTCGCCCAGGACCGCAAGAAGCCCCTGCCGTTCCTGCCTCAGCTGATCGGGCTGGTGGTCGGGCGGGCCTCGGCGGCGGAGCGCGACGTGCTGGAGAACGCCCGGCGGCGTTGGCCGGCGGTCCGTTTCGAGGTGCGCAACGTGGCCGTGCAGGGCGTCCACGCGGTACCGCAGGTGATCGAGGCCGTACGGGAGCTGGACGCCCGGCCCGACGTGGACGTGATCATCGTGGCGCGCGGCGGCGGCAGCGTGGAGGACCTGCTGCCCTTCTCGGACGAGGAGGTCGTACGGACCGTGGCGGCGGCCCGTACCCCCGTGGTCTCGGCGATCGGGCACGAGCCGGACTCCCCGCTGCTGGACCTGGTCGCCGACCTGCGGGCCTCCACCCCGACGGACGCGGCGAAGAAGGTGGTCCCGGACGTCGGGGAGGAGCTGGAGCGGGTGCGCCAGCTCCAGGGTCGGGGGCTGCGCGCCCTGCGCGGACTGCTCGACCGGGAGGAACGGGGACTGGCGCACGCGCTCGCCCGGCCGGTGTTCGTGCACCCGCAGCGGATGGTGGAGTCCCGGGAGGCGGAGGTGGAGGCCCTGCTCGGGCGCAGCCGGCGCACGCTCGGGCACCTGTTGGACCGGGCCGACTCGGAGCTGGAGCACACCCGGGCGCGGGTCGTGGCGCTGTCGCCGGCCGCCACCCTGGAGCGGGGGTACGCGGTGCTCCAGCGGGCCGACGGACACGTGGTGCGGGCGCCGGCGGAGGTGACGGCGGGCGAGCCGCTGCGGGCGCGGGTCGCGGCGGGCGAGTTCGCGGTCACCGTGACGGACGCGGCCCCGGACGCGGCCCCGGACGTGCCCCCGGCCACCACCCCGCAAGCGCCCTCGGACACGGCCCCGGGTCCCGCGCCTCGGGCGTAGCCGCGTCCACGAACGGTCTCGACACACTCCGGCAACAATCTCGATGCACTACACACCTACTATTCAGGGAGCGATCACGGGAATGGCTGAAACCGATACGGCGCTGGGGTACGAGCAGGCCCGCGACGAACTCATCGAGGTCGTCCGCAAGCTGGAGGCCGGTGGCACCTCCCTGGAGGAGTCCCTGGCGCTCTGGGAGCGCGGCGAGGAGCTGGCCCAGGTGTGTCGTCGCTGGTTGGAGGGGGCGCGGGCCCGGCTGGACTCGGCCCTGGCCGCCCGCGAGGCGGAGGCCGAGGGGGGCTCGGCCGGCCGCCAGGAGTGATTCGGGCCACCTCCGACACCGCTTTAGTTGAAATTTCACCTACTTTCGCCGTAGAGTTCAGGACATCGCGCTTCACCTCCGTACAGAAGAAGGCTTTTCGATGTCTCTCGTTCTCGACGCCGCCGCTCAGGACCTGCTCTTCCGCGAGGCCCGCACCGCCAACTCGTTCTCCGACGAGCCGGTGACCGAGGAGCAGGTCCAGGCGATCTACGACCTGGTGAAGTTCGGCCCCACCGCCTTCAACCAGACCCCGCTGCGCATCACGCTGGTCCGCTCCGCCGAGGCCCGCGAGCGCCTCGTGAAGCACATGGCCGAGGGCAACCAGGCCAAGACCGCCGCCGCGCCGCTGGTCGCGATCCTGTCCGTGGACAACGAGTTCCACGAGGAGCTCCCCCAGCTGCTGCCGCACTTCCCGCAGGCCAAGGACGCCTTCTTCTCCGAGCGCCCGGTCCGCGAGCAGTCCGCCCTGGTCAACGGCGCCCTCCAGGCCGCCTACTTCATCGTCGGCGTCCGCGCCGCCGGCCTGGCCGCCGGCCCGATGACCGGCCTGGACTTCGCCGGCGTGCAGAAGGAGTTCCTGGACGCCGACCACACCCCGCTGATGGTGATCAACATCGGCAAGCCGGGCGAGAACGCCTGGTTCCCGCGCTCCCCGCGCCTGGACTTCGACCAGGTCGTCACCACCGTCTGATCCTCCGGGCCCCGCGCACGACGAGAAGGCCGCCCACCCCGACGTACGGGGGGGGGGGGCGTGCGCGTGTTCGGGGGGGCGCGGGGCGGGGGCCCCCCGGGGGACCGGGGGGGCGGGGGCCCGCGGCGCGCGGGGGCGGGGGGGGGGCTGGGGT